>JBIKSZ010000157.1:0-8945 GCA_044348345.1 Roseomonas sp. | reverse complement strand
CCGAGTATGATTGCCAGGGGCTCGAACTCGACATTGTGGGCCTCGCCTGGGGCGGCGATCTGCTCTGGCAGGGGGAGGCTTGGACACCGCGCCGCTTCGCCGGCCGCGGCTGGCAGATGGTGCGCAGCGCCGAGGAGCGGCGCCACATCCTCAACACCTATCGCGTGCTGCTGACCCGCGCGCGCTATGAGACGGTGATCTGGGTGCCGCGCGGCAGCGACAGCGCCGATCCCTTCCACGATGCCACGCGTGACGCCGCCGAGCTCGATGCCATCGCTGAGCTGCTGCTCGCATGCGGCGCTCGCCTGCTTGCGGATACTCCCCAGCCGGCACCGCCGCCCCCCATCCCGGCCCTGCTCTGACCCCGCTCAGGAGGCAGCGCGACGGGCCGCACCATGGCTGCTACACTCGGCGCATGCGGCGTTTCCTACCCCTTCTTCTCCTCCTCGGACTGGCCCTGCCCCTGCCCGCCCTCGCGCAGCAGGAGATCCGGCTGGCCACCTGGAACATCGCCTGGCTGACGTTGAAGCCCGCCGGGCATCCCGACCTGCCGCGCGAATTGCGCGCGCGCACGCCTGAGGATTTTCGCCTGTTGCGCGGCTATGCCGAACGGCTCAACGCCGACATCGTGGCACTTCAGGAGATCGATGGGGCAGAGGCCGCCGCGCGCGTCTTCGATCCCGCGCAGTACGTGATCCACCTGACGGATGAGGACGACATCCAGCGCCCTGGCTTCGCCGTGCGCCGCACGCTGCGGATCACCCGCAACCCCGACCTCGCGGAACTCGATATCCGCGCCGGCGCGCGCCGGAGCCTGCGCCGCGGCGCCGACATCACGGTGGAAGCGCCGAACGGAGCGCGCATCCGGCTGCTATCGGTGCATCTCAACGCCGGCTGCCGCGAGGACCCGCTGGAGCGCAACAGCCCGCCCGAATGCGAAGGTCTCGCGCGCCAGGCCCAGATCATCGCGCGCTGGGTCGAAGCACGGCGGCGCGAGGGCGTCGCCTTCGCCGTGCTCGGCGATTTCAACCGCCGCATCGGAGAGCGCGACGATTTCCTGCGCATCGTCGAGGCCGGCACGCCGCTCGCGCGGCCGACCGCCGGCTTCGCCTCGCCCTGCTGGGCCGATGGTCGCGGCGGGCGGCCCTTCATCAGCCATATCCTGGCCGGCGGGCCGGCGCGGGACTGGATCGTGCCGAATTCGATGAATGTGCTGGTCTATGCCGAGCGCGACCGCAGCTTTCGTGAACGCCTGTCGGACCATTGCCCGGTCAGCGTGCGGCTGCGCCTGCCATGACGCCGCCAAGCTTCGCGCGCCTCACCCTGCCGCTGGCGGCGCTGAACTTCACCAACCAGGCCAGCCGCACGCTGATCGCGACCATCGGCCCGCTGCTGGCGGTGGAATTCGCGCTCTCGGCGTCCGAACTCGGCCTGCTCGCGGCGATGTTCTTCGCTGCCTATGCCGCGGCACAGCTGCCGGTCGGGCTGGCGATCGATGTCTGGGGCGCGCGGCGCGTGCAGACAGTACTGGCGCTGGTGGCGGCCACCGGCTTTGCGCTGTGCGCGCTGGCGACGGGGCCGGTGACGCTGGCCATCGGGCGCGTCGTGACAGGCATCGGCATCTCGGCCGGGCTGATCGCCATCCTGAAGGTGAACAGCCAGTGGTACCCGAAAGCGCTGGTCGCGCAGTACACGGGCTGGGGCGTCTTCGTCGGCGCGCTTGGCAGCCTGGCGGCGACGGTGCCGGCAGCAATGCTGATCCCGACACTGGGTTGGCGCGGCGTCTTCCTGCTGCTGGGGGCCATGGCGCTGGCGGTTGGGGGCTGGATCTGGGCCGCGGTGCCGGATCGCGGCCCCGGACCGGCGCCGGCGCGCCGCAGCCTGGCGACGGAGACGCGCGAATTCGGCCGCATCTTCGCCGCCCCCGCCTTCCGGCGCCTCGCGCCGGCCATCGCGCTACTGTCGGCGATGAACTTCACCTATCAGGGTCTCTGGGCGGGGCCGTGGCTGCGCGACGTGGCGGGCCTCGACGAGGCGGGGCGCGCGGCGCTGCTGCTGGTCTATGCGCTCGGGCTTATGGTGGGCAGCGCGGGCTTCGGCCAGGCGGCGAGCGTGCTGCAAGCGCGCGGCTGGCACCCGATGGCGATGCCGTACCTGGCCTTTGCGGGGATGGCGGCGGTGCAGGTCGTGCTGATCCTCGACCCCTCGCATCACGTGGCCGTGCTGGGCCTGTTGTGGTTCGTCTTCGCGCTGTGCGGGGCGGCGGGGCCGGCGGGCTATGCGGCGATCGGCCAGGGCTTCGCGCCGGAGCTGGCCGCGCGCGTCGCCACCGCCATCAACCTGGCCATGCTGGTGCTGGTCTTCGTGCTGCAGAACGCGATCGGCTGGATCCTCGATCTGTGGCCGCGCACCGCGGCGGGGGGCTGGAACCCGGCGGGCTATGGCTGGGCCTTCGGGCTCACGCTCTTCTTGCAAGCCGCCGCCGTCGTCTGGATGATACGTTCCGCTCCCGCACGGAGGGCGTGATGGAACGGATCATCGAGAAGCTGCTGGCGCGCTACCGCATCGAGGCCGGCAAGGGATTTCGGCTGCGTGACCACAAGCCGGATGACGATGCCGGCCTTGGCCTCGACAAGGACGGCGCGCCAGAACTGCTGCAGAAGGGCGTGCAATACCTCGCCCAGCAGCAGGACATGCTCTACGCGCAGGATCGCTGGTCCGTGCTCTGCATCTTCCAGGCGATGGACGCGGCGGGGAAGGACAGTGCGATCAAGCATGTCTTCACCGGCGTCAACCCGCAGGGCTGCCATGTCGCGAGCTTCAAGGCGCCGAGCGCGGAGGAGCTCGACCATGATTTCCTCTGGCGCCATGCGCGCGCACTGCCCAGCCGCGGGCAGATCGGCATCCACAACCGGTCCTGGTACGAGGAAGTGCTGGTAGCGCGCGTGCATCCCACCATCCTCGAACGCCAGAAGCTGCCGCCGAAGCTGGTCACCAAGCGCGTCTGGGATGAGCGGCTTGAGGATATCGCGGCCTATGAGCGCTATCTCTCGCGCCAGGGCGTGGTGGTGCTGAAGTTCTTTCTGCATGTCTCGGCGGAAGAGCAGCGCCGGCGTTTCCTGAAGCGCATCGACGAGCCGGAGAAGAACTGGAAGTTCAGCGCCAGCGACGTGGCCGAGCGCGAACATTGGGACGACTATATGAAGGCCTATCAGGATGCGATCCGCGCCACCGCCGCGCCGCATGCGCCCTGGTATGTCGTGCCGGCCGACCGGAAGTGGTTCACGCGCCTGGTCGTCGTCGCAGCCATCGCGCGCGCGCTGGCTGGGCTCGGCCTGCACTACCCGGAGATGACGCCCGCCCAGCGCCAGGCGCTGCTGCAATCGCGGGAGGCGCTGCAGGGGTGAAGCTGGCGGCGGGCGCGCAGCGTCCCGCCGCTGGGCTCAGCCCTGCCCCGTGCCGTCCATCGCGTCCAGCGCGTGCATGGAATAGGTCAGCGCCGCCCCGGCATTCAGCGCGACCGCAACGCCAAGCGCCTCCGCGATCTCCGCCTTCGTCGCACCGGCCGCCTTGGCCTTGCGGGCATGCGCATCGATGCAGCCCTGGCAGCGCGTGGTGACCGCAACCGCCAGCGCGATGAACTCGCGCGTCTTCGCATCCAGATGCTGCGTGGCAGAGGCGCCGCGGTTTAGCGCGCCGAAGCCCTTCATCAGCTCCGGGTGGAGCTCCGTCAGCTCCTTGCCGCGCGCGCGCAGCCCCGCGCTGTAGCTGTCCCAATCGGCGATGCGGGTGTCGGTGGTCATCGGCGTTCCCCTGCCAAACGAAAGGCGTGGCCCAACGGACCACGCCTTCCAGATCTTCGCCAGCCTGGCGGCAGATGTTACTCTGCCGTCTCCGGCTCGCGCTCCGGCGCGTCGCCCTCGCCTTCCTCGGGCTTGGGCAGCGCGAGCGCCGCGGCTTCGGTGTAGTCGAAGGCGAGCGCCCCGTCCTTCAGCCCAACCTTCACCGCACCGCCCTTGGCGAGCTTGCCGAAGAGCAGCTCCTCCGCGAGCGGCTTCTTGATGTACTCCTGGATCACGCGCGCCAGCGGCCGCGCACCGTAGAGCGGGTCGTAGCCCTTTTCCGCCAGCCATTCGCGCGCGGCACTCGACAGCTCGATCGTCACGTTGCGGTCGGCAAGCTGCGCTTCCAACTGCATGACGAACTTGTCCACCACGCGCGCCACGATCTCCGCCGAAAGCCCGGCGAAGGAGATGATGGCATCGAGGCGGTTGCGGAATTCCGGCGTGAACAGGCGCTGGATCGCTTCCTGATCCTCGCCAACGCGCGTCTCCCGCCCAAAGCCGATCACCGGCTTGGCAAGGTCGGCCGCGCCCGCATTCGTCGTCATGATCAGGATGACGTTGCGGAAATCCACGGTCTTGCCGTTGTGATCCGTGAGCTTCCCGTGGTCCATCACCTGCAGCAGGATGTTGTAGAGATCCTGGTGCGCCTTCTCGATCTCATCGAGCAGCAGCACGCAATGCGGGTGCTGGTCGATGCTGTCGGTGAGCAAGCCGCCCTGGTCGAAGCCGACATAGCCGGGCGGCGCGCCGATCAGGCGGGAGACGCTGTGGCGCTCCATGTATTCGGACATATCGAAGCGCACGAGCTCGATGCCGAGTGTCTTCGACAGCTGCTTCGCCACTTCGGTCTTGCCGACGCCGGTCGGGCCCGCGAACAGGTAGTTGCCGATCGGCTTCTCCGGATCGCGCAGCCCTGCACGGGACAGCTTGATCGCGGCCGAGAGCGCCTCGATCGCCTTGTCCTGGCCGAAGACCATGCCCTTCAGGTCGCGCTCCAGCGTGCGGAGCACTTCCTTGTCGTCTGCGCTGACGGATTTCGGTGGGATGCGCGCGATCTTCGCGACGATCTCCTCGACATCTTTCAGCGTCACGGTCTTCCGGCGCTTATTCTCCGGCAGCAGCATGCGCGAGGCGCCGACCTCGTCGATGACGTCAATCGCCTTGTCGGGCAGCTTGCGGTCGTGGATGTACTTCGCGCTGAGCTCGACCGCGGCGCGGATCGCCTCTGGCGTGTAGCGGACCTTGTGGTGCTTCTCGTAGTTGGTCTTGAGGCCCTGCAGGATCTTCACCGCATCCTCGACCGAGGGCTCGTTCACGTCGATCTTCTGGAAGCGGCGGACCAGCGCGCGGTCCTTCTCGAAGTAGTTGCGATATTCCTTGTAGGTCGTGCTGCCGATGCAGCGCAGCGTCCCCTGCGCCAGCGCCGGCTTCAGCAGGTTCGAGGCATCCATCGCACCGCCGCTGGTGGCACCTGCACCGATCACGGTGTGGATCTCGTCGATGAACAGGATGGAGCCGGGCTGGTTCTCCAGCTCGTTCACCACCGCCTTCAGCCGTTCCTCGAAATCGCCGCGGTAGCGCGTGCCGGCCAGCAGGCTGCCCATGTCGAGGGCGAAGATGGTGGATTTCAGCAGCACCTCGGGCACGTCGCCTTCGATGATGCGCTTGGCCAGGCCCTCCGCGATCGCGGTCTTGCCGACGCCCGGATCACCCACATAAAGCGGGTTATTCTTGGTGCGGCGGCAGAGGATCTGGATGGTCCGCTCGATCTCGCTGTCGCGGCCGATCAGCGGGTCGATCTTGCCGGCTTGCGCCTTCTTGTTGAGGTTGACGCAGTAATTGGACAGCGCGTCCTGGCTGCGACCGCCGCGGCTCGGCTTCTCCTCCTTCTCCGGCTGCTCCTCCTGCGGCGCGGGCGTGCCCTGGACGGGGCGGGAGGCAGAGCGGCCGGGCGCCTTGGCGATGCCGTGGCTGATGAAGTTCACCGCATCGAGCCGCGTCATGTCCTGCAGTTGCAGGAAGTACACCGCATGCGACTCGCGCTCGCTGAACAGCGCGACGAGGACATTGGCGCCCGTCACCTCGTCGCGGCCCGAAGACTGCACATGGATCGCGGCGCGCTGCACCACGCGCTGGAAGCCGGCGGTCGGCTTTGCATCCCCCGCACGATCCGAGACGAGGCCCGCGAGGTCCTTGTCCAGAAACTCGGAAAGGTCGCGCTTCAGCTTCTCGGCATCCACGCCGCAGGCGCGGAGCACGGTCGCGGCGTCGGTGTCGTCGGCGAGGGCGAGGAGGAGGTGCTCCAGGGTGGCGTATTCGTGCCGGCGGTCATTGGCCAGGCCAAGGGCGCGGTGGAGCGTCTGCTCGAGGTTGCGGGACAGCATGCTGATGACGCTCCCTATCGGGTGACCGAAGCGTTCAACAGAGCGCCTCGAGCCGGGTTGCCCTCAATGTGGTCACTGCCTCCCCCTTGCGACAGGGTCCCGCTTCGTCATTGCGGCGGGTAACCCACTTCAGTCTGAACAAGGTGCCCGAACCTGCCGGGCAGGACACCTCATTCCTTCTCGATTGTGCACTGAAGCGGGTGCTGGTTCTGGCGGGCCAGATCCATCACCTGCGTCACCTTGTGCTCCGCAACCTCGTAAGTGAAGACCCCGCAGACGCCGACGCCGCGGCGGTGCACATGCAGCATGATGCGCGTCGCCTCCTCCCGGTTCTTCTGGAAGAAGCGTTCGAGGACATGCACGACGAACTCCATCGGCGTGTAGTCGTCATTGAGCATCAGGACCTTGTACATGGCGGGCTTACGCGTGCGCGGCCGCGCCTTGACGACGACGCCCGTGCCCGGCGTGTCGCCGCCCGCGCCGTTGCCCCCACCTGCACCGTTCCGCTTGTCCGTATCGCTCATGCCTGCCTTGGTGCGCGCCTTGTGTGTCGAAAGCCAGGACCGAGGTCCCCGAACATCCTTGCTGGCCAGACCGCCCAAGCGAGGCCGCCGGGGCGGCGCCTGAGTGGCACCTGCCCGCCCGGCGCCCGGGCCGGGCGCCCCCAGCAGCGGACACCCGTACAGGATATCGGAGTGCCGGGCCGCGAGTGAAGGGCCTGTGGCGATCTTCGGCCAAGGATGATGCGCCGGGCCGGCATGCCCGTCGGGCGGGGCGCAACAAAAAAGGGCCTGGAACGGCCCGTCCCGAAGGACAGGCCGCCAGGCCCTTTGCTTTGGCCGGGGCGGCGGACCGCCCCGGCAAGCCGGATCAAGCCGCGAGCGGCTTGCCGAACTTCTCGGCCGCGAGGGTCATCCGCGCGGTGAGCGGCGCATAGGCCTGCTCGGCCATGCGGAGGGTCGCCTCCTGCAGCTTCGTCGCCTCGCTCATGGAGCGCTCCATGGAGGCCTTGGCGAAGGCGGCCTGGATGTCGGCGGCTTCCTTCAGGCTCTTCACGGCGGCGAGCGCCTTGGCGCTTTCCATCGCGTGGTCGGTCAGGGCCTGCGTCACCGCGAAGACCTGCTTGCCGAGGTCCTGGAAGCCAACCGCCATCAGCTGCGCGGACTTGGTCACCGCCTCGAGGTTGCCACGGCCGAACTCAGCGGCCTCCTCGGCAGCCTTGAAGAACGTCTCAGCCTGCTTCGTCACCTGTTCCATGTTCTTCTCCATTGCCACACGCGCCTCGGCGGCGCCGTTCTCGATCAACTTCTTCGCCTGCGCGCCCTGCACATCCGCCACCAGGGCGATCGAGCGCTTGCTGTCCTTCGGCGCCGTAGCCATCCTCGTGCTCCTCGCGATCGGTATCGGCAGGGCCTCAAGGCCCGCCGGGAGCCGACCACCCGGCCCCTGGATTTTGCTGCAGCGCAGCACGGCGCCGTTCTAGTGGGCCGGCCAACATCCATGCAAGCATTTTTTTGCAGTGCAGCATTCGCGCCCTTGTGACCGAGCCATGGCCGGGTCGCACGCCCCGCCGCCGGCGCTGCGCCAGACGCGGCCATGGCTTCGCAGCCGGACGCAAGGCCGCTGCGCAAGTGGCTGCGCTAACTATATGTTCGTTATACGTTCACTGGACAGGCGGAGTCGGTATTCAATAGATTGGGCTTATTCGCGCGGCACGGGGGTGCCGGGCCAGGGGGATGATTGCGGATGCGTCTTGGGCATGCCCTGTGCGCGGGCCTTCTGGCCTGTGTCCTTACCGCCACCGCAACGCCTGCGAGCGCCCAGATCGGCGGCCATCGCTACGCCGCCATCGTGGTGGAAAGCCGCACCGGCAACGTCCTTGTCGCCGCCAATGCCGATGAGACGCGCCACCCCGCCTCGCTCACCAAGATGATGACACTCTACATGGTGTTCGAGGCGCTGCGCGATGGCCGGCTCAACCTCGACAGCCGCATCACCTTCTCCGAGGAGGCGGCTGCCCGCCCGCCCTCCAAGCTCGGCATCCCGGCCGGGAACTCCATCACCGTGGAACAGGCGATCCTGGCGCTGGTCACGCGCTCGGCCAACGACGTCGCCGCGGCGGTCGGCGAGCGCCTTGGCGGGACCGAGACGGGCTTCGCCCAGGCGATGACGATGCGCGCCCGCGCCATCGGGATGAGCCGCACCACCTTCCGCAACGCCTCCGGCCTGCCGAACACCGAACAGGTGACCACGGCGCGCGACATGGCCCTGCTGGGGCGGCGGCTGCTCGCCGACTTCCCGCAGCACTACCATTATTTCGGCGTCTCCCACGCCCAGTTCGGCGGCATTCGCATCCGCAACCACAACCGGATGCTGGAAAGCTACGAGGGCGTGGACGGGATCAAGACCGGCTTCATCAACGCGTCGGGCTTCAACATCGTGACCAGCGCGAGCCGCGGTGGCCAGCGCGTGGTCGGCGCCGTCTTCGGCGGCAATTCCTGGGTCGAGCGCGACCAGCACATGGCCAGCCTGCTCGACCGCGGCTTCGACCAGCTCGGCGTCGCGGGTCGCGCAACCGCGGCTTCGCCCGCGATGCTCCGCACCGCCCAATCCGCGCCGCTGCCGCGGGCCGGCGCGCCTGCCGCGCGGCCGGTCAGCACGACGCAAGCCGCCCGCGCCCCGGTCACCAACACCCGCCCTGCCGCGGCCGCAGCGC
>JBIKSZ010000383.1:0-2684 GCA_044348345.1 Roseomonas sp. | reverse complement strand
CGATGCTCGGGATCGCGCTCCTGGCGGATGTCGTCAGCCCCTATGGCTACACCGCGCTCAACCTGATGAACCGGCTGGCGCCACCGGTTGGGCTCGAGGGGAGCTGGGCCTATCCGCTTGGCACCGATGAGCTCGGCCGCGACGTGCTCTCACGCCTCATATACTCGATCCGCACCAGCCTGCTGATTGCCTTCGGCGCGACCATCATCGGTGCGGCGGTCGGCACCGCGCTGGGATTCCTGGCTGCGCATTTTCGCGGCCTGGTGGAACAGGCGGTGCTGACGCTGGTGGATTTCTCAGCCAGCCTGCCCTTCCTCATCCTGGCGCTCTCGGTGCTGGCCTTCTTCGGCAATTCGATGACGCTGCTGATCTGCCTGCTCGGCCTGCATGCCTGGGAGCGCTATGCGCGCATCGCGCGCGGCCTCGCGCTGAGTGCCGGCGCGCAGGGCTATGCCGCGGCGGTGCGGCAGCTTGGGGCCTCGCCCTGGCGCATCTACGGGCGCCATGTGCTGCCGAACATCGCCTCCACCCTGATCGTGTCGATGACCCTGGCATTCCCGGAGATCATCCTGCTGGAGAGCGGCCTGTCCTTCCTCGGCCTCGGCGTGCAGCCGCCCGAGACCTCGCTCGGCTCCATGGTCGGCTATGGGCGCGAGTATCTGACCCGGGCGCCCTGGATTCTGCTGGCGCCCGCGACCGTCATCGTCCTCACCACGCTTTCGGTCTCCCTGATCGGCGACTGGCTGCGAGACCGTCTGGACCCCACGCTTCGCTGAGCCGGGCCGGTGGCCCGCCGGCGCAGACGCCCGGCGGGGTCCATCTGCCCGCACAAGATAAAGGTGCCACCGATGCCACGCTTCGTCCTGATCGCGCTCGATGGGCTTCGGCCCGACATGGTCTCTTCGCAGGCGACACCGCATCTCGCCGCGCTGGCGGCGTCCGGGACGCGCTTCGCCAATGCACGCAGCGTCTTCCCATCCGAAACGCGCGTCGCGACCCCGTCGCTGGTCACCGGCTGCCGGCCGGGCGGGCATGGGATGGTGGCGAACACCCTGTTCGATGCGGCTGTCGCACCGGGGCGCCTGCTGCGCACCAAGCTGGTCGAGGATGTGCTGGCCATGGCGCAAGGGCGTGAATCGCCGTTGCTCAAGCCAACCCTCGGCGAACGGCTGGCCGAAGCCGGCCTGTCCTTCGCGCTGGTTAGCGCGGGCACCGCCGGCGCGGCGCAGCTGCTGCATCCGGCCGCCGATCGGCTCGGCCTGTTCCGCTGGAATGTCGAGGACACGGCCGGCCCGACCGCGGCACTGGTGCGGGACCGTTTCGGCCCGACGCCGCCCCACGCCGTGCCGAACCTGCCGCGGCTGCGCCACACGGCGCGCATCCTGCTGGAGCATGTGCTGCCGGAGCGGCGGCCCGATGTCACGCTCGTCTGGCTGTCGGAGCCCGACATCTCCTTCCATTGGGGCGGGCTTCTGGCGCCGCATGCGCGTGACGCGCTGCGCGCGGCTGATGCCTTCCTGGGTGAGGTCATCGCCTGGCGCGACGCGCAGCCGGACGCGGCGGAGATCGTCCTGATGGTGCTGTCCGACCACGGGCATGTGACGGGCCGGGGCAAGCTCTCACTTGCGGCCGAGTTGAACCGCGCCGGCTTCCGCGCGGGCACCGGGCTGTCGCCCGATACGGATGTCGTCGTCGCGCCAGCGGCCGCGCCGGGTCTGTGGTTTCGCGATATCGGGCTCGCGCCACAGGTGGCGGCGTGGCTGGCGACGCAGCCCTGGTGCGGGCCGTTGCTGGCACGGGATCCGGCCATCCTGCCGGCGGATGCGGCGCTGCCGCTCTCCCTGCTGGGCAGCGGTCACGCGCGCAGCGCGGACCTCGTCGTGACCTTCGCCGGCAGCGAGGCCGCCGATGAATGGGGCCTGCCCGGCCACGCCCCCTTCGATGCGCCGGATGTGCCCGAGGGCGGCGGCATGCATGGCGGCCTGCATCGGGCGGAGCTTGCCACGGTCCTGGTGATGGCAGGCGGGCCGCTGCGACGCGGCGCCGTCGCCGAGGCGCCATGCGACCTCACCGATATCGCGCCCACTGTCCTGCACCTGCTCGGGCTCGGCATGGACGGGATGGAAGGGCGCGCGCTGAGCGAGGCCTGGGACCATGCCGCGGATGCTCCGCCGAGGCGTGAGGTACTTCACGCGGCGCGCGGCTTTGTATTGGATGCAATGCGCCCCGCGAATGGCGGCAGATTGTACCCCACGGCGATGCTGGCCGGGGCACACTGACTGGCCTGGGCGGAATCTGCGCGAGCGGTTCCCGTGCTCTCTGGTTCAGCATTCGCCTGCGGCGCGGGCCGACGTGCGAATTGGAAAGCGCCGGGGGAAACAGGGCAGCCGGCTTGCGCGGATTATGGCCGCGGCAAGCGCGGGTACCCGTGGAACTGGATGCCATTCTGCGTTTGGCGGAGGCGCCCCAAAACGACAAACACCCCGGCTGTGTTACCGAGGCGCAGGTTCAGCAAACCGAGGCGGATGCGGGGACAGGCAGCCACCGACGATGGCAATACATCGAGGTAACAATCTGAAGCGCCTCGGTGCACCGAGGGCGGCGACCTCATGCTACCCTGGGACCAGCGAGCGATGAGGCCGGCCGCGGACCCGGGCAGATGCACAGCTTCGCCGGGTCAGCGG
>JBIKSZ010000382.1:0-2685 GCA_044348345.1 Roseomonas sp. | reverse complement strand
TGCAACGTCGTCCGCAAGGCGATGGAGGCCAAGCCCTGGGCCTGGCTGTTCTTCTTCCCCTTCACCATCATCGCCACCTTCGTCGTGCTGAACCTGTTCATCGGCGTGATCGTCGAGAGCATCCAGACGCTGCGCGACCAGCGCGGGGAAGCCAGCGCCGCGACGATGCAGGCCGCCGCCGACGCCGCACGCAGCGAAGCGCATCTCGACAACCAGATGCTGCTGGCAGAGCTCCGCGCGCTGCGGGCCGAGGTCGAGGCGTTGCGCGCCGAGCGACGAGGTTGACCCCCGCGCCGCGCCGCGGCTAGGTCCGCGCGAACCCGCAACAGGACCCACCATGCCCCGACCCGCCCACCGCCCCGTGATGCTCGTCATCCTCGACGGCTGGGGCTGGCGCGAGGAGACGGCCGACAACGCCGTGCGGCAGGCCAGCACGCCCTGCTTCGACGCGCTCTGGGCCAAGGGCCCGCATGCCTTCCTCAAGACCTCCGGCCGCGATGTCGGGCTGCCAGACGGGCAGATGGGCAATTCCGAGGTCGGGCACCTCAATATCGGCGCCGGGCGCGTGGTGATGCAGGATCTGGTGCGGATCGATGCGGCCGTGGAAGACGGCTCCCTCGCCACGCTGCCGGGCTTCGTGACGCTGATCGAGAAGGTGAAGGCCGCAGGCGGCAAGCTGCATCTGTGCGGGCTGCTCTCACCGGGTGGGGTGCACAGCCACCAGGACCACGCGATCGCGCTGGCCCGCGCCGCCACCGCAGCCGGGCTCGAAGTGCTGGTCCATGCCTGGACCGATGGGCGCGACACGGCGCCGAACGCAGCCCCCGATTTCCTCGCGCGTTTCGAAGCCGCGCTGCCCGCGGGCGCGAAGATCGCCACTGTCTGCGGCCGCTACTACGCCATGGACCGCGACAAGCGCTGGGAGCGCGTGAAGCTCGCTTACGACGTGATGGCGATGGCGCGCGGTGCGCGCTTCGCCACCGCGCAAGAGGCCGTCGCTGCCGCCCATGCGGCCGGGCAGAGCGATGAGTTCATCCAGCCCGCCGCCATCGGCGAGCATCGCTGGATGAACCATGGCGACGGGCTGCTCTGCTTCAACTTCCGCGCCGACCGGGTCCGCGAAATCCTCTCGGCCCTGTTGGACCCCGCTTTCGACGGCTTCGCGCCCGAGCCCACCATCCGCTTCAGCGCCGCCGCGGGCCTCACGGAATACAGCGCCGCGCTGAACCCCTTCCTGCTCACGCTCTTCCCGCCGCAATCCATGGCCGCGATCCTGGGGGAGGTGGTGGGCCAGGCGGGCCTCCGGCAGCTGCGCATGGCGGAGACCGAGAAATACCCCCACGTCACCTACTTCCTGAATGGCGGGGAGGAGACGCCCTATCCGGGCGAGGACCGCATCATGGTGCCCTCGCCCAAGGTCGCGACCTATGACCTGCAGCCCGAAATGTCGGCGCCCGAACTGACCGAGAAAGCCGTGCAGGCGATCCGCTCCGGCACCTATGATCTGATCGTGCTGAACTTCGCCAATGCCGACATGGTGGGCCACACAGGCTCGCTCCCCGCAGCCATCAAGGCCTGCGAGACGGTGGATGCCGGCCTCGGCCGCATCGCGGAGGCGATCGCGGCCATGGGCGGTCGCCTGCTGGTCACCGCCGACCACGGCAATGCCGAGCTGATGCGCGACCCGGCGACGGGCGGGCCGCACACCGCCCACACCACCAATATCGTCCCGGTGCTGCTGCATGGGGCGCCCGCGGGCGCGGCGCTCGCCGATGGGCGCCTCGCCGATCTGGCGCCGACCCTGCTGGCCCTGCTGGGCCTGCCCCAGCCACCGGAGATGACCGGCCGGTCGCTGCTGCGAGGCGGCGAGGGTGCTGCGGCTGCCTAGGCCACGCCGGAGCGCCGCGCACGGCTTGGCCCAGGCCTGGGGGCGATGTGCCCTGGCCAGCCTGGCCGTCCTCGCGCTCCTTGCCCTTGCACAGCCGGCGGCCGCCCAATCCCCCCAGGAGTTGCGGGAGGCCGAGCGCGTCGCGGAGCAACGCCGCCAGGCCGCCGAGGCGGCAGGTGCCGAAGTCCGCCGCCGTGCCGAGGAGGAGGTCCGCCTGGCCGGCCAGCGCGTCGAGGCCGCGCGCCGCGTGCAGGAGACCGAGGCCGAATTGGCCGAGGCGCGGCTGCGCGCCGCAGCCGCGCGCCGGGACGGGCAGGCGGCCGATGCCGCCCTGGCCGCGCGCGCCGCAGCCTTCGAGCCGCTGCTGCCGCTGATCCTGCGCCTCTCGCTCTGGCCGGCGGAGACGGTGCTGGCCGTCCCGGGCGAGCCGGAGGATGCGCTCAGGGGCGCGCTGGTGCTGCGCGGGATGGTCCGCCGGATCGAGGAGGAGGCGACGGCCTTGCGCAGCGCGCGGGAGCAGGCCGCGACCGCCCTGACCACGGCCGAGCGCGAAGCGGCGGCACTGGCCGCGGCGGAACGCCGCGCGCGGGAGGCCTCGGCCGCGCTCGAGGCCGCCTTGTCCGACGCTCGCCGGCGCCGCGCCACGGCCGAGGCGGCGGAGGACCGCGCTGCGGAGCGCGCCCAATCCGCCGCCGCGCAGGCGCGCGACCTGGCCGAGGTGTTGCAGCGGCTGGAGCGCGAGCGGCAGCGCCGCGAGGCGGAGGAGCGCACCAACGCCGCCGCCCGCGCCGCCGCGG
>JBIKSZ010000015.1:0-27895 GCA_044348345.1 Roseomonas sp. | reverse complement strand
CCGGGGCTGGCATCTGCCCTTCCGGCGGCAGGTTCACCTGCCGCAGCACGCGGTTGAGCTGGGCCGCGACCTCGTCGGTGATGTCGAAGCCCGGCTCGTTGAAGATGACCAACTGGCGCGGCACGACGAAGTTGATGCCGCGGCTCTGCGCGACCTGGGTGATGACGGCCCCGAGCGCCTGCTCGATCTGCTGCAGCCCGACCTGGCCCGCGGCCTCGAGCGCGCGGTTGCGGTCGCGGAAAACGCCCTGCGCAGCACTGATGCGGTCCTGCAACGCGCGCTCACGCTCGCGCAGCGTCTCGGGCGGGAGCGTGGCGCGGGCGGCGGCAAGCGCCTGCTGTTCCTCCCGCCAGCGCAGCTGCTCACGCTGAAGGTCCTCATTCAGCCGCGCGCGACGCCGCTCGATCTCCTCGCGCACCTGGTTGAAGGCCGCGGAGAGGCGGTTGACCTCCGGCACGTCCACCATGGCCAGGACCGGCGCCGGCGGGCGCTGGCCGGCAGCGGGGCGCTGCTGGCCCTGCTGCTGCGCTGGGCGCTGCTGCTGCTGGGGCTGCGCACCCTGGGCGGGGCGCTGCTGCTGCTGGCCCGGGATGAACCATTCCTGGCCCTGCTGCTGCTGCGCCGGCGCCTGACCAGGGACCATCAGCAGGAGAAGGGGAAGGCCAGGCAGGAAGCGACGGAGGAGCATCACCTTGGGGTTCCCGCAAAAGGTCAGAAGCGTGTGCCGAAGCCGAAGCGGACCAGCTGAGTCTGGTCGTAGGACTGCTTCACCACCGCCTGCGCGACGTCGATGTTGATCAGCCCGAGCGGCGTGCGCCAGGAAATGCCGACGCCCATGCCGACGCGCGGGTCGGCGTCGTCCACCACGCCCGGGCCAGAGACGGGCGTCTGCGACAGCGAGCCGACATCCACGAAGGCACGGCCCAGTAGGCCGAGTTCCGACGGCAAGGGCAGCGGGAACCGCAGCTCCGTGGATTGGGTCCAGATCAGACGCCCGCCGAGCGGGTCCTGGTCCGGGCTCGACAGGTCGCGCGGGCCCGCGCCGGCCAGGCGGAAGCCGCGCAGATTGTCGCCGCCAAGGAAGAAGCGGTCGATGATGCGCTCGTCGCGATCGCCCCAGGGCTCCAACAGGCCGGCCCCGGCCTGCACCACCAGAACGAAGTCGCGGTCCCCAAGCACGCGCTCGAGCGGGAAGTAGAAGGCGACGTCACCGCGCAGGCGCACATAGGACACGTCGCCGCCCAGACCCGCGACATCGGTGCCGACGCGCGTGATGTAGCCCGAGCGCGGCTCGATCCGGCTGTCCCGCACATCGTAGGCGAGCGTGGTGCCGACCTGCGACAGCAGCGTCCGGCCTTCCTGCTCGCGGATGAAACGGCTGGCATCCACGCGCACGTCGAATATGTCGCGCTGGACCAGGCTGTAGGCCCAGGATTGGCGAAGCCGCTCGTTGAACTCGTAGCCTGCCCGCAGCACGGTGCCGTAGCGACGCTCCGAATACGACGCGATCTCTTGCAGGTCGCGCTCGAGGAAGAAGAGGTCGAAGCCCGCCGCCAGGTTGCGGTCGAGGAAGGCGGGGTCGGTCACCGAGAAGTCGAGCTGCTGGCGCCGCTGCGCGAGCAGCGCCTGCAGCCGCGCATCCACGCCCGAGCCCAGGAAGTTGCGCTCGCGAATACCGAAATCGGCGAGGAAGCCGGCATCGGTCGAGAAGCCGCCACCAACTGTGACCTCGCCCGTCGGGCGCTCGACGACGGAGGTGTTCAGAACCGTCCGGTCGGGGCGAGAGCCCGGCTGGGCCTGGATGTCCACATTCGCGAAATAGCCCAGGTCGCGGATGCGCTGGCGCGAGCGACGCACCTGGGAAGCGCTGAACGCATCGCCCTCCGCCAGGCGGAACTCGCGGCGAATCACGCGGTCGGCCGTGCGGTTGTTGCCGGTGATCTCGATCCGCTCGACGAAGGTTCGCGGGCCTTCGACCACTTCAAAGACGACGCCCACCGACTGCGCGGCACGGTCGCGCGTCACGCTCGGGCGGACTTCGGCGAAGGGGACCTGCGCCAGCGCCGGGTCGTCGGTCAGCGCTTCCACCTGCCGCTCGACCGCGTCGCCGTCGTACCAGTCGCCGTCCGAAATCCGGAGCGCCGCCTGCAGCCGCGCGACGTCCACGCCGCGCATCGTCGACTGCACCCGCACGCTGCCCACGCGGTAGCGCGGCCCCTCATCGATGGTGAAGGTGACGAAAAAGCTCGACCCATCGGGCGCAAGTTCGGCCGTCGCGCCGGTGATCTGCACATCGGCATAGCCCTGCCGCAGGTAGTAGCGACGCAGCAGCTCCCGGTCGAAGGCCAGCCGCTCCGGATCGTAGATGTCGGAGCTAGAGAGAAGACGGAACCAGGCCTGCTCGCGCGTCGCAATGACGTCGCGCAGGCGCGAGTCGGAAAAGGCCGTGTTGCCGACGAAATTGATGCGGCTGACCAGCGCGGTCTCGCCCTCCGAGACCTCGAACACGACATCCACGCGGTTCTGGTCGAGCTCGATGATCTTCGGCTCGACGCGCGCGGCGAAGCGACCGCGGCGCGCATAGAGGTCGAGGATACGCTGGCGGTCCGCCTGGGCCTGCTGCGGCGTGAAGACCGCGCGCGGGCGCAGCGTTGCCTCAGCACGCAGCACGTCCTCAGAGACGCGGCTGTTCCCTTCGAAGGCGACGCGGTTGACGATCGGGTTTTCCTGCACCGTCACGCGGATCCGGTCGCCCTGGCGCGCGACGCGCACGTCGCGGAACAGACCCGTGGCGAACAGCGTGCGGAGCGAACGGTCGAGCCGATCTGCGTCGAACGCATCCCCGGCCTGGATCAGCATGTAGGAGCGGATCGTGTCCGCCTCGATCCGCTGGTTGCCGACGATGTCGATGCCGCGCACGACCTCGCCGCGCGCTGGCGGCGCGGCGGAGGCAGGCGTTGCGGCCTGGGCGCGCGGGCGTTGCTGCGCCTCCGTCGGCGCAGAGAAGGCGATGGCGATCAGCGCGCTCGCGGCGAGCAGGATAAGACGGTTGGCGACCAAGGCGGTCTTCCCTGGAGCGTGATGAGCGACCCGTCCTAGCCGAACCGACCTTGGCCCGCCACCCTTGGCGGCGTGTAAGGCGGGTTTCCGCAGGTTTCAGCCGCTTTTCAGCGCGACTCGGCCGCCCTTATCCGAGCAGTCCGCCCACCCAGCGGAACAGCCCGAGATTGGTCAGATCGTTCCAGGTGGCGAAGATGAACAGGCCGATCAGCAGGGCGAATCCGGCGCGGAAGCCGATCTCCTGCGCCTTGGGCGGCAGCGGCCGCCCGCGGATCGCCTCGGCCGCGTAGAAGACCAGGTGGCCGCCATCCAGGACGGGAATCGGGAACAGGTTGATCAGCGCGAGGTTGACCGAAAGGATCGCCATGAAGGTGACGAGGCTGGCCAGCCCGAGCGCGGCCGCCTCGCCCGCGATCTTCCCGATCCCGAGCGGCCCACCGAGATCCTCCGTCCCGCGCGTGCCGGTCAGCATCTGCCCCACCGCGGCCAGGGTCTGCGCGCTGACATCCCAGGTCTGCACCACCCCGCGCCAGAGCGCGCTGGCCGGGTCGAGGCGCGCGAACTCGGTCGGGGCAGAGCCGACGCCCAGTACGCCGACCGGGCGATCCGTCCCCGGCCGCGCCTGCGGGACGGCAGTGACCGTGCGCTCACGCCCCTCCCGAAGAATGATGATCTCAACGTTCTGGCCGGCACGCGACTGAATGTGGCGCTGCAACTGATCGAAGCGCGTCACAACCTCGCCGTCGAGGGCCAGGATCCGGTCGCCTGGCAGCAGCCCGGCGCGCTCGGCGGCCGACTCGGCCAAGACCGTCCCGATGGTGGCCGTGGGCTGCGGCACGCCGATCGTCATATAGGTCCCGGCGAACAGCAGCGCGGCGAGCAGGAAATTCGCCGCCGGCCCGGCGGCGACGACGATGGCGCGGTCCTTCACCGGCTTGTCGTGGAAGGTCTCGCCCGGACGCCACTGGGCTTGCACCTCGGGCGGGGCGTCCTCAGGCGTCTCCTGCCCGTGCAGCTTCACGTAGCCGCCGAGCGGGATCCAGCCGATTCGCCATTCCGTGCCGCGCCGGTCGTCCCAACTGGCGATCGGCCGACCGAAGCCCACCGCGAAGCGCTCGACATGGATGCCGCGCCAGCGCGCCGCCAGGTAATGGCCAAGCTCGTGGATGAAGACGAGCACGCCGAGTACCACGACAAAGGCAAGGACGGTGCGAAACGCATCGGGCAGGAAGTCCAACGTCATTCTCCTAACGCCCGGGCCGCGCCGGGTGAGGTCTCAGGCGAGGGCCGCACGGGCCTCCGCCTGGCGGGCAGCGACCGCGCGGGCCTCAGCATCGAGCGCGAGGATGGCCTCGAGCCCCTCCGCGCGGATGCCGGCCAGCGCCTCCAGCGTCTCCTCGACCACGGTCGCGATGTCGAGGAAGCCGAGCCGCCGGTCCAGGAACAGCGCGACCGCCGTCTCATTGGCCGCATTCAATATGGTTGGGGCCCCACCGCCTGCCATCAAGGCCTCGCGCGCCAGGCGCAACGCCGGGAAGCGCACAGGGTCGGGGGTGAAGAACTCCAGCCGCGCCAGCGCCGCTAGGTCAAGCCGCGGCACATCTGCCGCCATCCGCTTCGGCCAGGCAAGCGCATGGGCGATCGGCGTGCGCATATCCGGGCTGCCGAGCTGCGCCAGGATCGAACCGTCGGCGTATTGCACCATGCCGTGCACGGCGGATTGGGGATGGATCAGCACCTCGATCCGCTCCTGCGGGATCGGGAAGAGCCGCGCCGCCTCGATCACCTCAAGGCCCTTATTCATCATGGTCGCGCTATCAATGCTGATCTTGGCGCCCATGGACCAGACCGGGTGCTTCAGCGCCTGGTCGGGCGTCACCCGCGCCATCCGCTCCAGCGGCCAGTCGCGGAACGGCCCGCCGGAGGCGGTCAGCACGATCTTCTCGATGCCGCGCTGATCGTCGCCCTGCAGGCACTGGAAGATCGCGTTATGCTCGGAATCGACCGGCAGCAGCCGCGCTCCACCGCGAGCGGCGGCGGCCATCACAAGCTCGGCCGCGCAGACGAGGCTTTCCTTGTTGGCGAGCGCGAGCGTCCCGCCGCGCTCGAGGGCCGCGAGCGTCGAGCGCAGCCCGGCCGCGCCGACGATCGCCGCCATGGTCCAGTCGGCCGGGCGCGCGGCGGCCTCGACCACGGCTTCGGGGCCCGCGGCCAGCGTGATGCCGGTGCCCCCAAGCGCGTCCTTGAGCGCGCCATAGGCGGCCGGATCCGCCACCACCGCCATCGCCGCCCCGCAGCGCCGCGCCTGGGCGGCCAGCGTTGCGACATCGCGATTGGCGACCAGCGCCTCGATGCGGAAGTCGCCGGGCTCGGCGGCGTCGATCAACGCCATGGTGGAGCGACCGATGGAGCCAGTGGCCCCGAGGATAGAAACCGTTCGGCTCACGCCCTCACCACCCCCACAGGACCCGGCCCTGGCCGAGCGCAAAGGACAGCAGCGCCGCCACCGGCGCGGCGGCGAGCACGCCATCCAGCCGGTCGAGCAGGCCGCCATGGCCCGGAATGAGGCGGGAGCTGTCCTTCACGTCGAAATGCCGCTTGATCGCACTCTCGAGCAGGTCACCAGCCTGGGAGGCTACGCCGAGCAGGGCCGCCACCGCCACCACCGCGACGGTCGAGGCCCCGGGGGTGAAGGCCGCCGCCGTGCCGAGCGCGACAAGGATCGCCGCGAGCAGCCCGCCCGCCGCCCCCGACCAGGTCTTGTTCGGCGAGACCGCCGGCCAGAGCTTCGGCCCGCCAAGGGCGCGGCCGGCCATGTAGGCGCCGATGTCCGACGCCCAGACCACCAGGAACAGGAACAGGACGTTGTAGCGCCCGGCCTCGGTGTCGTGACGCAGCTCGATCAGCGCGATCCCCGCCAGCCCGATATAGAGCACGCCAAGCGCCAGCCGGAGGGCAGGCTGCGTCAGTGCCGCCGCCATGCTGCGCGCGAACCACCAAGCAATGAGAAAGCCGATCCCGAGCGCGACCAGCGACCAGCGCACATGGTCCGTCACGGCCAGCGCGCCGGCCGCCAGCACCGCCAGCGGCACGGCCATGCCCGGCAGCACGCGCACGCGGCGCCCGCACATATGCACCCATTCCCAGGCCAGCAGCGCGACGGCCAGCGCCATCATCCCCGCAAAGGCCTCGGCGCCCAGCCAGATGCAGGCGACCGCGGCCGGGCCCAGCACCATGGCCGACAGGGCGCGCTTGCGCAGGTCGCCCCAGCGCTTGGCGCGGGCCTGAGCCTCCGCCTGCTGCAAAGGTCCGGTCATACTCGACATCGTGACTGCATCCTGCGCCGGCCGCGGCGCCCCTGCCAGGGGGGCGCCACCACGGCTGGCCCATCAGGCCGCGCGGGCGCCGAAGCGGCGCTCGCGCCGGCGGAACTCGCCGATCGCCTGCGCCAGATGCTCCGCCCCCCAATCGGGCCAGAGCACGTCCTGGAAGACGAATTCGGCATAGGCCGCCTGCCAGAGCAGGAAGTTGGAAATCCGCTGCTCGCCCGAGGTGCGGATGATCAGGTCGGGGTCGGGCATGCCCGCGGTGCCGAGGAAGCCCTCGAACATCGCTGTGTCCACCGAATCGGGATCGAGCGTGCCAGCCGCAGCGCGGCGCGCGATCTCCCGCGCCGCCGCTGCAATCTCCGCCCGACCGCCATAGGAGAGCGCGACATTGAGGTTGAGCCGCGTGCCGCCCGCCGTCGCCGCCTCGGCCGAGGCGATCAGGCGCATCGTCTCCTCCCCGAAGCGCTCACGCTCGCCGATGATGCGGAGCCTCACGCCTTCGCGCGCGAGCCGCGCGACTTCGGTGCGCAGGTAGTGGCGCATCAGGGCCGTCAGGTCCTGCACCTCATCCTGCGGGCGCTGCCAGTTCTCGGAAGAGAAGGCAAAGAGGGTAAGCCAGCCGATGCCGGCCTCGCCGGCTGCTTCCACGGCGCGGCGCGCGGCGTCGGCGCCAGCCTTGTGGCCAAGCGCGCGGGGCAGGCCACGGGCGGCGGCCCAACGGCCATTGCCGTCCATGATGATGCCGACATGCCGCGGCAACGCCGCCGCAGCCTGAGGCGCGGCGGCCGGCTGCCCGGCCGGGCCCATCCCGTCCATCGCGCGCCCCGCCCTGCCGCTCAGCTGGTCTTGATGTCCTTTTCCTTGTCGGCCAGCGCAGTGTCGATCTGCTTGATCTGCGCGTCGGTCATCTTCTGCACCTCGTCGCTCCAGCGCTTGACGTCGTCCTGGCTGGCCTCGGCCTTCTTGTCCTTCTCCCAGCCCTTGACCGTCTCCATCCCGTCGCGGCGCACGCCGCGCACGGCGACCCGGGCTGCCTCCGCATATTTGGCGGCGGTCTTCGCGAGTTCCGCACGGCGCTCCTGCGTCAGCGGCGGCAGGGGCACGCGAATCGTCTGGCCCTCGGCCATCGGGTTCAGGCCAAGGCCCGAATCGCGGATCGCGACCTCGACCTGCTTGGTGATGGAGCGGTCGAAGACCTGCACGGCCAGCAGCCCGGGCCCGGCGACCGAGATGTTCGCCACCTGGTTCAGCGGCTGGTTGGTGCCATAGGCCTCGACCCGGATCGGCTCGAGCAGCGCCGGAGAGGCGCGGCCGGTGCGCAGCCCCGCGAACTCCTTCTTGAGCGTCTCCATCGCACCATCCATGCGGCGCTGGAGGTCCTTCTTCAGCGCCTGGAAATCGGCGGGCATGTCCCCGTCTTCCCTCTTACTGGTCCACGACCGTGGTGAACTTCCCCTCGCCCTTCATCACGGCGGTGAAGCTCCCCGGTTCGTGGATGTTGAACACGACGATCGGCAGCTTGTTCTCGCGCGCCAGGCTGATCGCGGCGGCATCCATCACCGCCAGGTCGCGCGCCAGCATCTCGAGGTAGGTGAGCGTGGTGTAGCGTTCCGCGGCCGGGTTCTTGCGCGGGTCGGCGGAATAGACGCCATCCACCTGCGTGCCCTTCAGCAGCGCGTCGCACCCCATCTCCGCCGCGCGCAGCGCCGCGGCGGTATCCGTGGTGAAGAACGGGTTGCCGGTGCCGGCGGCGAAGATCACGACACGGCCCTTTTCCATGTGGCGGATCGCGCGGCGGCGGATGAAGGGCTCGGCGAGCGAGGCCATCGGGATCGCGCTCTGCACGCGCGTGCTGACGCCGAGCTTCTCGAGCCAGTTCTGCATCGCCAGCGCGTTCATCACAGTCGCCAGCATGCCCATGCCATCGGCCTGCGCCCGGTCCATGCCGGAAGACGCGCCCGCGACGCCGCGGAAGATGTTGCCACCACCGATCACAAGGCAGACCTGCACGCCGAGCGCCACCACCTCGCGGACATCCCCCGCAATCGCCTTCAGGGTGCCGATGTCGAGGCCATAGTCGCGGTTGCCCATCAGCGCCTCGCCCGAGACCTTGAGCAGCACGCGCTTGTAGCGGGGGAAGGCGGTCATCAGGTCTCCAGCGCGGGTCAGGTACGGCGCACCCCTGAGCCGGGGCGCGTGTGCGGCGGCGGAACATAGGCGCCGCCATATGGCAACCGCAAGGCGCTCGGCGCCGGTCCGTGAAGGGTCAGGACGGGGGCTGCCAGCGGGCCGGGCCCGGCGCAGAGCCCCGAAAAAGCTGCGGCCCGGGACGGAAACCGTCCCGGGCCGCCTACATCACAACGCCGCGCGCGAACCGGACGGCCCGCGCAACGGGACGCGCCTCAGCCCTTGGCCGCGGCGGCGACCTCGGCGGCGAAGTCGGAGGTCTCCTTCTGGATGCCCTCGCCGAGCTGGTAGCGGGCGAATCCGACAAGCTTGCCGCCGGCCTTCTGGACCACCTGCTTCACCCGGCTCTCGCCGTCATGCACCCAGACCTGCTCCAGCAGGACCACTTCCTCGTAGTACTTGCGGATGCGGCCCTCGATCATCTTGTCGATGATCGCCGCCGGCTTGCCCGAGCCCGCGGCCTGCTCACGCAGCACCGCCTTCTCGCGATCCAGCTCGGAGGTCTCGACGCCATCGATGTCGAGCGCAGTCGGGCGCGTGGCGGCAACATGCATGCCGATCTGCCGCCCGAGCGTCTCAAACGCCTCGAGCTCGGACGCCGCCTCGAGCGCAACCAGCACGCCGATCTTACCGAGGCCCGGCTTCACCGCATTGTGCATATAGGTCGCGACCGTGCCGGACGACACGCGCAGCACCTTGGCCCGGCGAATCGTCATGTTCTCGCCGATCGTGGCGATCATCCGGGTCAGCTCCTCCTGGGTGGAGTGCTGGGTGCCTGGGAAGGTCGCGGCCTTCAGCGCCTCGACGTCGTCGCCGACCGAGAGTGCGAGGCTCGCCACCTCGGCGACGAAGTTCTGGAAGGCCTCGTTGCGTGCGACGAAGTCGGTCTCGGCGTTCACCTCGACCATGGAGGCGACGTTCGGCCCGGACGCGACGCCAACCAGGCCCTCGGCCGCCACGCGGCCAGACTTCTTGGCAGCTGCCGACAGGCCCTTCTTGCGGAGCCAGTCGATCGCGGCCTCCATATCGCCGGCGGCCTCGGTCAGGGCCTTCTTGCAGTCCATCATGCCGGCACCGGTGCGCTCGCGCAGTTCGCGCACCATCGCAGCGCTGATCTCGGCCATCTTCATTGCTCCAGATCGGATCGGGTCAATATGGGATGGGCCGGGGCATCGCGCCCCGGCCCTGGATAGGACGTGAAGTGGCGGGGGCCTTTCGGTCCCCCGGCCAGCCTCAGCCGGCGGCGGGCTGCTCGGCTTCGGCGGGCGCCGCCTCGGGCAGCGCCTCGACCGGAACCTCGGCCATCGCGCCGAGATCGGCGCCCGAGGAGGACATCGCGCCCGCGATGCCGTCCAGCACCGCGCCCGCGACGCTGTCGCAGTAGAGGTGGATGGCGCGGATCGCGTCGTCATTGCCCGGGATCGGGAAGGCGATGCCGTTCGGGTCGGAGTTGCTGTCCACCACGGCGACGACGGGGATGCCGAGCTTGTTGGCCTCCTCGATCGCCAGCTTCTCCTTCACCACGTCGATGACGAAGATGATGTCGGGCAGGCCGCCCATGTCCTTGATGCCGCCGAGCGCGCGGTCGAGCTTCTCGCGCTCACGCGTCAGCATCAGGACTTCCTTCTTGGTGAGGCCCTGCACGTCGCCGCCAAGGCGCTCTTCCATCTGCTTCAGGCGCTTGATGCTGCCCTGGATGGTCTTCCAGTTGGTCAGCATGCCGCCGAGCCAGCGGTGGTTGACGTAGTACTGACCGCAGCGCGCGGCACTTTCCGCCACGTAATCGGCCGCCGCCTTCTTGGTGCCGACCATCAGCACGCGGCCACCGCCGGCGACGACGTCGCGGATGGCGCGCAGCGCGCGCTCCATCATCGGCACGGTCTGCTGCAGGTCCAGGATGTGGACCTGGTTGCGCACGCCGAAGATGTAGGGCGCCATCCGGGGGTTCCAGCGGCGGGTGTGGTGGCCGAAATGCACGCCGGCCTCGAGCAGGCCGCGCAGGGTAACGTCGGGCATCGCCATCGGCGAAAATCCTCTTCTTCCAGTGGTCCGGTTCTGCCTCCGCGGTGCATCCCCCGGCCTGGGCCGGGGACCGAACCCCTTGAGCCTGGCGAACCAGGCCCGGAAGGGCGCACCGCGTGCGGATTTACCTCACCCAAGCTAAGCCCAGGCGCGGCGCCAGCCCTTTAGACCCCCTCCCCGCCCGGGGCAAGCCTTGCGGCGGGCCCGGCGCCAGCCCCGGCCGGGCCGCGGCTGGCGCCGTGACAGGCCGCTATGGTCAAACCATTGGGCCGCAGCCAGGAACCTAACGGCGGGCGGGTGCCGCGGCGGCGGGCGGCGGCAGGTCTTCCTCGAGCACGGTGATATGCACCGCATAGGACACCTCGCCCTCATCCTCGTCGCGATGGATGGTGCCGATCACTTCCTCATCCACGGCCACCTCCACCGACATGCCCTTGCGCGCCGGCGGCACCAGGCGGACCCGCTCTGAGCCCAGCAGGCGGCGGAGATAGGTCTGGACGCGGGCGATATCGTTGGGGGTCATGCGTTGGCACTCCGGATCGTCGCACCCCTATGCACCCGAGCCCTGAACGGGTCGAGAGGCCGGGCGGATGCATGGCATGCGCAACGCGCGGATGCGGCGATAGGCTGCCGGTGCCCCACGCCCCACACGGTCCCGGCCAAAGCCCCCTGGCCGCAAGGCGGAGCCCGCTACAGGTCCTGGACCTCGGCCACCCCGGGCAGCACCTTCATGGCCTGCATCAGCCGCGGCGAGATGTTGAAGCCGCCCGGGAGCGCGATCTCCACCTCCTGCCCCGGCCCGGTGACGGGCACCAGCACGACGCGCCCGCGGCCCTTGCCCTCGCGCTCCAGCAGGGTGCGGATATGCGGCAGGGCCGCCGATTGCTCGAGCCAGAGCTTGGCGCCGCCCGCGATCCCCGCCGCGGCCTTCTCCAACGGCTCGACATCGAGCGCGGTCAGCCGCAGCGCCTCGCCATCCATCCGCGCTTCCGTCGTGACAAGCAGCGCGGTGCCCTCGGCCAGATCGTCGCCGGCGCGCACGAGCATCTCGCTGAAGAAGGTGATCTCGAAAGCGCCCTGGGCGTCGGACATGCGTACGAAGGCCATGCGGCTGCCGGACTTGGTCCTGATGCTGCGCGAGGACACGACGGTGCCGGCCAGCTTGAGCCGCCCGCCGCCGCCGCGCGCACGCTCCGTGATCTGCGCGGAGGAGACGACGCCGAGCTTCTGCAGCGCGCGCTTGTAGGTATCGAGCGGATGCGCCGAGAGGTGGAAGCCGACCGCCTCGGCCTCGAAGGCCAGGCGTTCCAGCATCGGCCAGTCGGGTGCGTCCGGCAGACGCAGCGGGGGGGGGGCGGCCTCGGCGCCGAACATGTCGCGCGTCGGGTTGAGGCGCCGCTCGGCCGCTTCCTGCGCGGCGCGCAGGATCATCTCGGCGCCCTGCACCACGCGGGCGCGATGCTTCTCCAGCGCGTCGAAAGCGCCCGCCCTCGCCAGATTCTCAAGCTGCATCTTGTTCAGCAGCTTGGGGTCCACCCGCCCCGCGAAGTCGGAGAGGGAGGCGAAGGGCCCGGCCGCATCGCGCGCCGCGACCAGCTCGCGCATCGCACCCAACCCGACGCGCTTGATCGCACCCAGCGCGAAGCGGATCGCGACCTTGCCATCCGGCTGCGCCTCCAGCGTGAACTCCGCGCCCGAGCGGTTCACATCGGGCGGCAGCACCGGAATGCCGAGCCGCGCGGCTTCCTGCATGTGGCCCGCGAGCTTTTCCGTCTTGTCGAGGTCGAGCGACATCGACGCGGCGAGGAAGGCGACCGGGTGGTTCGCCTTGAGATAGGCCGTGTGATAGGCGACCAGCGCATAGGCTGCGGCGTGGGATTTGTTGAAGCCGTATTCGGCGAACTTCTCCATCAGGTCGAAGATCTCGCCGGCCTTCGCCTCCGGCACGCCGTTCTTCGTGGCGCCGTCCACGAAGATCTTGCGCTGCGCCTCCATCTCGGAGCGGATCTTCTTGCCCATGGCGCGACGCAGCAGGTCGGCCGCGCCCAGGCTGTAGCCCGCCATATCCTGCGCGATCTGCATCACCTGCTCCTGGTAGACCAGGATGCCGTAGGTCTCGTCCACGATGTGGCGGATCGCCGGGTGCGGCGGCTCCCACGTCTCGCCATGCTTGCGCTGGCAATAGGCGGGGATATTCGCCATCGGGCCGGGACGATAGAGCGACACCGCTGCGATCAGATCCTCGAAGCGGTCGGGGCGCATCATGCGCAGGCAGTCGCGCATGCCCTGGCCTTCGAACTGGAACACGCCCGCCGCATCGCCCTTGGCGAGCATCGCGTAACTCTTCGCGTCATCGAGCGGCAGCGTGGCGAGATCGATTTCGACCCCCTGCCCGCGCAGCAGCTCGACCGCGCGTTCCAGCACCGTCAGCGTCTTGAGGCCGAGGAAGTCGAACTTCACCAGCGAGGCCTGTTCGACATGCTTCATCGAATACTGGGTGATGAGCATGTCGGACCGCGGGTCCTTGTAGAGCGGCACGATCTCGACCAGCGGCCTGCGGCCGATCACCACGCCCGCGGCATGGGTGGAGGCGTTGCGGTAGAGCCCTTCCAGCTGCTGCGCGACATCCAGAAGGCGGGCCACCTGTTCGTCGCTGCGCTGCATCTCCTGCAGCTTCGGCTCGTCCTGGATGGCCTGGGCCAGCGTGACGGGTTTCGCGGGGTTGAAGGGAATGAGGGAGGCGATGCGGTCCACCTGGCCATAGGGCATGCCCATCACGCGGCCCACATCGCGCACGGCGGCCTTCGCCTGCAGCTTGCCGAAGGTGATGATCTGCGCGACGCGGTCCGCACCATATTCGCGCACCACGTATTGGATCACCTCGTCGCGCCGGTCCTGGCAGAAATCGATGTCGAAGTCGGGCATCGAGACGCGTTCGGGGTTCAGGAAGCGCTCGAACAGTAGGCCGAAGCGCAAGGGGTCGAGGTCGGTGATCAGCAGTGCCCAGGCGGCGACCGAGCCCGCGCCCGAGCCGCGGCCAGGTCCCACGGGGATGTCGTTCTGCTTCGCCCATTGGATGAAGTCGGCGACGATCAGAAAGTAGCCGGAGAAGCCCATCTTCTCGATGACCGAGAGCTCATAGGCCAGCCGCTCGCGGTAGGTGGCCCGCTCGGCCTCGGGCGTGCCTTGCGCTTCGAGGCGCTTCTCCAGCCCTTCCTGCGCCATCTGCGCGACGGTTTCGGCTTCCGTCATGCCGGGGCGGACCTTCGGGCAGATCGGCAGTTCGGGCTTGCGGCTTTCGGCCATCACCGCACAGCGCCGCGCGATGGCGAGCGTGTTGTCGCAAGCCTCCGGCAGATCGGCGAAGAGCGCGCGCATGACCGCCGGGGGCTTGAACCAATGTTCGGGTGTGACGCGGCGCCGGTCCTGCTCCGCCAGCACGCGGCTCTCTGCGATGCAGAGCAGCGCGTCATGCGCGGTGTGCATCGCGGCTTCGGCGAAATAGACATCGTTGGCGGCGACGATCGGCAGTCCAGCCTCATCCGCCAGGCGCAGCATCGCGGGCTCGATGGCGCGCTCCACCGGAAGGCCGTGGCGATGCAGCTCCACCACGAGATCGTCGGGACCGAAGATGTCCTTCAGCTGCGCCAGCAGCTTCCGCGCGGCCTCACGACGGCCTTCCGCGAGCAGCCGCCCGAGCGGGCCGGTGGTGCCGCCGGTCAGCAGGATAAGTCCGCCCGCATGCTGCCCCAGCGTTTCCAGCGTGACGCAGGGCGCGCCTGAGGGATCGCCGCCGAGGAAGCCGGCGGAGGACAGGCGCTGGAGGTTCTCAAGCCCCGCCGCATCGCGCGCGAGCGCCACGATCGGGTCGGGCCGGCTGCGCTGCGGGTCCACCCTTCCCGCTTCCTCGGTGACCGACCGGGCCAGGAAGAGCTGGCAGCCCATGATGGGCTGGATGCCCTTGGCCGTGCATCCTTGGGCGAATTCCAGCCCGCCGAAGAGGTTGGCGGTGTCAGTCAGCGCGACAGCCGGCATGCCGGCCGCCTTGGCCAGCGCCGGCAGCTTCTCCGCCTTGATCGCCCCTTCGGAGAGCGAATAGGCGGAATGGGCGTGGAGGTGGATGAAGGAGTCGCTCACCCCCCTTCCCTAGCACGTCCCCAAGCAAGAATCCGCAGCCTACCCGCCCGCGGACATCAGGCCGCGCCAGCGGCCCGCGCGGCGACCGCCCGCGCCACCCGGCGCGCCATGTCTGCGGCGCGTAAGCCAAGCCGGCGGATGCCGGCGCCCGGCGCTTGAGGGCACAAAATCAATGCAGCTTCACGCGGGGTTCAGTACGCCGCGTCAGCAGCCGCCCGGCCGAGGCGAGTGCTGTCTTCGCCACCCCGTGCAGCGCGCGTTGGTGCATCTTGTAGAGCGAGCGGTACATCAACCGGGCGAAATACCCCTCCACCATCATGCTCTTTCCGACCAGCACGCCCATCAGGCTGCCGACGGTCGAGTAGTGCCCGAGCGAGACCAGGCTGCCGAAATCGCGGTAGCGGAAGGGCTCCGGCGCCTCGCCCTTCAGGCGGCGGCGGATCTGGCGCAGCACATGGCTGGCCTGCTGATGCGCCGCCTGGGCGCGGGGGGGCAGGTAGCCGCCAGGACCCGGCCCCGGGCAGGCGGCACAATCGCCGAGGGCATAGATGTCCGGGTCCTCTGTCGTCTGCAGCGTCGGCAAAACGGCCAGCTGCTGCATGCGCGCCAGTTCCAACCCATCGAGCCCGGCCAGCACCGGCGGCCCCTTCACCCCCGCCGACCAAACGACGAGCTCCGATTCCAGGAAGCGGCCATCGGCCAGCTGCACGCCCGCTTCCGTCACTGCGCTGACGCGCGTGCCGGCCATGACGGCGACCCCCAACCCCTCCAGCAGCTTCGTCGCGGACTCCGATAGGCGCTCCGGCAAAGCGGGCAGGATGCGGGGCGCGGCCTCAATCAGGGTCAGGCGCAGGTCGCGCTCCGGGTCGATGCGGTCCATGCCATAGGCGACCAGCTGGCGCGTCGCGCGGTGCAGCTCGGCGGCGAGTTCCGTCCCCGTCGCGCCCGCACCGATGATCGTCACGTGCAGCTGACCGGGGCGGATCGGCCCGTCCTGGGTCTGGGCGCGGATGCAGGCATTCAGCAGGCGGCGGTTGAAGCGCCGCGCCTGGTCAGTGGTCTCGAGCGGGATGGCATGCTCCCGCACGCCCGGCGTGCCGAAATCATTGGTGGTGCTGCCGATCGCGATCACCAGCGTGTCATAGGGCTCGACCCGCTCTGGCGTGATGGCGCGGCCATCCTCGTCGAAGGTTGGGCCGAGGAAGGCCAGCTTCCGCGCGCGGTCGAGCCCGACCAACTCCCCATAGCGGTAGGTGAAGTGGTGCCAATGCGCCTGGGCCAGGTAGTCCAGCTCATGGTCGTCCACGTCGAGGCTGCCGGCCGCGACCTCGTGCAGCAGCGGCTTCCAGAGGTGGCTCCGCGCGCGATCCACCAGCGTGACCTGCGCCTTGCCCCGCCGGCCGAGCGTGTCGCCGAGCCGCGTGGCGAGCTCGAGCCCCCCCGCGCCGCCGCCCACAACGACAATGCGGTGCGGCCCATCCGGCCGCTTGGCGGCGGAAGGCGTCGAGGCGTCGGCCATGGGATCATCCGCGGGTTGCACGGGCAGGATACACGCAAGAAGCCTGCCAGGATGCGGCGATTCGGCGGGGTCTCCCTGCGCCCGCCGCGGCTCAGGCGGAGACGACGAGCCCGTCCCGCAGGGTCACCACCCGGTCCATGCGGGCCGCGAGGTCGGGGTTGTGGGTGGCGATCAGCGCCGCCACCCCCTGCCCGCGCACTGCCTGCAGCAATTCCTGGAAGACCCGGTCGGCAGTCCCGACATCGAGATTGCCTGTCGGCTCATCGGCCAGCAGCACGCGCGGGCGGTTCGCCAGCGCGCGCGCAATGGCCACCCGCTGCTGCTCCCCGCCCGACAGCTTGCCGGGCCGGTGCGTCTCCCGCCCAGCCAGGCCGAAGGCGTGCAGCAGTTCGGTGGCGCGCGCCTCGGCCGCGGCGCGCGGCGTGCCGGCGGCCATCTGCGGCAGCGCGATGTTCTCGAGCGCGGTGAATTCCGGCAGCAGATGATGGAACTGATAGACGAAGCCGATCGTGCCGCGGCGGATCGCGGTGCGCTGATCGTCCGACAGCGTGCCGGCGGCTCGCCCGCCCACGAAGACCTCCCCGGCATCGGGGCGTTCCAGCAGACCGGCCAGGTGCAGCAGCGTGGATTTGCCGGTGCCGGAGGGCGCGACCAGGGCAACGATCTCGCCGGCCGCGAGCGTCAGGTCGGCGCCGCGCAGCACCGGCAGCTCCCCGGCTTCGGTGCGGAAGCTGCGCGCGACGGCGCGCAGTTCCAGCGGAGGCGGCGCGTCACTCATTCCGCAGCGCCTCCACCGGGTCGGTCTTCGCCGCGCGCCACGATGGGTAGATGGTCGCCAGCAGCGAGAGCCCAAGGCCCATCGCGACGACCTGCGCGACCTCCTTCGGGTCCACCACCGCGGGCAGCTTCGAGAGGAAATAGACCTCCGGGCTGAACAGCTCCGTCCCCGAGAGCGACTGGATGAGCTGCCGGATGCTTTCGATGTTGGCGCAGAAAGCCATGCCGATGGCGAAGCCGATCAGCGTGCCGAGCACACCGACCGACGCCCCGCAGAGCAGGAAGATGCGGAGGATCGCGCCGCGCGTCGCCCCCATGGTGCGCAGGATGGCGATGTCCCGCCCCTTATCCTTCACCAGCATGATCAGCGAGGAGACGATGTTGAAGGCCGCGACCAGGATGATTAGGGTCAGGATCAGGAACATCACGTTCCGCTCCACCTGCACCGCGGCGAAGAAGCTGGAATTGGCATCCTGCCAATCCACGATGCGCACTGGGGTGCCCGACAAGGCCGTGCGGATCGCGCGGGTGACAGCGCGGACGGCTGTCGGGTCCCGCACGAAGACCTCGATTTGCGTCGCGCCATCGCCGGTCTGGAAAAACAGCTGAGCGGCCGCCATCGGCAGGAAGACGAAGCCGTTGTCGTATTCGTGCATACCCACTTGGAACAGCGCGACGACGGTATAGGCGCGCACACGCGGCACGGTGCCGAAGACCGTGGTGCGCCCCTGCGGCGAGACCAGCGTGATCTTGTCGCCGACCGTGAGCCCCAAGCGCTGCGCCAGCCGCGCGCCGATGACGATCGCATCCTCGCCCTCGAAGCGATCGAGGGAGCCCGCGACGATATTGCGCGCGACAAGCCCGCGCGCTCGCAAATCCTCGGGCTTCACTCCGCGCGCCAGACCGCCGGAGGCGCCGCCACTTTCGCTGGTGAGCAGCGCCTGGCCTTCGACGATCGGCGTGGCGCTCACCACGCCGGCGACACCGCGGATGCGGCCGGCCATCGCGTCGTAGTCGCGGATCACCCTTTCCTGCGCATAGACGCCGAGATGGCCGTTGAGTCCGAGGATCCGGCCCAGCAGCTCCTGCCGGAAGCCGTTCATCACGCTCATCACGATAATCAGCGTCGCCACGCCAAGCGCGATGCCAACGAGCGAGAAGATGGCGATGACGGAGACGAAGCGCTCCCCCTTGCGCGCGCGCAGGTAGCGGAAGGCGATGGCGCGCTCGAAGGCGTCGAACATGATCCTAGCCGCGTGCCTGCTGCAGCAGCCCGCCGGCCACACCACCGAGCAGCCCGCCCACGCCGCCGACAATCGCCACCAGCCAGAGCGAGGCCTCGAGCCCCGCATGGTCAAGCGCGCTCGCGCCGGCCAGCGCAAGCGCCAGCAGCAGCATCGCCAGAATCATCTTCACCATATCAGCCCCTGATCTTCCCGATGGCGTCCTCGGGCGAGACCTCGTGCCTCTCTCCGGTCATGCGGCGCTTCAATTCGACCTTGCCGGCCGCGGCGCTCTTGGGTCCGACGATGACCTGCCAGGGATGCCCCATCAGATCCGCATCGGCGAACTTCACGCCGGCGCGATCGGAGCGGTCGTCATACACCGCATCGGGGTCGAGGGAAGCGTAGATCCGCTCCGACAACGTGTCGCAGGCGGCGTCGCCGGGCTTGAGGTTCAGCACCGCCGCCTTGAAGGGCGCGACCGCGTCGGGCCATTTGATGCCGGCCTCGTCGTGATTGGCTTCGATGATCGCGCCGACGAGGCGCGAGACGCCGATGCCGTAGCTGCCCATCTCCGGGATCACGGTCGCACCATCCGGGCCCTGCACGGTCAGGCCCATCGGCTCGGAATACTTGGTGCCGAAGTAGAAGATGTGCCCGACCTCGATCCCCCGCGCGGAGACGCGCTTCGCTTCGGCCAGCTTCTCCCAGGCGACGGGGTCATGCATCTCATCGGTCGCGGCGTAGTGGCCGGTCCAGCGCTCCACCAGCGGGGCGAGGTCGGCGTCGTAGTTCGGCGCCTCGGCCAGCGGGTCCATATCGAGCAGATCCTGGGAGACGAAGACCTGGCTCTCGCCGGTCTCGGCCAGGATGATGAATTCATGGCTGAGATTGCCGCCGATGGGCCCGGTGTCGGCGCGCATCGGGATGGCCTTCAGCCCCATGCGCGCGAAGGTGCGCAGATAGGCCACGAACATCTGGTGGTAGGAATGGCGCGCGCCTTCCTTCGTGAGATCGAAGGAATAGGCATCCTTCATCAGGAATTCGCGGCCGCGCATCACGCCGAAGCGCGGGCGCACCTCGTCCCGGAACTTCCACTGGATGTGGTAGAGGTTGCGCGGCAGGTCGCGATAGGACTTCGCGAATTGCCGAAAGATGTCGGTGACCATTTCCTCATTGGTCGGGCCGAACAGCATCTCGCGGTCATGCCGGTCCTTGAGGCGCAGCATCTCCGGCCCATAGGCGTCGTAGCGGCCGGATTGGCGCCAGAGATCGGCCGACTGGATGGTCGGCATGAGGATTTCCTGCGCGCCAGCGCGGTCCTGTTCCTCGCGCACGATCTGGCCGACCTTCTGCAGCGCGCGCCAGCCCATGGGCAGCCAGGCATAGATGCCGGCCGAGGTCTGGCGGACGAGGCCCGCGCGCAGCATCAGCCGGTGCGAGACGATCTGCGCCTCGGCGGGCGTTTCCTTGAGCGTGGGCAGGAAGGCGCGAGACAGGCGCAAGGCGGTGCTCCGGGCGGGATGGAAAGTGGCGGGAACCTAGCCCAGCGCCGGGCGGAGCGGAACCGGCGCGACATACGCGCGGGGCCAAGCGCGGGAGGCGCAAACGGGTCACGCCAGATGACTTGGGAGTAATTAATCGCCGCTCGGAACGTAATAAAGTTACCATTCCGCTTTATGCGCAATAATCTAACTCGTCTCATTGTGTGGCTGCGCGTTAAGAAAACCCTTTGCATTTCCGAACTGGGCAGGTACAAAAAAAACGGGCCGCACCCATGCGGATGCGACCCGAGTTTAGGGAGGAAACGCCAGTCACACGGCAGAGAGAGGATCAACCTCTCTCTCACGGTGATAATGGTGTGGGGCACCAAGGCGGCACAACAAGAAAAGCCGCCGGCGAAGGCCAAAAAACAGGCTTTCAGAACTGAGTTGCGCAATGCATAGGCGGCACCCGCTGGGGAGGCGGGTTGGCCGCCTTAATTTTGTGCACGGCCCGGCATCGGGCTCGAAAGCCCCGGGCCCTGATAGGCGAACCATCCATCGCGGAAGCTGACCAGGTCAGACTGGATCAGCGCATACGCGCCCACCCAGAGCACCGCCGACAGAACCGTGGTGCCGATGACCTTCATCCCCAACCGCGGCGCCGCCGGGGCGCCGCGCCAGCCACCCGTCTCGGGGTCCGGATTCGCCACCGGCCGCGTGCCGATCGGCAGCACGCAGAACAGCGCCGTCCACCAGATCAGCAGATAGACGATGACGCCGGTGAACACGTCCATCGGTTGCCCTCGCTCCCCTTGCCTATGCCAAAAATGGGGCGCGGCGCGCGCAATGCCAGCGCCGTGCGCACCGCCCGCCGCGCTCAGACGCGCAGCAGATGCACCTCGACGCTCGGGCGCTTCCGCAGCCGCCGGCCCACCGCCTTGCGCACCGCAGTCCGGGCTGCCTCCCGCAGCGTCCCGTCCTCGCGCCGCACCGGCGCCGGCAGGTCATTGAGCGCCCGGGCGAGGTCGGCGGCGATCTGCCCCGGCGCCTCATCCGTATCCTCGAACAGGCCCGGCGCCGAGACCTGCGGCTGACCCAGCACGCGCCCCGACCCATCCACCGCCAGCGAGGCGACGACCACGCCGTTGAACAGCATCTTCTTCCGCGCCGCGAGCACATCGCCATCGAGCGGCAGCAGCCTGTCGCCATCCACCGCCAGCCGCCCGACGGGCACGCTTTCGACGACGTCCGGCGTGCCAGGCGCGAGCCGCAGCACATCCCCGTCCTCGATCACATAGGCGTCCGCCCCCAGGCTTTCGGCCAGGTTCGCGTGTTCGTTCATGTGGCGCCATTCCCCATGCACCGGCACGGCGTATTTCGGCTTCGCCAGCTGGTAGAGCCGCTTCAGCTCGTCGCGGGCCGGGTGGCCGGAGACATGGACCATGTGGTCATCCGCCGTCATCACCTCGACGCCCGCCCGGCTCAGTTCGTCCTGGATGCGCAGGATCGCCCGCTCATTCCCCGGGATCATGCGAGAGGAGAAGATCACCGTATCCCCCTCCCCCAGCGAGACATGCGGATGCGTGTCGGCCGCGATCTTGGCGAGTGCCGAGCGCGGCTCGCCCTGGCTGCCGGTGCAGATCATCACCAGCCGATCGTCCGAGACATCGGCCGATTGTTCTTCGGTCAGGAAGGGCGGGATCTCCCGCAGATAGCCGCATTCCCGCGCCGCGGCCTCGGCGTTGCGCAAGGACCGGCCGAACAGCGCGACCTCGCGCCCGGCCGCACGCGCAGCGAGCGCGACGCTCTCGACCCGCGCGATGTTGGTCGAGAAGCAGGAGACGGCGATGCGCCCCTTCAGCTTGCGGATGATCGCGGCCAGGTTGCGCCGGACCTCCGCCTCGCTGCCCGAATGGCCTTCGACCAGCGCGTTGGTGCTGTCGCAGACCATCGCCAGCACGCCTTCCTCGCCGAGCTTCGCGAAGGCGGCCTCATCGGTCGGCGGGCCGGTCAGCGGGTTGGGGTCGAGCTTCCAGTCGCCCGTGTGCAGCACCGTGCCGTATTTCGTGCGGATCGCGAGCGCCTGCGCCTCTGGCACGGAATGCGCAACGCGGAGGAATTCCAGGTCGAACTCCCCGATCGTCCAGCGCGCGCCGAGCGGATGGGTGATGATCTCCACCTGCCCGAGCAGCCCCGCCTCCCCCAGCTTCCGCCGCAGCACGGCGGAGACGAAGGGCCCCGCATGGATCGGGCAGCGCAGGCCGGGCCAGAGATGCGCGACCGCGCCCACATGGTCCTCATGCGCGTGCGTGATCACCAGCGCCGCCAGCCTCTCCCGCCGTGCCGCGAGCCAGGCGGCATCGGGGACCATCACATCCACTTCCGGATGCTCCGGCCCGCCAAAGCCGAGCCCGCAATCCACCGCGAGGAGCTGCCCGTCGCAGCGATAGACATTGAGGTTGAGGCCGATCTCCCCCGTCCCGCCAAGCGGGATGAAGGCCAAGTCGCCGGTCATCTTTGTTCCAGTGTCGTGATCGTGTCGGGAGGGGTGGGCGGTCGGATGGGTGTGGCGCGTCAGGCCAGGGTGTCGTCGCGGCGCGCGTGCCGCACCAATGTGGGGGCGGGGTTGCGCTTCGCCAACAGCCTAAGGCCATCCAGCGTGGTGTCGGGGTCCGTCGTCTCGATCACCGCCGTCCCCTCGGCAAAGAGGGGGGCGAGCCCGCCTGTGGCGATGACCTTCAGCCGGCCATTCGCCGTCTCGTCGAACTCACCGCGGATGCGCGCGACGATGCCCTCGATCAGCCCGACATAGCCCCAATAGATGCCCGACTGCATGGCGGCGACCGTGTTGCGCCCGACGACGGCCTGCGGCCGGCCAATGCCGATCCGCGGCAGCCGGGCGGCGGCGCGGTGCAACGCCTCGATCGAGAGGTTGATGCCCGGCGCGATCACCCCGCCCAGATAGGCGCCGTCGCGCGCCACCACGTCGAAGGTGGTCGCCGTGCCGAAATCGATGACGATCAGCGGCCCCTTATAGCGGTGATGCGCGGCCAGCGCGTTCAGCAGGCGGTCGGCGCCGACCTCATTCGGCGCATCCACCCGGATCTCGAAGCCCCAATCCAGCGGCGCGCGGGCGATCAGCGGCTCGCAGGCGAACCAGTCGCGGCAGAGCCGGCGGAGGTTATAGAGCGCGGCAGGCACCACCGTGCCGATGACGCAGCGCGTGATGTCGGCGGGCTTCAGCCCCGCATGGCCGAGCAGCGCCAGCAGCCAGACCGCATATTCGTCCGAGGTGCGTTCCGCATCCGTGCGGATGCGCCAACTGCCGCGCCACTCCGTCCCGTCATGCACGGCGAAGACGACGTTGGTGTTGCCCGCATCCACCGCCAGCAGCATGGCGCGCCGATCCCCTTCAGGCCGCGATCTCGCCGGAGGCGAAGCGCCGTATCCGGCCATCCACCTCCAGCAGCAGGGCCCCGTCCTGGTCGAGCCCCCGATAAAGCCCGGCTGTTTCGCCCGCACCAAGGCGCAGCGTCAACCTTGCCCCCTCCTCGGGGCCCCGGCGCATCCAGGCCGCGCGGAGCGGCGCGAGCCCCTCCCGCGCCAGCCGCCCGCGCCAGGCTTCCAACGCGTGGAGGATGCGGATGGCGATCACCTCGGGCGCGACGGGCCGCGGCAGGCAGGCGGTCGGCCGGTCGGGTAGCGGCGGCGCGACGGCCAGGTTGGCGCCAAGCCCCATCACGAGGAAATCGAGCCGCCCATCCTCAGTGGCCGCACTTTCGCAGAGCACGCCGGCGAGCTTCGCGCCGCCGAGCAACAGGTCGTTCGGCCATTTCAGCCGCAGCGCCGCAGGGTCCGGCAGTTCGGGCTCCAGCGCCTCGGCCAGGATGACGGCACTCAGCAACGCATAGCGCCCGGCCTCGCGCGCCGGCTCCGCCGGGCGCAGCAGCAGCGACAGGAACAGATTGCCCTCGGGGCTGGTCCATGCGCGCCCATCCCTGCCCCGCCCGCCGGTCTGGGTCCGTGCCAGCACGGCAAGCCCCGCCGGCTCTCCCGCCGCGGCCAGCCGCAGCAGGAGGTCGGAGGTCGAGGTGACGCTCTCCTCGACCCGCAGCTGCCATCCGGCCGGCAGCGGCGCGGGCGGCGGCTCAGCCGAGGAGGGAGGAGACGGCAACCTGCGCCGCGCCGATCAGCGCTGCCGGAAACAGGAAGAAGAGCAGCGTCAGCAGGCCCGCGCCCGTCATCACGACGGTCAGGCTCGACGGCCGCGCGTCGAAGGCCTCAGCCGGCGCGTCGAAATACATCACCTTCACGATGCGCAGGTAATAGTAGCTGGCCACCACGCTGGTCAGGATGCCGATGACCGCCAGCACCCAGTAGCCCGCCTGCACCGCGGCCAGGAAGACGTAGAGCTTGCCGAAGAAGCCCGCGAGCGGCGGGATGCCGGCCATGGAGAACATGAACACCGCCATCCAGAGCGCCATCGCCGGATCGGTGCGACCGAGCCCCGCGAGGTCCTCCACATTCTCAAGCGCGCGGCCCTGGCGGCGCATGGCGACCAGCACGGCGAAGGTGCCGAGGTTCATCACCACATAGATCGCCATATAGACCAGCACGCCGCGGTAGCCGGCGTCGTTGACGACCGCGAGGCCCATCAGCGCGTAGCCGACATGGCCGATCGAGGAATAGGCCATCAGCCGCTTGATGTTCCGCTGCCCGATCGCGGCGAAGGCGCCGAGGATCATGGAGGCCGCGGAGACCAGCCAGATCACCTGCCCCCACTGCGCCGACATGTCGCCGAAGGGACCGGCGAGGACGCGCATCAGCAGCGCGATGGCCGCAACCTTGGGCGCGGTGGCGAAGAAGGCGGTGACCGGCGTCGGCGCGCCTTCGTAGACATCGGGCGTCCACATGTGGAAGGGCACCGCCGAGACCTTGAAGGCCAGCCCCGCCAGGATGAAGACGAGGCCGACGACGACACCCGTGCCCGCCGCACCGGCCGAGAGCGCATCCGCCAGCCGGTCGAAATTCGTCGTGCCCGCGAAGCCATAGACCAGCGACGAGCCGTACAGCATCAGGCCCGACGCCAGCGCGCCAAGCACGAAGTACTTCAGCCCGGCCTCGGCACTGCGCGGATTGTCGCGGTCGAAGGCGGCGATGACGTAGAGCGAGAGCGAGAGCAGTTCGATCCCGATATAGAGCGTCATCAGGTCGTTGGCCGAGACCATGACCATCATGCCAAGCGTCGCGAACAGCATCAGCACGCTGTATTCGAAGCGCGCGAGCCCGGCCTTCTCGTTGAAGTCGAGCGCAAGCACGAGGCCAAGCGCCGCGCCCAGCAGGATCAGCACCTTCGCGAAGCGGCTGAAGGCGTCGGAGACATACTGGCCGAGGAAGGCCGTCCCCTCCCCCTGGCCGAGCACGAGGGCGGCCGTCAGCACCAGCGCGCCGACGACGCCCATGGAGACGGGGAAGAACTGCTCCCGCTTCGGGATGACGCCGATCAGAAGCAGCGCGAGGCCGGAGCAGGCCAGCACGATCTCCGGCAGGGCAAGGGTCCAGTTCATGGCGTTACATCCCCGCCAGGCGCGCCGCGCCAAGCGCGGCCTCGTGGCGCTGCACGAGGGACGCGACCGTCACCTCGAAGAAATCGAGGAAGGAGGACGGATAGACCCCCATCCAGAGCGTCAGCAGGATCAGCGGCGCGAAGACCGCATATTCGCGCGGGCCGAGATCGAGCAAGGACCGCAGATCGTCCTTCGTGATCTTCCCGAAGGCGACGCGGCGATAGAGGTAGAGCATGTAGGCCGCGCCCAGGATCATGCCCATGCAGGCGCCGAGCGCCACCCAGGGGTTCACCTTGAACGCACCGACGATCACCAGCAGCTCACCCGGGAAGCCCGCGGTGCCCGGGAGCGCGACGGAAGCCATGGTGAACAGCATGAAGATCAGCGCATAGGCCGGCATGATCTTCGCGACCCCGCCATAGCGCGCGATCTCTCGGCTATGGACGCGGTCGTAGAGAACGCCGACGCAGAGGAACAGCGCGCCGGAGACGACGCCATGGCTCAGCATGGTGAACAGCGCGCCCGAGATGCCCTGCTGCGTGAAGGTGAAGATGCCGAGCGTCACGATGCCCATATGGGCGACCGAGGAATAGGCGATCAGCTTCTTCATATCCTCCTGCGCCAGCGCGACGAGGGAGGTGTAGACGATGGCGATCACCGACAGCGCGAAGATCAGCGGCGCGAAATCCGCACTCGCCTGAGGCAGCATCGGCAGGCTGAAGCGGAGGAAGCCATAGGCCCCCATCTTCAGCAGCACGCCCGCCAGGATGACGGAGCCCGCTGTCGGCGCTTCCACATGCGCATCCGGCAGCCAGGTGTGCACCGGCCACATCGGCACCTTCACCGCGAAGGAGACGAAGAAAGCGATGAACAGCCAGAACTGCATCGCCGGCGGGAAGGCCATCTCCGTCAGTGTCGGGATGTCGGTCGTGCCGGCGTGGAACCACATCGCCAGCAGCGCCAGCAGCATCAGCAGCGAGCCCGCGAGCGTATAGAGGAAGAACTTGAAGGCCGCGTAGACGCGGCGCGCCCCACCCCACACCCCGATGATCAGGAACATCGGGATCAGCACGGCTTCGAAGAAGATGTAGAAGACCACGAAGTCGAGCGCGCAGAACATGCCGACCATCATGCTCTCGAGCACGAGGAAGGCGACCATGTACTCCCGCACGCGCATCTTCACGCTGTCCCAGGACGCGAGGATGCAGAGCGGCGTCAGCAGCGTGGACAGCAGCACGAACAGCACCGAGATGCCGTCCACGCCCATGTGATAGGCAACCCCGAAATCGGGCAGCCACTCCGCCCGCTCCACAAACTGGAACTCCGCGCTCGACTGGTCGAAGCGGGTCCAGAGCAGCAGCGACAGGGCGAAGGTGATCAGGCTGGTCCAGAGCGCGGTCCAGCGCGCATTGCGCGCGACCGTCTCCTCGTCGCCGCGCACCATCAGGATGATGAAAGCGCCCGCCAGCGGCAGGAAGGTGACGAGGCTGAGAAGCGGGAAGCCGGCGGCGTTCATCGGGCACCGTAGAGCAGAAGGGTGACGAACAGGACGAGGCCGATGATCATCGCGAAGGCGTAGTTCGCGACCCGTCCCGTCTGGATGCGCACCGCGCCGCGCGCCGCCTGCACGGCGAGGTCCGCCGCGCCGTTCGGCACGCCATCGATGATCCGCGCATCGCCTGTCTTCCAAAGCGCCCGCGCCAGGTGGCGCGCGGGCTGGACGAAGATGCGGTCATAGAGCTCGTCGAAGTACCACTTGTTCAGCAGGAAGCGGTACAGCCCGCCCATACGCTCCGCGAGCCGGCCCGGAATGCCAGGGGCGAACATGTAGAGCGCATAGGCCAGCGCGATGCCGCCGAAGGCCGCGACCTTTGCCGCAACCGGCACCCAGCCTGGCGTGTGGTGCGTATGCGCCAGCACCTCGTTGGAGGCCGCCGTGTAGATCGCACCATTCCAGAAGGCCGCCTGCAGATCGCCCACGAACAACGGCGCGAAGAGAAAGCCGGTGACCACCGCACCCGCCGCCAGCACCAGCAGCGGGATCAGCATAACCGCGGGGCTTTCATGGACATGGTCCATCGTGTGCTGATCGGCCCGCGGCGTACCGTGGAAGGTCAGGATCAGCAGGCGCCAGGAATAGAAGGCCGTCAGGAAGGCGGCGATCAGCCCCATGGCGAAGGCGTAGCTGCCCGGCCCGCTATGCGCGGCGTAAGCTGCCTCCAGCACCACATCCTTCGAATAGTAGCCGGCGAAGAAGGGGATGCCCGCCAGCGCCAGGCTGCCGATCCACATCACCGCATAGGTGACCGGGATCTTCTTCCAGATGCCGCCCATCCGGCGGATGTCCTGCTCATCCGACATGGCGTGGATCACGCTGCCCGCGCCGAGGAACAGCAGCGCCTTGAAGAAGGCGTGGGTGAACAGATGAAAGATCGCCGCCTGATAGGCGCCGACGCCGATGGCGAAGAACATGTAGCCCAGCTGCGACATGGTCGAGTAGGCGATGACCCGCTTGATGTCGTTCTGCACGCAGCCGATCGTCGCCGCGACGAAGGCCGTGGTCGCGCCGACGATGGCGACGATGGAGAGC
>JBIKSZ010000381.1:0-2686 GCA_044348345.1 Roseomonas sp. | reverse complement strand
CGGCGTTGTGCGTGGTCTCCAGGCAGAGCAGGGCCGGTCGCAGCCGCGCGGTCCCGTAGCCGCCGCCGCTGCAGGCCGCCTCGATCGCCGCGGGCGGGATCGCGCCGCGCTCGCCCGACAGCGGACGGAACATCGTGCCGGCGAGGGAGGCAATCCCGCCCATCTCGGAGCGGATGATATGCGCCGAGGCTTCCAGTAGCACCTCGTCGCCGCGGCCAGTGTGAACCAGCAGCGCGCAGAGATTGCCCATGGTGCCGCTTGGCACGAACAGGCCTGCTTCCTTGCCCAGCCGTTCCGCCGCCATCGCCTCCAGCCGCTGCACGGTGGGATCGTCGGCATAGCCGTCGTCGCCGACCTCCGCTGCGGCCATGGCGGCGCGCATCGCGGGCGTCGGCTTCGTCACCGTGTCGCTGCGCAGGTCGATCGCGCGGTTGCGCCCCGGAGGCGGATGCGCCCGCATCAGTCGAGCCGGATGTCGGCTTCGCGGACGATGCGGATCCAGCGCGTGACCTCGGCGTCGATGTGCCGCGCGAGATAGGCAGGGCCGCGATCTTCCGGCGCGGGCACCTCCGCGGCGAGCTCGGCGAAGCGCTGACGGACCTCCGGGTCGTCCTGCGCGGCCGTAAGTGCTGCGGCCAGCCGCGCGATCACCGGCTCCGGCGTGCCGCGCGGTGCGGCCAGCGCCTGCCAGTTGCCGGCGTCGAAGGCGGGCAGCCCCGCTTCCGCGAAGGTAGGCACGTCCGGCGTCTGCGCGATGCGCTGCGGCGCGGTCACCGCCAGGGCGCGGATGATGCCGCTGCGATGCGCGGGGATCAGCGTCAGCGTCTGCTCCATCACCGCATCCACCGTGCCCGCCGCCAGGTCCTGCACCGCCGGGCCGGAGCCGCGATAGGCCACGATGGTGCCGCGCAGCCCGGTCAGGTTCAGGAACAGCGCCGCTGCGAGGTGCGTCTGCGATCCGACGCCGGCGGTGCCGAAGGTGGCATCGCCGCTGCGCGCGCGGACGAACTCGATGAAGCCGCGGAGGTCGGTGACGCCGCTGCGCAGGCTGACGCCCAGCATCGCCGGGTTGCGGACGACGAGGCCGACTGGCGCGAAGTCACGGCGCGGATCGTAGCCGAGATTGGGATACAGCGGCACGTTGGCCGCCAGCGTGCCGATATGGCCGAGCGTCAGCGTGTAGCCGTCCGGCGCCGCGCGGGCCACGCGCTGCGTGCCGATGCTGCCGCCCGCGCCGGCGACGTTCTCCACCACCACTGGCTGGCCCAACTGCGTCTGCAGACCGCGTGCAATGATCCGGCCGACGATGTCGCTCGCGCCGCCGGGCGCGAAGGGCACGACGATGCTCACCGGCCGCGTCGGGAAGGCTTGCGCGCGGGCGGTGCCGATGGCCGGTGCGGCCAGTAGGCCGGACAGGAGCAGGCGACGGCGTATGCGAGTCATGCGGTCTCTCCCTGGGGTCAGCGTCCGGCGCCGCGCTGCCAGGCGGCGATGTGGTCGAGCGCACGCGCCGTGACATCGGGCAGCACGTGCACATGCGTGGACAGGCGCAGCACCCCGCGGCGCACGGAATGCACCACGCCCGCGCGCTTCAGACTCGCGCTGAGCGTGTTGATCCAGGGCGCGTCGGCGCTGTCGTGGCCGCTGCCGATCGCCTCACCGACGGAAACGATGTGGCTGCGATGCGCCGGCGCCACGGGCAGGATCGGCAGGCCGAGCGCCTCGATGCCGGCGCGCAGCGTCGCGGCGGCGCCGGTGGCGCGGCGCTCCACCTCCGCCGGCCCGAGCCGCAGCAGCAGGTCGAGCGACGCCTCCAGCGCGGCGAGGGCGACGAAGTTGTGGTTGCCGATCTCGAACCGGCCGGCGCCGTCGCGCAGGCGCCAGCCGCCATCGGGCCCGGCGGCCTCGTGGCTCTCCGCCAACTCCACGGAGAAGCGGGCGAGGAAGGCGGGGCGCAGCCTGTCGGCCCAGTCGCGTCGAACGTACAGCAGCCCGAGGCCGTAGAGGCCGAGCAGCCCCTTCTGCGCGGCCGTGGCCCAGCCATCGATGGGCAGGTCCGACAGGTCGTCGGCCAGTACGCCGGCGCTCTGCGCGGCATCCACGAGCAGGAAGACGCCGCGGGCGCGGCAGGCCGCGCCGAGCTTGCGCAGATCCGTGCGCCGGCCGCTGGCGAAGTCCACGGCAGTGACGGCGACAAGGCGCGTGCGGTCGTCCAGCGCGGCGATCAGCGCGTCCTCGAGCGACTGGCCGGGCTCCGGCGTGACATGCTGGCACGCGGCGCCCGAGAGCTCCGCCTGCCACAGCCAGGGGAAGACGTTGTTGGGATGCTCGTAGGCCGGCGCGACGAGGATGCGGTCCCCCGGCCCCAGGCGCAGCGCGGCGGCGACGAGGTTCAGCCCCTCCGAGGCGTTCTTGGTGAAGGCGAGGTCGGCCGGCGCCACGCCGAGCAGCGTCGCGGCCTTGGCGCGCACGCGCTCCGTCATCGCGAACCATTCGACTTTTGGGACATGGCCCTGGGCCTGGCCCAGCATCATCGCCTCCGCCGCGCGGCGGGCGGCGAAGGGCAGGGGCCCACGCGCCGCCACGTCCAGGTAGGCGGTCTCGCCGAGGTCGCGGAAGGCATCGCGGATCAGCGCGTCGGCCGGCTCGGCGGTAGCGAGGGTAGGATTGTCAGGGCGATCCATGC
>JBIKSZ010000380.1:0-2688 GCA_044348345.1 Roseomonas sp. | reverse complement strand
CGAAATGGTCGCGGTCGGGGAAGACCTCGTCCTGGTTCGGCAAATTCGCCCCGCCGCTATCCACGAGGTAGAGGCAGGGGAGCCGGTTCTGCTCCGCGATCTCCTGCGCGCGCAGATGCTTCTTCACCGTCATCGGGAAATAGGTGCCGCCCTTCACCGTGGCGTCGTTGGCGACGATGACGCATTCGCGCCCCGCCACACGCCCGATGCCGGTGATGATGCCTGCGGCCGGGATCTCCTCCCCATACATCCCCTGCGCCGCGAGCTGCGAGAATTCGAGGAAGGGTGAGGCCGCGTCGAGCAGCAGGCGAATGCGCTCCCGCGGCAGCAACTTTCCGCGGTCGAGATGTCGCTGCCTGGCCGCTTCGCCGCCACCCTCGCGGATGCGCTCCACGCTCGCGCGTAACTCGGCGACCAACGCATCCATGCGCGCGGCATTGGCGCGGAAGGCGTCGGAGCGCGGATCGGCAGTGGTGGAGAGGACAGCCATGGCCCGACTTCACCCTGTCGCGCGGCAGAAATCCAGCAGATGCCGCTGGACTGCGCCTGGCTGTTCCTGCTGCACCCAATGCCCGGCGCCGGGGATGAGGTGGACGGCGCGCATATCGGCACAGGCCTCCTCCCGCATGCGCCGCAGCGCGCCCGGGAATTGGTGGATGCCCCAATCGGCCGCGCCCGCGATGAAGATGGCCGGCACCTCGATGCGTCGCCCGGCGAAGAGGCGCAGCTCCGCCGCATTGCCGCCGCCGGTCTGGCACCGATACCAGTTCAGCCCGCCCTGGAATCCGCTGCGCGTGTACTCCGCCGTGTAGACCGCGAGTTCGTCCTCAGTGAGCCAGGCCGGGGCCGCATCGGGCATGAAGGGCGCGACGGCCTCGGCCATCGTCGCCTGCAGCGGCATCACATAGTAGCCGGGCAGCTTGGCCAGCTCCCCGGCCGTCCAGCCCGCCAGCTCATGCGGCCGGTTCTCGGCCCAGTCGGCGGATTTCTGGTGGTAGTAGGCGCGCAGGAAGGCGTGCAGCCCCTGCTTCGCGCGCAGCATGTCGGCATTGGCCGGGCGCGTCGCATAATACCATTGGTAGTGCTTGCGCGGCGCATCGAGCGCGGCCAGCTCCTCATGCACCGTATCGCGCGGCAGCGCGACCCAGCCCGGCGCGCCAACGAAGGGCGAGCTCATCATCGCGACGCGCGGGAACACATCGGGCCGGATCAGCGCGCACCACGCCGCGACGGGCGATCCAAAATCATGCCCCACCACGGCATGCACGCGCGGGATGCGCAGCGCATGCAGCAGCGCCAGCTGGTCGCGCACCAGATTCGGCATGCGGAAGGGCGCGAGGTCGTCGTCATAGCCCGCGCTCCAGCCGGTGGTGCGGCCATAGCCGCGCTGGTCCGGCGCGATCACGCGGAAGCCCGCGGCGGCGAGGCCTGGCATCACCTTGCGCCAGGAAAAGGCGAGTTCCGGAAAGCCATGCAGCAGCAGCAGCGCAGGCGCGTCTGCCGCGCCGGCCTCCAGCACATGCATGTCGAGCCCGTTCACGCCGGCCACGATGCGCGCCCGAATGCCATCGGGCAGGCCGCTCAGCGGGTCCATCCTCATCCTCCCGGCACGGCTTGCCGTGTGCCGCGCTCCCGCCCAGACTCGCCGCGACCGAGGGGGAAAGACAAGGGCCATGTGGCAGGCGCGCACCATCATCCACAACGGAAACGCCATCCCCTTCCAGGAGGCGCGCATCCATCCGCTGGCGATCGGCGTCGCCTTCGGCATCGCGGTCTTCGAAGGGCTGCGTGCGTACCGGCATCCCGCGACCGGCGCCTTCACCGTCTTCCGGCTGGAGGAGCATCTGGAGCGGCTGGAGCAGGGGATGAAGGTGCTGCGCCTCGCGGACCCGCCATCCCGCGAAACGCTGCGCGCGGCGGTGCTGGAGGTGGTGCGGCTGAACGCGCCGGATGACGACGCCTATATCCGTCTGCAGGTGCAGATCGAGGGTATGGGGATGATGGCAACCACCGGCCCCGTCGGCTGGATCGCCGCCGCCCTGCCGCGGGAGCGCTCAGCGAAGTTCGCCAGCGGGCTGGCCGCGCAGGTCTCCTCCTGGACGCGGCTGCCGGACAACGCGATGCCACCGCGGATCAAGGCCAGCGCCAACTACCATGCGGGCCGGCTGGCGACGCTGCAAGCCAAGACAGACGGCTATGACAGCGCCATCCTGCTGACCAGCCGCGGCAAGGTGAGCGAGGCCGCCGCCGCCTGCCTCTTCCTGGTGCGCGACGGCGTGCTGGCGACGCCATCCCGCAGCAGCGACATCCTGGAGAGCATCACGCGCGCGACCGTCATCACGCTCGCACGCGAGCTCGGCATCCCGGTCGAGGAACGCGAGGTGGACCGCAGCGAGCTCTATATCGCCGACGAGGTCTTCCTCTGCGGCACGGGCCAGGAGCTGGTGCCCGTGACGAGCGTGGATCGCTTGGCCGTCGGCCAAGGCACGCCGGGCGCGATCACGCAGCGCCTGCAATCGGCCTATGAGGCCGTGGTCCGCGGCCTGACCGACGCGCACCCGGAGTGGCGCACGCCGGTGTGACCAACGACTCCCTCCCCCGCTATGCGGGGGAGGGTCGGGGGGGGGGGGGGGGGGTGAGGGGGGCCCGGGCCCCCCCCCCCCCCCCCCCCCCCCCCCCCGCGCCCCC
>JBIKSZ010000379.1:0-2698 GCA_044348345.1 Roseomonas sp. | reverse complement strand
CCCGCGCGCGAGCTGGTGCGGCGCGAATGGGCGCCGCTGCTGGAAGCTTCCGCCCGGCCGCCGGTTTCGCCGAAGACGCGGCTGCAGGAATGGTCGCTCGGGCGTGCGCTCGGCCTGCCAGAATACATGCTGGTGTCCACCACCGGCCCGTCGCACAGCCCGATCTTCGTGGTCCGCGTGCTCGCCGCGGGGCAGGAAGCGGACGGCACGGGTGAGAGCAAGCGCGCGGCCGAACAGGCAGCGGCAGAGAGGCTGCTGGCGCAGCTGGGGGCAGCATGAGCGACAAGCAGCCAGAGACGCGCTGCGGCCTCGTTGCCGTCGTCGGCGCGCCGAATGCCGGCAAATCCACGCTGGTGAATGCGCTGGCCGGCAGCAAGGTGACGATCGTCTCCCCCAAGCCGCAGACCACGCGCTTCCGCATCCGCGCGGTGGTGATGCGGGAGGCGGCGCAGCTCATCCTGGTGGACACGCCCGGCATCTTCGCGCCGCGTCGCCGGCTCGATCGCGCCATGGTCGCCGCCGCCTGGGGCGGCGCGCAGGACGCCGATGTGACGCTGCTGCTGGTGGATGCGCGCGCGGGGCTGAAGGACGATGTGCGCAAGATCGTGGAGGGGCTGGCGAAGTCCACGCGCCCGCTGATGCTCGCACTCACCAAGGCCGATTTGATCCCGCGCGAGCGGCTGCTGCCGCTGGCAAAGGAGCTGAACGATCTGCTTCCCTTCCGCGAGACCTTCATGATCTCGGCCCTCAAGGGCGACGGGCTCGAGCGGCTGCTGGATGCGCTGGCCGCGGCGATGCCGCCCGGCCCCTATCTCTTCCCCGAGGATGATCTCTCGGACCTGCCGCAGCGCATGCTGGCCGCCGAGATCGTGCGCGAGCAGGTGCTGCGCCAGACGCATGAGGAAGTGCCCCACCACGCCACCGTCGAGACGGAAAGCTGGGAGGAGCGGAAGGATGGCAGCGCGCGGATCGATGTGACGATCTATGTCAGCCGCGCCACCCAGAAGGCGATCCTGATCGGCGACAAGGGCGCGCGCATCCGCGAGATCGGCCAGCGCGCGCGGGCGGAGCTGGAAAAGCTGCTGGAGCGGCGCATCCACCTGTTCCTGAACGTCAAGGAACGTGCGGGCTGGGACGATGAACGCTCCCGCCTGCGCGCCATCGGGCTCGACGACGTGGGCTGACCCTGCGGGCCGTCTTGGTGGCCCTCAGTACCGTTCGACGCGCAGCGTGCCCCGCCATTCCGCGGCAATCCGCGCCGCGCGCGGCTCACCCGGATCGACGCTGCCGGTGGCACTGTCGGACCAATGCCGCACCGCGCCGCTGTCGAGGTGGATGAAGCTGCGCGCGCGATACACGCCGACCCCGCCGCGCCCGAGCCTCAGTGCGGCCTCCGTCGCCGCTGCCAGGCGCCTTGCCGGGATGCTGAGATCCACCGCCGAAGCGCGCAGGTGAAGACTGTCGCCCGCCCCATGCGCGCGGCGGTTGATCTGCGGCGTGCGGTAACCCGAGCGGATCTCGAGCGGTCCTTCGAGCCCCGTTTGGGTGGCCACCTGCCACACGATGCCGATCGTCTCCGGGTCGAAGGCCAGCGGCGGCGTGGCGCCGGGATCGGCCAGCACGGCCGAGAGTTCGGCCATCGCGCCCGGATCGGGCATGCGGCCGTCATGCCACGGCCCGTCGAAGCGCGCGCCGGTCGCGGCGTGGCGGAGCACAAGGCGGCGCGCGGGGCCGGCCTGCGGCAGGCGGGGCAGCAGGATGCTGGTGAGTGCGGCCGCGCTGGCGGCGAGGAAGCGACGTCGCATGGCCGCGCTGTAACGGTGTGGCGGGGGAACGGCGCCGGTGCCTCGCGCGCTTGGGACGGCGCGGGGCTCAACTTGCCGCCAGACTTCGCCGCCTGCGCGCGCTCGGGCGCTTGATCGCGCGTGCCGGGCGTGGGAGGCGGGACGGATGGAATGGCAGGCCCCCGCCGTGGTGCTCGATGTCCGCCCGCATGGCGAGGCGGCGGCCGTCGTCACGCTGCTGACCGAGGCGCATGGCCGTCACGCCGGCCTCGCCAAGGGCGGCGCGAGCCGCGCGCAGGCCGCGCTCTGGCAGCCGGGCAACCTGGTGGAGGTGCGCTGGGTCGGACGGCTGGCGGACCAGCTTGGCGCGCTGTCGGGGGAGATCGTCCACGCCGCCGCGGCGCTGGCGATGGAGGATCCGCTGGCGCTGGCCGTGTTGCGCGCCGCAACCGCCGTCGCGGATGGCGCGCTGCCGGAGCGGGAGGCGCATCCGCGCGTCTTCCACGGCCTGGTCGCGCTGATCGCGCAGCTGGCGCGGGGGGCCGAGGCAGCGCTGCCAGAGCTGGTGCGCTGGGAAGCCGATCTGCTGGCCGATCTCGGCTATGGGCTCGATCTCGCGCGCTGCGCCGTCACCGGCAGCGCGGAGGAGCTGGCCTTCGTCTCCCCGCGCAGCGGGCGCGCGGTCTCGCGCGGGGGCGCGGGGGAGTGGGCGGAGAGGCTGCTGGCGCTGCCGCCTTTCCTGCTGGGCCAGGGGCCGTCGGGGCCGGTTGATTGGCTGGCGGGGCTTCGCCTCACGGGCCATTTCCTGGCCCGCGACGTCTTCGGCACGCATCACAAACCCGTGCCCACCGCGCGGGAGATGCTGGCGGATCGGGTGGCCGCGCTGGTGGCGCCCCCGGCCGGGATGGGCTAGA
>JBIKSZ010000156.1:0-9031 GCA_044348345.1 Roseomonas sp. | reverse complement strand
CTTGATGATGCCGCCGATGTAGTAAAGCGCCATCTCCGACAGGTCGGCATAGCCGTTGCCGGCGAAGACCGGCTTGCCGGCCTTCCAGATGGACTGGTGGACATGCATGCCGCTGCCGTTGTCGCCGTAGATCGGCTTCGGCATGAAGGTCGCCGACTTGCCATAGCTGTGGGCGACGTTGTGGATCACATACTTGTAGATCTGCATGTGGTCGGCCTGCTTCACCAGCGTGCCGAACTTCGTGCCGAGCTCATGCTGCGACTGCGCCACTTCGTGGTGGTGCTTCTCGCCCTCGACGCCCATCTCGATCATGGTCGAGAGCATCTCGGCGCGCAGGTCCACTTCGCTGTCCACCGGGTTCACCGGGAAGTAGCCGCCCTTCACGCCAGGGCGGTGGCCCATATTGCCTTCCGGGTAGTCCTTCATGTTGGCGCCCGGGCCCTCGATCGAATCGAGGCTGAAATGGCCGAAATTGCCGCCCGTGCCGAACTTCACATTGTCGAACACGAAGAACTCGGCCTCGGGGCCGAAGAAGGCCGTGTCGCCGATGCCCGTGGACTTCAGATAGGCCTCGGCGCGCTTCGCGGTGGAGCGCGGGTCGCGCGAGTACATCTGGCCGGTGGACGGCTCGATGATGTCGCAGAACAGGATCATCTGCGGCTTGGCGGAGAACGGATCCATGCAGGCCGTCTCAGGGTCCGGCATCAGGATCATGTCGGACTCGTTGATCGCCTTCCAGCCGGCGATCGAGGAGCCGTCGAACATGATGCCTTCCTCGAAGACCTCGGGCTCGATCGTGGAGACGTGCTGCGCGGTGTGCTGCCACTTGCCGCGCGGGTCGGTGAAGCGGAAGTCAACGTATTCGACGCTGTGCTCCTTGATCATCTCCATGACCTTGGAGACGGCGGCATTGCCCCCGCCAGCTGCCGGCTTCTTCGCCATCGTGTGCGGTCCTGTTCCTCTGCGTGTCCCGGTCCCGTACTGCAGCGCCGCGGACACCGGTCCCCGCAACGCGCCCATCTCGCCGTCGCCCCTGGCCTGTCAGGCGGGGCGCTTCCGGCGATCCGGCCGCCCGCGCGGTTGGCCCGCGCGGGACGATCCTAATTCCGTGCGGCTACACCGCGTCCTCGCCACGTTCGCCGGTGCGGATGCGAACGACTTCCTGGATGTCGCTGACGAAGATCTTGCCGTCGCCGATCCGCCCGGTGCGCGCGGCACCCGTGATCGCCTCGATCGCGCGTTCGGCCAGGTCGTCCGGGCAGACCACCTCGATCTTCACCTTCGGCAGGAAGTCCACGACGTATTCCGCGCCGCGATAGAGCTCGGTGTGGCCCTTCTGCCGGCCGAAGCCCTTGGCCTCGACCACGGTCAGGCCCTGCAGCCCGATCTCGTGCAGCGCGTCCTTCACCTCGTCGAGCTTGAAGGGCTTGATGATGGCCTCGATCTTCTTCATCGGCTCCGTCGCTCCGCACGCCGCGCGCGCTTGTCCCGCGTGCGATCCTTCCCCCCGATCCCCCCGTGCCGCAGCCCCGGCACGCCCATGGGCGTGCCTTGGATTACGGGCCGGCTGGCGCCGGGGCCGGGCGGACCGGCGGGCGGGGTTTTGCATGCCCCGTGCCAGCCCGGCAACGCCATGCGCCGGGGATTCTCGCGCCGGCAGCACGTTGTGCGATGAATAATTGTGCGATATGCCTAAATTATAGACATTACACATTGTCCACCGTTGCGCAGCAGGCCCGCCATCGCCATTCTCCGCTGCCCACGGCCCGCCCGGCCCGCGCACGCCTCGGAACCCACCACGTGAAGCCTCAGAACGACCTGCTCTCCGCCACCGGCACCACGATCTTCACCGTCATGTCGGCGCTGGCCGTCGAGCACGGCGCGATCAATCTCGGCCAGGGTTTTCCCGATTACGACGGCCCGGCCGATGTGATCCACGCCGCGGCCGCGGCCCTGCTGGATGGCCGCAACCAGTACCCCCCGATGACCGGCCTGATCGAGCTGCGCGAAGCCGTGGCCGCCGCCAATAAGCGCTTCTACGGCCTCGAAGTGGACCCGAAGACCGAGGTCGTCGTCACCTCCGGCGCGACCGAGGCGATCACCGCAAGCCTCATGGCCGTGCTGAACCCGGGCGATGAATGCGTGTTGATCGAGCCGCTCTATGACACCTATCTGCCTGTGGTGAAGCTGCTCGGCGCGGTGCCGAAGCTCGTGCGCCTCTCGCCCCCGAAATGGGAGCTGCCGCGCGCCGAACTGGCCGCCGCCTTCGGGCCGAAGACCAAGGCGATCCTGCTCAACACGCCGATGAACCCCGCCGGCAAGGTGTTCACCGCGGCCGAGCTCGCCTTCATCGCCGACCTTGTCCAGAAGCACGACTGCTACGCCATCTGCGACGAGGTGTATGAGCACCTGACCTTCGATGGCTGGAAGCACATCCCGCTGATGACCCTGCCGGGCATGCGGGAGCGCTGCATGCGAATCGGCAGCGCGGGCAAGACCTTCAGCCTGACGGGCTGGAAGATCGGCTATGTCACCTGCGACAAGTCGCTCGCCCCGAATGTCACCAAGGCGCACCAGAACCTCACCTTCACGACGGCGCCCAACCTGCAGCGCGGTGTCGCTGTCGGGCTGATGAAGGATGACGCCTATTTCGGCGGCCTGTCCGCGGCCTTGCAGTCGAAGCGCGACCGGCTGGGCGCGGGGCTGGCGAAGCTCGGCTTCACCGTGCTGCCGACCCAGGGCAGCTACTTCATCACCACCGATTTCCGCCCCTTGGGCTTCACCGGCGACGATGTCGCCTTCTGCCGGACGCTGACGGTGGAGGCGAAGGTGACTGCGATCCCCGTCACCGCCTTTTATGCTGGGCCGGATGCGCCGAACCACTACGCCCGCTTCGCCTTCTGCAAGGCCGATGCGCTGCTGGATGCGGCGCTGGAGCGGATGGGCGCCTGGCTGGCGGCGCGCGCCGGCACGCGCCAGGCGGCGGCCGGTTGACGATCCCACCCCGGCGGCCCTAAACGGCCCGGCCCGGGGTTTCGGCCCCGGCGATACATGTGGCGGTCGTAGCTCAGCTGGTAGAGCGCCAGGTTGTGGTCTTGGATGTCGCGGGTTCGAGCCCCGTCGATCGCCCATTTTTCTTTTCCCTCAAACGGCGGGCGCCGCCTCCGGCGGCTTGCCTTTCGCGCCGCAGACATGGCGTGCCTGGCCGCGCGGTTATGCGCGGCGCGGCGTCGTTGTTCGGGGCCTCAGTCGCCGGCGCGCCAGCCTGCGCTTCGCTCCTGCCTTGCGGCAGTGCCGCAAGCCGGGCGCTTGGCTTTCGCGCCGCAGACATGGCGCGCCCGGCCGCACGGTCGGTCGCGGCGCGGCGGCCGCTGTGCGGCCGCATCCTCGACGGATGCGCCGACATTCCCTTTCCCGCGCAGCGGGGGAGGGTGGCTGAGCGTCACGCCGAAGGCCTGCCTTCGGCACAACGCGAAGCCGGGTGGGGGCGCGACCGGCCTTCCCCGACCCCCACCTTCCCCAATCCCCACCTTCCGGGCGTAATCCCCGCCTCACCTGTCCCAGGGACGAACAAGCATGCAAATCCGACTAGATGGCCGCACGGCGCTGATCACCGGTGGCTCCAAGGGGCTGGGCCGCGCCATGGCGGAAGCCTTCACGGAAGCCGGCGCGGCGGTGGCCATCGTCGCGCGCCGCCAGGCTGAACTCGACACCGCCAAGGCCGAGATCGAAGGCCGCTTCCAGGGCGCGCGCATCGCCGCCATCGCGGCCGATGTCTCGACCGCCGAAGGCTGCGCCCACGCCGTCGCCGAAGCCGCTGCGCGGCTCGGCACAGTGGACATCCTGGTGAACAATGCCGGCACCAGCCAGCGCGGCGCCTTCCTGGAGGTGGATGACGCGCTCTGGCAGGCCGATCTCGACCTCAAGCTGTTTGCCGCCATCCGCCTGACGCGCGCGGTCTTCCCGGGGATGCAGGCGCAGGGCTGGGGGCGCGTGATCAATGTGCTCAACACCGGCGCCAAGGCGCCGGCTGCCGAAAGCTGCCCCACCTCCGTCTCCCGAGCGGCCGGCATGGCGCTGACCAAGGTGCTGGCGAATGAAGGCGCCAAGCACGGCATCCTGGTGAATGCGATGCTGGTCGGCATCATCGAAAGCGACCAGTGGGTGCGCCGCCACGCCACCGACCCGCGCGGCCTGACCTGGGAGGAATGGAAGAAGGACGCGGCGAAGGCGGTCCCCCTCGGGCGGCTCGGCAAGGCCGAGGAGTTTGCCGCGCTGGCGACCTTCCTCTGTTCCGACCAGGGCGGCTACGTGACCGGCACGGCGATCAATGTGGATGGCGGGCGGACCCCCGTGGTTTGATGTCCATCTGCCCGCAATGTGGTCAAATTGACCGCATTGCGGGCGTTTACCGCGGGCGCCTGGGCTGATCTGCTCAAAAAGCGCGCGAAAAGCCGATTGCTCCTCCGGCCTGGCCCGTCCATTTCCTCCGGGCCAACCACCGGAGGACCCGCGTCATGGCCCGCCGCTTCGCCAATCCCTTCGATCCCAACACGCGCCTCGGCGCCTGTGATTGCGGCCGCGTCCATGACGCGGCCTTCGCCTGCGACGAAGTGCAGAACGCCGCCGAGAGCGACGGCACCGGCGCCTATGGCGAGATCGCCGAACAGGCGGTGCTGCGCGCGCTCTACCCCGACGACGCAACCCGCCGCGGCATGCTGCGCGCGGTCGGCGCCGGCACCCTGTTTGCCGCCATCAACGCCTTCTTCCCGCTGGGTGCGGCGCGCGAGGCGCTGGCCCAGGCGCCGGCCGGCGGCGCGATCGAGAAGCGCGACCTGAAGATCGGCTTCATCCCGATCACTTGCGCGACGCCGATCATCATGGCCGACCCGATGGGCTTCTATCGGCGGCACGGGCTCAACGTCGAAGTCATCCGCACCGCTGGCTGGGCGGTGATCCGCGACCGCGCCATCGCCCGCGAATACGACGCGGCGCATATGCTGGCGCCGATGCCGGTGGCGATGTCGCTCGGCGTCGGCGTGGCGCAGCCCGTGCCCTTCGCGGTGGCCGCGATCGAGAACATCAACGGCCAGGCCATCACGCTGGCCAACAAGCATCGCGAGCGCCGCAACCCGCGCGACTGGCGCGGCTTCCGCTTCGCCGTGCCCTTCGACTTCTCGATCCACAACTACCTGCTCCGCCACTACCTGGCCGAGCACGGGCTCGACCCGGATCGCGACGTGCAGATCCGCGCCGTGCCGCCACCCGAGATGGTCGCCAATCTCCGCGCCGACAATATCGACGGCTTCCTCGGCCCCGATCCCTTCAACCAGCGCGCGGTCTTCGACGGCGTTGGCTTCATCCACATCCTGACCAAGGAATTGTGGGACGGGCATCCTTGCTGCGCCTTCGCCGTGCCGCGCAGCATGGTCACCGACACGCCGAACACCTTCCACGCTCTGCTGCGCGCGATCGTCGAGGCCACTGCCTATTCCCACAACCCCGCCAACCGGCGCGAGGTCGCGGCCGCGATCAGTGGCCAGAACTACCTGAACCAGCCGCAGACCGTGGTGGAGCAGGTGCTGACCGGCACCTTCGCCGATGGCTTGGGCCGCGTGCAGCGCGTGCCGGACCGCATCGGCTTCGATCCCTTCCCCTGGCACTCCATGGCGATGTGGATCATGACGCAGATGCGCCGCTGGGGTCAGCTGCAGCGCGACGTGGATTACCGCCAGGTCGCCGAGCAGGTCTTCCTCGCAACCGACGCCGCGCGCGCGATGCGCGACCTCGGCCAGACGGTGCCGTCCGGCACGGTGCAGTCCTTCACCGTGATGGGCCGCACCTTCGACCCGGCGAACCCGGCCCCCTGGACCGAACGCGGTATCAGGGCCTCCTGATCCATGTCGTCCAAGGTTCCTGTGGCGCAGGCGGCGCTGCTTTCGTTCGCGCTGCTGGCCGCCTTCCTCGGCGTCTGGGAATTCTCCGCGCGCAGCGGCGGCCCTACCGGCGGGGCGGCGCTCGATCCCGAATATGCGGCGCTTCTCGGCGCGGCCGCCGCGCAAGGCGGGCAGACGCCCTTTCCGATGCCGTCCGAGATTGGCGCGCGGCTGTGGGAGCTGGTGCGCGATCCCTTCTACATCCGCGGCCCGAACGACCAGGGCATTGGCATCCAGTTGGCCTATTCGTTGGCACGCGTCGCCGCCGGCTTCCTGCTGGCGGCCGCGGTCGCGATCCCGCTCGGCTTCCTCATCGGCATGTCGCCGCTGCTGAGCGCTGCGCTGAACCCCTTCATCCAGGTGCTGCGACCCGTCTCGCCGCTCGCCTGGATGCCGCTCGCGCTCTACACGATCAAGGATAGCTCCATCTCCTCGATCTTCGTGATCTTCATCTGCTCGGTCTGGCCGATGTTGCTCAACACCGCCTTCGGCGTGGCGAGCGTGCGGCGGGAGTGGATGAACGTCGCGCGCACGCTGGAAGCGGGCAAGCTCAAGACCGCCTGGCGCGTCATCCTGCCCGCGGCCGCGCCGACCATCCTGACGGGCATGCGCATCTCTATCGGCATCGCCTGGCTCGTGATCGTCGCCGCCGAGATGCTCGTGGGCGGCACCGGCATTGGCTACTGGGTCTGGAACCAGTGGAACAACCTCAGCCTCGCCGACATCGTCATCGCGATCCTGCTGATCGGGCTCGTCGGGCTGCTGCTCGACCGGCTGCTCGGCATCGCGGCGCGCGCTGTCGCCTGGCAGGAGTGATCCGCAAATGGCTAAGTATGTCTCGGTCGAAGGTATTGCGCGCCGCTATCCGGGTGCCACGATCTTCGAGGACCTCTGGTTCGATGTGAAGCGCGGCGAGTTTGTCTGCCTGGTCGGCCATTCGGGTTGCGGCAAGACGACGGTGCTGAACATCCTGGCGGGGCTCGAAGCGCCGTCCGAAGGTGGCGTGATCGTGGATGGCACCGAGATCACCGGCCCCTCGCTCGACCGCGCGGTGATCTTCCAGGGCCATGCGCTGATGCCCTGGATGACCGCCGAGCAGAATGTCGCCTTCGCGCTGTCCTGCCGCCATCCCTCCTGGCCGAAGGCGAAGCTGCGTGAGGAAGCGCGCAAGGCGCTGGAGAAGGTCGGGCTTGGCCATGCGGCGGAGAAGAAGCCCGCGCAGCTTTCGGGCGGCATGAAGCAGCGCGTCGGCATCGCGCGGGCGCTGGCCATCGCGCCCAAGATGCTGCTGATGGACGAGCCCTTCAGCGCGCTCGATGCGCTGACGCGCGGCGCGCTGCAGGACGAGGTCTCGCGCCTTGTCACCGAAGCCGACCAGACCGCCTTCATGATCACGCATGACGTGGACGAGGCGATCCTGTTGGCCGACCGCATCCTGCTGATGACGAACGGCCCGGATGCGCGGCTGGCGGAGGTGGTGGTGAACACGCTGCCGCGCCCGCGCACCCGCGCGACGCTGCACCACATGCCCGGCTATCACGAGCTGCGCGACCACATCCTGGACTTCCTCATCACCCGCAGCCGCACGCTGGCCGGCAAGCGGCCGGACGGCTGGGACCCGAAGCAGGTGCCGGAAGTGCGGCCCGCGGAACCGCAGAGCCCGCCGCCCCCGCGCGCTGCCGCCTGAAAGCTTCAACCCACCACGAAAGGGAGATCGCACGCCATGACGCGCGCCCAACTCACCGAGAAGATCCTCGACATCAAGCGCGAGAAGAACTGGAGCTGGAAGTACATCTGCGGCGAGATCGGCGGCCTGTCCGACACGATGATCGTCGGCGCCCTGCTCGGCCAGATGAAGCTGGTGAAGCCGTTGGCCGCCAAGGCCGCGGCGCTGTTCGGCCTGTCGGAAGTCGAGCAGCGGATGCTGAACGAAGTGCCGTATCGCGGCACCGCCATGCCGCCGACCGACCCGCTGATCTACCGCTTCTACGAGATGGTGATGGTCAACGGCCCCGCCTGGAAGGCGCTGATCGAGGAAGAATTCGGCGACGGCATCATGTCCGCTATCGATTTCGACTTCCAGTTCGAGCGCATGGCGCACGAGAAGGGCGACCGGGTGAAGATCGAGATGTCCGGCAAGTTCCTGCCTTACAAATACTATGGCAACGAACAGGGCATCCAGGCCTACGGCTTCAAGGAAGAGTAGTCAGCCGCGACCTCCCACCCCGCTTGCGAAGGCGGGCGGGGTGGGGGACATACGCTCCGCCTGTTCGCGGAGTCTCTGCCCATGTCACGCACCCTCACTGTCGGAATCGCCGGCCTCGGCGCCATCGGCCTGCATCTGGCCCGCGCGCTCGATCAGGGCGTGGAGGGGCTGGCACTTCATTCCGTCGCTGCCCGCGACCATGCGAAGGCCGCCGCCAACCTCGCGGGCTTCCGCACCAAGCCCGCCATCGTCGGCCTCGCCGATCTCGCCGAGGCCGACATCGTGGTGGAGGCCGCGCCCTCCTCCGTCTTCGAAGCCGTCGCCACCGCCGCCATCGCGCGCGGGCGCATCTTCGTCCCCTCCAGCGTCGGCGCGCTGCTGCCGCGCATGCAGCTGGTGGAGGAAGCTCGGAAGACCGGCGCGCGGATCGTCGTGCCGACTGGCGCGCTGCTCGGCCTCGATGCCGTGCGCGCGGCCGCCGAAGGCGAGGTGAGCTCCGTCACCATCGAAACGCGCAAGCCCCCGCGCGGCCTGGTCGGCGCGCCCTATCTCGAACAGCACGGCATCGACGTGCTGGCGGTGAAGGACGAGAAGAAGCTGGTCTTCAAGGGCAACGCCTTTGACGCCGCGCAGGGCTTCCCCGCCAACGTCAACGTCGCCGCGGCGCTGGCGCTTGCCGGCATCGGCCCGCAGCGCACGACGATCGAGATCTGGGCCGACCCGTATGTGACGCGCAACACCCACACGATCCGCGTCGAAGCCGCCGCCGCACGCCTGACCATGACGATCGAGAATGTGCCGAGCGAGGAAAACCCGCGCACGGGCAAGATCACGCCACTCTCGATCCTGGCCTGCCTGCGCGGGCTGACGAGCACGCTGAAGGTGGGGA
>JBIKSZ010000378.1:0-2718 GCA_044348345.1 Roseomonas sp. | reverse complement strand
CTTTGCCGCCGCGCTCGCCACACTGCACGCCGATCCGAACATGGGCACGGACGCGGAGTGGCGGGCTGCGACCGGCGCCGCCTGGCGCCCCGTGCGCGTGCTGCTGTCCGCGCCGGCCGATGACGTGGCCGGGCTGGGCGGCCCAGGAGCCCGCGCCGGTGCGCTCAAGGCGACACTACGCGCTGCGGACCTCGTCCCCGACACCCCGCGCCGCGGCGACCTTCTGCGCCGGCTTTCGCCGCCAGAGACATGGAAGGTCGAGGAGGTCGAGCCCGACCCGCTCGGCCTATCCTGGCTCCTGTCACTGGCGCGCTCGGCATGAGCGGCACGGTCCCGCTGCGCGAGGCGGCACTCGCCGCCATCGCCGATCGGCTCGCTACGCAACTGCCCGACGTCGCCGTGGAACGCGCGCGGCGCGCTCCTGTCGACACTGACGCCGAACCCCTGCCGCGGCTGGTGGTGCGCGGCGACGACATCGAGGCCGACGACAGCCAGGAGCCCGGACGCACCCACTATCGCATCGGCTTCGGGGTCTCGGGTTTCGCCGCCGGCGCCCTCGGCGCGGTTGCTGCCTTGCCCGGCCAGGCTGCCGCGCAGGCCGCCTGCACGCCGCGCGTGCCCGATTCCGAACTGGTGCGCGCGCGCACCCTCGTCATGTCCACCAACCCGACCCTGCCGCCGCTGCAATTCGTCAACGCCCAGGGCCAACTCCAGGGCATGCGGATCGAGCTCGGCACCGAGATCGCTCGGCGCCTCTGCCTCACGCCGGAATACGTCCGCATCGAGTTCAGCGCGATGATCCCAGGCCTCGCCGCGCGCCGGTGGGACATGATCAACACCGGCATCTTCTATACCGAGGAACGCGCGCGGATGATGCAGATGGTCCGCTACGAGAACAACGCGGTCGCCATCAGCGCCGCGCGTGGCAATCCGCTCAATATCCGCAGCGAGAGGGACCTGGCGGGGCGGACCGTCGGCGTCGAGCTCGGTGGCTTCGAGGAACGGCGCCTGCGCGAGATCAGCCAGAACCTGCAGAATGCCGGGCAGCGGCCGATCAACGTGCGCACCTTCGACAATTTCGCCATCGCCTTCCAGGCGCTGCGCGCCGGTCAGGTGGAGGCGGTGACCTCGATCGACGCGGTGGCCGCCGAATACGACCAACGCGGCGAGTTCCCGCGCGTGCTGCACGGGCTGTTCCCGACGCCGGCCGCCTTCGCCTTCCGCTCCCGCACGCTGGCGAACGAGGTATCCCGCGTGCTGCTGGAAATGAAGGCGGATGGCAGCCTGGATGCGCTGTTCAACCGCTATGGCGTGACCATCGCGGATCCCACCTTCGCGGTGGTCGGTCCGCAGTAGGCCATGGTTCCATCCCTCCCCCGCCCGTGGGGAGGGTTCTTTGCGAGGGTTCTCTGTACGGAGTAGGCGGCCATCCATATCTGGTCCTGGGAAGGTTTCCTCGACTACCTGTTCAACCCCTTCCTGCTGGAAGGGGCGCTGACGACGCTCTGGCTGACCGTCGCCTCGCTTGTCTGCGGGCTCGCGCTCGGGATCGGGCTGGCGCTGATGCGGCTTTCGTCCAACCGGGCGGTGGCGGGGGCCGCGGCTACGTATTGCTGGCTGTTCCGCGGCACGCCGCTGCTGGTGCAACTGCTGATCATCTACACCGGCCTGCCGCTGTTCGGCCTGCGCTTCACCGTGACCCAGGCCGCGCTGCTGGGCCTTGCGCTGAACGAGGCCGCCTATCTGAGCGAGATCGTGCGGTCCGGGATCATGGCCGTCGGGCGCGGGCAGAAGGAGGCGGGGCTCGCGCTCGGCCTCTCGCCCGTTCAGGTCTTCCGCACCGTTACCTGGCCGCAGGCGCTCCGCATCATCATTCCGCCCCTCGGCAATTCGGTGAACGGGCTGCTGAAGACGACCTCGGTGGCCTCCGTTATCAGCATGGAGGAACTGCTGCGGCGGACGCAGATCCTGATCCAGGAACGCTTCATGGTGCTCGAGCTCTTTATCGCAGCGGCCATCTGGTACCTGGTGATGACGACTGTCTGGGATCTCGTGCAGCGCAGGCTCGAAGCGCGCTACGGCCGCGCCTATGTCCAGGACATGGGGCGGCGCTGACCATCACGTCTGCAACCGACAAGGAGATACGCAGGTGATCAGTCGTCGACACCTCCTCGCCGCAGCGCCCGCGCTCGGCGCCACCTCGCTGGCCGCGCCCGCGGTTGCGCAGGCACCCTGGCCGAACCGGCCGATCCGCCTTGTGGTCCCCTATCCGCCCGGCGGAGCGAGCGACATCGCCGGCCGCCTGCAGGCGGAAGTGCTGCAGGCTGGCCTCGGGGTCCCGGTCGTCGTGGACAACCGCGCCGGCGCTGGCGGCACGATCGGCACCGCGCACGTCGCGCAGTCCGCGCCCGACGGGTACACGATCATGATGGCGAGCCCGTCCAGCCACCTCGGCGCGCCACTGCTGTTCCGCAACGCCGGCTACCAGGGCGTGGACGACTTCAGTGCCATCGCCACCTTCGCGACCGGCACGGCGCTTGTCTGCGTCAATCCGCGCCTTCCGATCAACAACATCCAGGAACTGGTCGCCTATGCCCGCGCGCGGCCGGGCCAGCTGAACTACGGTTCCGCGGGCGCCGGCGGCGCCAACCACATGCTCGGCGTGCTGTTCATGCTGCGCACAGGGGTCGAGTTCACCCACGTCCCTTACCGCGGCGC
>JBIKSZ010000155.1:0-9079 GCA_044348345.1 Roseomonas sp. | reverse complement strand
GACCTAAGGGCAGAATTCAGTGGATGCGGGGACAGGCAGCCACCGACAGTTGCGGATCGTATGCCGAAGCTGAGTTTCAGACATTCAGGGATGTAGGGATGCGAAACCGACGCCTCCGATGCGACGACGCAACGCTCCGAAGCACGCAAGCACAGCCCAACCGCACGTCCAAAGCCGGCGCCATGAGAAGCACCCTCCTTCAGGGAAAAGAGTGCCCAGGTGTTTGGTCCCGGGGCGGCGCCTCGCATGACCACTTGGCCGCACGCATCGCCGCAATCAGCCCCGCCTCCTCTGTGCCGACCAGCGCATGCGCGCGCTTGCGGATCACGCCGTCCACAATCACGTCGCGCACGCTGCGCGGCGAGGCGCTATAGACCACGTTTGCCGCCAGGTCGTGCGCTGGCGCCATCTCCAGCCGGTCGAGGTCGAGCACGAGGAGGTCGGCCCGCTTGCCGACCTCGACACTGCCGACGAGGTGATCGAGGCCGAGGACGCGCGCGCCTTCGATCGTCATCATCCGCAGCATCGTTCGGACCGGGAGCGAGGTAGGATCGCCAGCGTGCATCTTGCCGACCAGCGCGGCGAGCCGCGCCTCCCAGAACATGTCCATGCTGTTGTCTGTCGCGGTCCAGTCGGTGCCGAGCCCGACCGGTACGCGCCCCACGAAACGATGCAGCGCGATGGTACGCGCCTCGATCTTCAGGTTGCTTGCCGGACAATGGGCGATCGCGGTGCCGTCGGCACACCAGCCCTCGATCTCGGCCTCGTCGAGATAGATGGCATGTGCGGCAACGACATCGGGGCCGGTCAGCCCCGCGCGGCGCAGGCAGGCGAGCGCGCCGGCATGGCCCCGCGCGCGCACCGCCGCCACCTCTGGCGCGCATTGCGCGACATGCAGGAAGATACGCGCCCCCGCCTCCCGCGCGCGCCGCGCGCACTCCGCCAGCAGCGCGTCGGAACAACTGTCGAGCGCATGCGGCGCGATGCCTCCCGTCACGCGCGATGCCGAAGGGTCGGTGCCGTAGCGCGCCAGCAGCCGCTCCGTCTCAGGCCAGGCCTCGGTGGCGCGGGCGTCGGTGATAGTGCTGCCGACGATGGCGCGCAGTCCGCTGGCCTCGATCACCGGAGCAAGCTGGTCCATCCGCGCCAGGCGGTCGGCGATGCATGTCACGCCATTGGCGAGGAACTCCGCACATGCCGCGCGCAACGAGAGTTCGTAGTCGGCCGGACCGAAGCGCGCCTCGCCGGGCACCTTGTAGGCGCCGGCCCAGAATTCACGCGGCAGGTCCTCGGCAAGGCCGCGGAACAGTGCCGTCGCGGCGTGGGTGTGAACGTTGACGAGGCCCGGCATGACCAAGCCGCGGCTGCAATCCAGCACCTCGTCGCCAGGCTCCGCGAGCATGCCGCCGCGCCCAATCGCGACGATCGCGCCAGCCTCGATGCGAAGGTCCACGTCACGCAGCAGCCGATCCTCGGCGTCCACGGTCAGCACCGTCGCGGCTTGCAGCACCAGGGCCATCGCATCCTCACCGGAGGTCGGCCTACAGCCGAGCAACGACACCGCGGCCGGTCAAGCTGGCCTGATTTCGGCGCCACGCGTGCGCATTTTGCGAACGAACGCGCCAGAAAATAGCACTTCTGCGAACGCTAGGCCCATGCTTCGATCACGAGTGGGCTATCCGCCGATGGGCGGACGCGGCTGGAGCAGCGGAACAGGAGCGAGGCTATGGCTATCGGGCGCAGGACGTTCCTCAAGGCCACGGCGGCCGCGCCGGCAGGCGCGATGGTCGGCGTGGAGGCCAACGCGCAGGGCCGCGCTGTGGTCAACCTCCAACTCGGCTGGCTGCTCTCGGGCAATCAGATCGGCGAAGTCTGCGCCAAACAACTCGGCTACTACGAGCAGGAAGGCGTCGAGCTCCGCTTCCAGGCGGGCGGGCCGAACATCGACGGCGTCGCGGTCGTCGCCTCCGGTCGGTTCGAGGTGGGGCAGGTCTCGTCCTCGCCGTCGCTCATGCTGGCAAGCTCGCAGGACCTGCCGATTCGCTGCTTCGCGGCCGGCGCGCAGGAACACCCCTTCAGCTACATCTCGCGGGCTGGCCGGCCGGTGCGAGAGCCGCGCGACCTGATCGGCAAGAAGATCGGCACGCAATCCACCGCCGTGATCCTGCTGCGCGCGCTGCTCGCCAAGCACAACATTGCCGAGAACCAGGTGACGATCATCCCGATCGGCTCCGACATGTCGCCGCTGATGACGGGCCAGGTGGATGTGATCACCGGCTGGCTGACCAACACGACGGCACTGCGCGTCATCCCCGATCCCGTCGTGATGCGGCTTTGGGACACCGGTGTCCGGCTCTATGCGCTGCCCTACTACGCGACGGTGCAGACCATTGAACGCCGCGCCGACGTGCTGGCCCGCTTCCTGCGCGCGACCGGCCGGGGCTGGGCCTTTGCGCATGCCAACCGCGACCAGGCGGTTGACCACCTGCTGCGCGAATTCCCGAACCTCAATCGGGCCGACGAACGCGCGGCGGCAGATGTGATGCTGCGATACGCCTTCGGCCCGAAGACCGCCACTGAGGGCTGGGGCACGATGGACCCGGCCATCTGGCGCGAGCAGATCGACCTCTACGCGCAACTTGGCCAGTTCGCCCGCCGCACGCCGCGCCTGGAGGAGGTCATGACGATGGACATCCTCCGCATGACAAGCGGCCAGCGCCCGCTGATCGGCTGACCGCCATGACGGGCGCCGCGGCGGTCGACTGCCGCAACGTGACAGTGCGGTTCGTGACAGACCGCCGCACCGTCACCGCGCTGCACGACGTCTCCTTCGACGTGGAGGCGGGCGGCTTCCTCTCGCTGCTCGGGCCGTCGGGCTGCGGCAAGTCGACGCTGCTGCGGGTGGTGGCGGACCTGGTGCAGCCATCCTCCGGCTCGACCACGGTCTTTGGCACCTCGCCGGCGGAGGCGCGGGCGGCCCGCGCGCTCGGCTTCGTCTTCCAGGATGCGGCGCTGCTGCCCTGGCGGACGGCGATCCAGAACGTGGAACTCCCGCTCGAGGTGGGCGGTCAGCGCAACCTGCCGTCCGGTGCACCGACGCCGCGGGAGCTGATGAAGCTCGTCGGGCTGGAAGGCTGGGAGAACAGCTACCCGCACGAATTGTCGGGCGGCATGCGTCAGCGCGTCTCGATCGCGCGCGCATTGCTCGGCGGGCCGCGGCTGCTGCTGATGGACGAGCCCTTCGGCGCTCTCGACGAGATCACGCGCGACCGGCTGAACGAAGAGCTGCGGCGCATCTGGCTGGAGACCGGTACGACCATCCTGTTCGTGACGCATTCGGTCTATGAGGCCGTCTACCTGGGTGAGCAGGTGCTGGTGCTGGCCGCCAATCCAGGCCGCGTCGCCGCGCGCGTCACGGTCGACCTGCCGCGCGACCGCGAACTGGCCATACGTGAGACGCCTGAATTCATCCGGATCGTCGCGGGCCTGCGCGACGCCATGGGACGCCGCGCCGCATGAGAACGACCGCGCTCGATTCCCCAGCCGATCCCGGCCTGCGCGCGGCCGAAGAAGCGCACCATCGCGCGATGCGCCGCCTGGCTTGGCGGCGACGCCTCCTGCCAGTGGCCGGCATTGCGACCTTCCTAGGTCTCTGGGCCTTCATCGTCTGGTTCTTCGAGGTGCCGCGCTTCGTCGCTCCCTCCCCCCAGCTGGTCGCGGCAACCCTGGTCGAGAAGCACGAAATGCTGCTGCGGAACCTGCTGCCGACGGCGATGCAGGCCATTGCCGGCTTCATCCTGGGTAACCTCGCGGCCATCGTGATCGCGACCGTCTTTGTCCACCGCAAGACGGCCGAGGAAGCCTTCTTCCCCGTCGTCGTGCTGATCAACACCATCCCCGTCGTCGCCAAGGCGCCGATCCTGGTGCTGCTGATGGGCAATGGGATGGAGCCGAAGATCGCGATCGCGGCGCTCATCTGCTTCTTCCCGACGCTGGTGAACATGGTTCGCGGGCTGGAATCGGTGAACCCACAGGCGATGGAGTTGATGCGCGTGCTTTCGGCCAGCGAACGCGAGGTGTTCTTCAAGCTCCGGCTGCGGAACTCGCTGCCCTACCTGTTCTCCGCGCTCAAGATCGCCGCGAGCACGGCTGTGATCGGCTCGATCGTCGGCGAGTGGATCGGCTCCACCACCGGCATCGGCGCCTTGATCATCCAGTCCATGTACAATTTCGACAGCCCGATGCTCTACGCGACGGTGATCGTCGGCAGTGCCTTCTCGGTCGCGTTCTTCGCCGTAATCGTGGCCGCCGAGCGGTTCTTCGTCCGCTGGCAGCCGGCCAACCCCGTCTGAGGACACGTCCATGAACACGGATCGGATCACCGAAGGCCCGGGCGAGGCAACGGTCGTCGCGCGCTCCGACGTCGTCGTGGTGGGCGGCGGGCCAGCCGGCTTCGCCGCGGCGGTCGCCGCGCGGCGCGAAGGCGCGAGCGTGACGCTGATCGAGCGCTACCCCTATCTCGGCGGGCTCGCCGCCGGCGGCATGGTCCTCGTGCTCGACGACATGCATAACGGCGACGAGGTCACGACCACCGGCCTCTGCATGGAAATGATCGAGCGCATGGCGCGGGTGGACGCCTGCGTCTTCCCACCCGTCGCCGAACGCCTCGGCACGGTCGAGATGCATCGCAAATGGGCAAGTTGGGGCCTGTTCGACTTCCGCGCGCAATCGAAGCCGCAGCCCATCGTCATGGCAGCCGCCTTCGACCCCGATGGATGGAAGCGCGTCTCGAACGAGATGATCGCGGAAGCCGGCGTGGATGTGCGGTTGAACTCCTGGTTCTCGCGCGCGGTCATGGATGGCAACCGCATCACCGGCGTGATCTGCGAGACCAAGGCGGGCCGCCAGGCGATCATGGGTCAGGTGGTCGTGGATGCGACCGGCGACCTCGATGTCGCGGTGGCCGCCGGCAGCCCCTTCGTGCATGGCTCCTACATGCTCACCACCGTCTTCCGCCTCGGCGGCGTTGACACCGAGGCCGCCGAGCGCTTCCGCTGGGAGGAACCCGAACGCTTCGCGGTGCTCGACAAGCAGGCGAAGAAGATCATCGGCGGGTCCTGGGACCGTTGGTGGCTGAAGACGCCGTTGCCCGGCGTCGTCTGGTGCAACTGCCCGCACATGACGGGGCTCGACGGCATCTCGGTCGAGGACTCGACGCGGGCCGATTTCGATGGCCGCAAGCGGATCTATGCAATGGTGGACTTCATCCGCGCCAACATGCCGGGCTTCGCGGGCTGCTACGTGATCGATGTCGCGCCACAACTCGGCATTCGACAGACGCGCCTTCTGGTCGGCGACTACGTTGTCACGAAGGACGACGTGATGAACCGCGTGCACTTCGCCGACACGGTGGCGCGCGGGCGGGACTACTACACGCCCTATCGTGCCATGTTGCCGAAGGGCCTGGAAGGCATGGTCGTCGCCGGACGCCATTACTCCGCGACCGAATCTGCGCAGAAGAATTCGCGGGAGATCCCACCCTGCATGGCGATGGGCCAGTCGGCCGGCATCGCAGCCGCCATAGCGGCTCATCGCAGCATTGGGCTGCGTGCCGTGCCTGTCGCCGAGATCTGCGCCCGCGTGCGCGCCCAGGGCGGCGATCCGGGCGACGTGCCCTCAGCCAACGCCACCATCCTGGAGAAGGCGGCATGAGCACTCCCCTGCCGCTCGACGGCATCCGCATCATCGACTTCACCCAGGTGATGATGGGCCCTGTCGCGACACAGATGCTGGCCGATTACGGCGCCGACGTGATCAAGATCGAGCGGCCCGCCGGCGACCTCTCCCGCACCGCCTTTCCGAACGATCCGGCAGGTCTGCTCGGGCCGGTCTTCTGCTCGCTCAATCGGAACAAGCGTTCCGTCGTGCTCGACCTCCGCAAGGCTGAGGAACGGCAGGTCGTGCTCGACCTGGTTCGTACCGCCGATGTCGTGGTGAACAACTTCCGCGCCGGCGTGATGGAACGCCTGGGCTTCGGGTGGGAGGATCTCTCGAAGCTCAACCCGCGCATCATCTATGCCGTTGGCACGGGCTATGGGCTCGAGGGCCCCTACGCCCACAAGGGTGGGCAGGACGTGCTGGCGCAGGCGATGAGCGGCGTGATGCATCGCCGTTCCAACGATGACCAGCCGCTCGCAGTGCATGCGACGACCTTCGCCGACTACTCCGCCGGCATGCATATGGTGCAGGGTGTGCTGCTGGCCCTGATGCAGCGCGAGAAGACCGGGCGCGGCCAGCGGGTCGCGGTCTCGCTGCTCGATTCGATGCTGGCGGCACAGACGCAGGAAGGCACCGCCCACCTGATGCGCGGGCGCGAGGTCAACTGGGGCGCCATGCCGCTCTCCGGTGTCTTCGAGACCTCGGACGGCGCGCTCGTGATGGTCGGCGCCTTCAAGGCCGATCCGCTCGGCGACATCTCGACCGCGCTTGGGGTGGAACATCTCGGCAAGGATCCCCGCTTCGCCACCTTTGCGGACCAAGTCACCAATAAGAAGGCCCTGCAGGCGATCTTCAAGGAACGCTTCGCCAGCAACACGACGGCCTATTGGCTCGCACGTCTGGAAGCGCAGGACCTGCTCTGCGCGCCAGTGCGCACCATCGCCGAGGCGCTCGCCGACGAACAGGCCACGATCAACGGTATGATCCTGGAAGCCGCGGGGGAGGTTGAGACTGTGCGCGTCATCGGATCGCCGATCCACATGAGCGACGCACCGGTCACGATCCGCATCCCGCCGCCTTCGCTCGGCCGCCATACTTCCGAGGTGAAGGCGGCGCTCGCCAGGGACATCGCTGCAGAATGAGCGTGCACTTCCACGTCGCGGATCACGTGGCGCGCGTCACGCTCGACCGACCGGAGGCGATGAATGCCGTCGATCGCGCGACCGAAGCTGAGTTGCAGCGCATCTGGACCGCCATTGAGGCCGACCGCCGCGTCCGTGCCGTGGTGCTGACCGGCACCGGCACGCGCGCCTTCTGCGCCGGCGCCGACGTGAAGGACGGCGATGGCATCAGCGGCCTCGAATACTGGGCCGCACCCCGCCCAGGCGGCTTCGGCGGCATCGCGCTGCGGACCACGCTCGACGTGCCCGTCATCGCGCGCGTGAACGGTCACGCGTTGGGCGGTGGGTTCGAGATGGTGCTGGGCTGCGACCTGATCGTCGCTGCCGACAACGCGACCTTCGGCCTGCCCGAGGCACGGCTCGGCCGACTTCCACTCGATGGCGGCATGGCGCTGCTGCAGCGGCAGATCCCGTTCCGGCACGCGATGGGGATGATGCTGACCGGCCGGCGCATCACGGCCGAGGAGGCGCTCCGCCTCGACCTCGTGAACGAGATCGCCCCGCAGGACGGGCTTGATGCAGCGGTTTCGCGCTGGCTCGACGGCATCCTCGCCTGTGCGCCGCTGTCCATCCGCGCGATCAAGCAATGCGTCCGCCGCACTGCACACCTCACGGCGGAGGAAGCACAGGCCGCGCGCCTGCCCGCCCTGATCGAAGCCCTGCAATCGAAGGATCAGGACGAGGGCGTGCGCGCTTTTGTCGAGAAGCGGAAGCCGGACTGGCGCGGGGAATAACGTGCACGCCGCGGCGCTCGCCTATTTCCGGGAGACGGCGCGGCTCGGCTCCATCCGCCGCGCTGCCGCGAGCCTCAATGTCGCGGCCAGCGCGCTCAATCGGCAGATCCTGAACCTCGAGGCATCGCTTGGCACGCCGCTCTTCGACCGCCTACCGGGCGGGATGCGGCTGACGGCGGCCGGCGAGTTGCTGCTGCGCCATGTCGCCGCGACGCTCAACGATTTCGACGCGGTGCGCGCGCAGATCGATGACCTGCGCGCGGCGCGTTCGGGGCATGTCGCGATCGTTGCCATCGACAGCCTGCTGGTGGATTTCCTGCCGCGTGCGCTTGACCGGTTCCGGGCGGACTTTCCCGCAGTGACCTACGCGCTCGATGCGGTTGCGCCCGCCGCGGTGCCGCAACACGTTGCCGATGGCGAAGCCGATATCGGCTTTACCTTCGTCGCCCGTTCCAGCCGGGCCGTGCATTTCGCAGCGGAGTTCCCTGCACCAATCGGTGTGGTGATGCCGGCCGATCACCCGCTCGCGGCCCGCAGCGTCATTCGCTTTCAGGACACGGCCGCGTTTCCCTTCCTGGCGCAGGCCGGGCCACTGCCTCGCTCCGCCGACATCGACCCTGACTTTGCCCGCTTCCGAGCCGGCCTCAAGCCGCGGCTGGTTTCCAACTCGATCCAGGCGTTGAAGCTGGCGATCCGGCTGAACATGGGCATCGCCTTCTTCACACGGCTCGGCTTCCTCGATGAGATCGAGCGCGGCGAGGTCGCCTGGCGGCCCTTCGAGAGTGCGGCGGTGAACGCGCTCCGCATCGGCCTTGTTGTCGCCGAAGCCCGCACACCCACCGCTCCGGCGCGCCAGCTGACACGCTTCCTGATCAGTGACCTTGCACGGCTCAATAGCGCCTGATGTAGCCGGGCGATCTCATCCAGGGGAAGCCGCAGGCAGACCCCGACGCGGCATCAGCACGATTGGCCGCCAATTCTGCCGAAGGATGACCGTCGCCGAGAGGCTTCCGCTTGCACCGCCGATGCGTCCAACGAATCAGTCTAGTCTGCGAAAATGAGATGCGGCCCTGTTGAACGGCGGGGAACGGCCATGCCGTGCCAGGCCAGGCCAGGCCAGGCCAGGAAAGCGGTCATCGGCGACTGAGACCGAAAGCCTCGCTGACCACGCCCACTCGTTCGGAATGAAACATTGGAGCGCGTCGAGAGCCGCCGACGCAACAGGCTCCGGCTGCTATCGCCGGTGGCTGCGGGCCTAGCCTAACGCTCTGGATTTTTGGAAATTCAGGGATGCGGGGAAGCGCAGCCGACGATGCCAATACGTCTCGGTTGCCATCTGAAGCGCCGCGGTGCACCGAGGGCGGCGACCTCATGCTACCCTGGGACCAGCGAGCGATGAGGCCGGCCGCGGACCCGGGCAGATGCACAGCTTCGCCGGGTCAGCGG
>JBIKSZ010000376.1:0-2724 GCA_044348345.1 Roseomonas sp. | reverse complement strand
GGGCGAACGGCTCACGCTCGACTGGGGCAACCGCATCCGCCTCGGCGATATCGGCCCGCTTGCGGACACCGCCTTCGCCTTCGGCGCGACCTTCTTCGAGGACCGGGTGGAGAGCGGCTTCGGCAGCGGGGCCTTCCGCACCACGACGGATGCGCGCGCGCAATCGGGGGCGGTGCATGCCGGATGGCAGGCGCGGCTCGTGGAGCGGCTCGACATCTCCTTCGGGTTGCGCCGCGACGAGGCGGAGGATTTCGACGGCTTCACGTCTTGGCGCGCGGGCGCCGTCTACGCGCTGCCCGAGATCTCATCGCGGCTGCGCGTTGCGGCAGGCACGGCATTCCGCGCGCCGACGCTCTACCAGCGCTTCGGCCGCAGCGCGACCTTCCGGGGCAATCCCAACCTCCAGCCCGAGGACAGCTTCGGGTGGGAGTTGGGCGCGGAGACCGACATCGCCGGCTTCGGCCGGCCCGACTTCGCGACCTTCTCCGCCACCTGGTTCGAGAGCCGCGTGAACAACCTGATCAACTTCAACCGCAGCTTCTCGACGCTCGAGAACCTGCAGCGGGCGAATATCGAGGGAGCGGAACTCGGGCTGACGCTGCGGCTGGCCGCCTGGCTTGACCTGCGGGGCAGCTTGACGATCACGGATGCTGTGAATGCCGATACCGGCCAGCGCCTGGCGCGGCGACCGCAGGACGCCTACGGCTTCGCCGCGCGCGTCACGCCGCTGCCGGGTCTTGTGATCGTGCCGGAACTCGCCGCCTTCAGCGATCATGTGGACTTCGTTTATCCCTCCGCCGGTCAGCCGGGCTTCGGGCGCACCGCCGATTCACCCGGCGGCCGCGTATGGAACCTGACCGTGACCTATGCCGCGACCGAGCAGGTCAGCCTGTTCGCGGAGGCCCGCAACATCGGCGACAGCCGCTACGAGCCGGCGAATGGCTACCGGACGCCGGGGCGGTCAGTACTGGTCGGCACGCGCTTCGCCTTCTGACGACGGACGGCGCGCGGCGCGGCGGAAGCCGCCGCCCGCCCGCCGGCACGGCCCGCCTCGGCGGCCTCCTCCGTGCCCTCAAGCGCGGCGAGGAAGCCGCGGCACCAGCTGGCGGCGGTGGTGGCGCGCACTGCCGCCGCCATCCTTGTCCAGCGCGCCAGCCGCTCCTCCGCCGGCATGGCGAGTGCGAGATCCAGCGCCTCGGCGATGTCGTCGGAATCGAGCGGGTTGACCAACACCGCGCCGTCGAGCTCGTTCGCCGCGCCCGCGAAACGCGAGAGCACCAGCACGCCGGGATCCTCAGGGTCCTGCGCGGCGACATATTCCTTGGCCACCAGGTTCATTCCATCCCGCAGCGGCGTGACGAGCCCGATCCGCGCAAGCCGCATGTAGCCCGCGAGCGTGGGCCGCGCGACGGCGCGCGTGATGTAGCGGATCGGCGCCCAATCCGGCTCGGCGTACTGGCCGTTGATGCGCCCGACCATCTCGTCCAGCTCACGCCGCAGCGCGCGATAGGTCGCGACATCGCCGCGGCTGACGGGCGCCACCTGCAGGAAGGTGACGCGCCCGAGATGGCGCGGGAATCGCTGCAGCAGCTTGCCGAAGCCCGCGATGCGCTGGGGCAGGCCCTTGGTGTAGTCCAGCCGGTCCACGCCGATCGCCAGCGCCCGGTCCACGAGGGAGGTGCGCAGCATCGCCACGTCCTTCATGCGGAAGCGCCGCGCGGCGAGGGCGGCGAAGCCCGCCGTGTCGATGCCGATGGGGAAGGCGCCGACACGCAACGCGGCCTCCGCGGCGCCAGCCGCGACCAGCGCGGCACGCAGATTCTCGGCATCGTCCTCGGTCTGCACGCCGATCACGTCGTAGGCACCGAGCGCAACCAGGATCGCCTGCGCGTTGGGCAGGCCGAGGAAGACCGAACGCGGCGGAAAGGGCACATGCAGGAAGAAGCCGATGCGCGCGCGGCAGCCGAGGGCGCGCAGTTCCGCCGCCAGCAGGAACAGGTGGAAATCATGCGCCCAGACCGTGTCGTCGGGCCCGATCAGCGGCGCGAGTGCGGCAGCGAAGGCGGTGTTGACACGGCGATAGCCGATCCAGTCCTCGCGCGCGAAGCGGGCGACGCCGAGCCGGTAGTGCAGCACCGGCCAGAGCGCGGCGTTGGAGAAGCCCTGGTAGTAGTGCCGGTAATCGGCCTCGCCGAGGTCGAGGGTCGCATAGGTCGTGCGCCCATGGCGGAATTCCGCGGGGCTTGCGGCGGTCTCGGCCGCGCGGGCGCCGGACCAGCCGAACCACAGCGTCTCGCGCCGCAGCAACGCATCCTTGAGCGCGATGGCCAGCCCGCCCGCGGTTGCGCCGCGCTCGCGCGGGTCGGGCACGCGGTTGGTGACGATCACCAGCCGTCCGGTCATGCGGCCGCCGCCAGCCGCGCGAGCCAATCGCGGAGCGCGGCTGGCGTGCCGAAAGCGTCCTGCAGGCGAAGCCCGGTGCCGCCCGCCGCGCGGGCCGCGGCCATCCCGGCCTCATCGGTCACATCGTCGCCAACATAGACCGGGATGCGCCCGGCGAAGGGGGGATGCGCGAGCAATCCCGTCACCGCGCCGGCCTTGGACACGGCGCGCGGCTTCACCTCGCAGGCCATGCGGGCGGGCAGCAGTTCGAAGGCGCCGTCACGGCCGATCAGTGCCTCCAGTAGCGCGCGACCCGGGGCCTCGGCCGTCGGCGCCTGGCGA
>JBIKSZ010000377.1:0-2724 GCA_044348345.1 Roseomonas sp. | reverse complement strand
TGGTGGATGACAGCATCGTGCGCGGCACGACCAGCCGCAAGATCGTGGAGATGGTGCGCGCCGCCGGCGCGGCGGAGGTGCATATGCGCATCTCCTCCCCGCCGACGACGCATTCCTGCTTCTACGGCATCGACACGCCCGAGCGCGGCAAGCTGCTGGCGGCGCAGAACGATGTCGAGGAGATGGCGAAGATCATCGGTGCGGACAGCCTGGCGTTCATCTCGCTGAACGGGCTCTACCGCGCGCTCGGCCGGCCGGGGCGCGATGCGGCGAAGCCCGCCTATTGCGACGCCTGCTTCACCGGCGACTACGCCATCACGCTGGTGGATCAGCGCGACAATGCCGAGAAACCCCTTTCTCTCCTGCAGGCGGCCAATTCGTGACTGACGCTCTACCCTTGAAGGACCGCGTGGCGCTGGTGACCGGCGCCTCGCGCGGGATCGGTGCGGCGCTGGCCGTCGAACTCTCGCGCCTCGGCGCGCATTGCGTGCTGATTGCGCGCACCCAGGGCGGGCTCGAGGAGACCGACGACGCGATCCGAACCGCCACGGGGCGCTCCGCCACGCTGCTGCCGCTCGACCTGCAGAAGCAGGAGAAGGAGCTCGACATGATCGGGCCTTCGATCGTGGAGCGCTTCGGTCGGCTCGACATCCTGGTCCACAATGCCGGTGTGCTGAACAAGCTGACGCCGGTGGCGCATATCGAGCCGCGGGATTGGGCGGAGACGGTGGCGGTGAACATGACCGCCGCCTGGCGCCTGATCCGCACCTGCGATCCGCCGCTTCGTGCCTCCGATGCCGGGCGGGCCGTGTTCGTCACCACCGGGCGCGTGCTGCGACCCAAGGCCTATTGGGGCATGTACGGCGCGACCAAGGCGGGCATGGAACACCTGGTCCAGACCTGGGCGCAGGAAGTTGCCAACACGCCACTGCGCGTGAACCTGGCGGATCCCGGCATCGTCGCGACCAAGATGCGCGAGCAGGCAATGCCCGGCGAGGACCCGGCAACCCTGCCGCGGCCCGAGGACATCGCACCCTCCCTCGCCGCTCTCTGCCTGCCGGCGGAGACGCGGCACGGCGCGCGAGTGGACCTCAAGCCCGCCGGCTGAAGCGCGCCGGCGGCCCGTGCCGCCGGCAGCGTCCTTCTATCGCGTCTCCGGCCGCAGGCTGCGTTCCAGCGACATCGAATAGCGGCTCATCGCGAAGCACAGCACGAAATAGACGGCGGCGGCGAAGAGATAGGCCTCGGTCGGGAAACCGAGCCAGTTCGGATCGCCGAGCGCCGCGCGCAGCGTCGTGAAGAAGTCGAAGACACCGATGACGACGACCAGCGTCGTGTCCTTGAACAGGCCGATGAAGGTGTTGACCTGCGCGGGGATGGTGATGGTCAGCGCCTGCGGCAGGATGATCAGCCGCATCTTCTGCCAGTAGGACAAGCCGATTGCATCTGCCGCCTCGTACTGGCCGCGTGGCATGGCCTGCAGGCCGCCGCGCACCACCTCTGCCATGTAGGCAGCCGTGAAGAGCGTGTAGGCCACCAGCACGCGCACCAGCCGGTCCATGGTGACGCCCTGCGGCACGAACAGCGGCAGCATGATCGCGGCCATGAACAGCAGCGAGATCAGCGGCACGCCGCGGACGCATTCGATGACGGCGGTGGAGAACCAGCGCACCAGCGGCAGCTCGCTCCGCCGCCCGAGCGCCAGCAGGATTGCCAGCGGATAGCCGAGCGCCAGGCCATAGACCGCGATGATGCCGGTGATCGTCAGCCCACCCCATTGACGGGTCTGCACATAGGACAGGCCGAAGACGCCGCCCTGCATCAGCACCCACATCCCCGGCGCTGCGACGGCCCAGCCGATCAGCAGCCCGCGCCCCCAGAAGCGACGGATGGTGGACAGCACCACCATCGCGACGAGGATCACGATCATCGTCCCCGGCCGCCAGCGTTCCTCATAGGGATAGAGGCCGAAGACCGAGAACCAGAACTTCTCCCGCACGAAGGCCCAGCAGGCGCCGCCCGCGGCGCGGCAATCCTGCGCCGTCCCGAACAGCGTCGCATTCGTCACCGCCCAGCCCCAGAAAGGAGGCACGGCGAAATAGAGGACCGCGATGCAGGCGAGGGTGAGCGCGGTGTTCAGCGGGCCCGCGAAGCAGGCTTTGACGAAGGTGGCGGTGCGTTCGGCGAAGGACGGGCCGCGAGGGGCGGACTGCGCCGGCGCAGAGGGCGTGAGGGTCGTCGCGCTCATCTCAACGCTCCTTCAGGATCGCGACGCGCGCGTCTTGTCCGGCTGCAAGCCGGACGAGCACGGGAAAGCGACAAGGCGCGCCAGCCAGCGCGACGATAGGCGCCATGGCTCACCGCTCCTTCAGGATCGCGACGCGCGCATTGTACCAGTTCATGAGCGCGGAAGTGACGAGGCTGATGATCAGGTAGACCGCCATGAAGATGGAGATCACCTCGATCGCCTGGCCGGTCTGGTTGATCGAGGTGTTGGCCACACTCACTAGGTCCGGATAGCCGATGACGACGGCGAGCGAGGAGTTCTTCGTCAGGTTCAGGTACTGGCTGGTCAGCGGCGGGATGATGACGCGCAGCGCCTGCGGCAGGATCACCAGGCGCATGATCCTGCCCCCGGGCAGGCCAAGCGCGCGGGCTGCTTCCCACTGGCCCTTATGCACGCTCTGGATGCCAGAGCGCACGATCTCGGCGATGAAGGCCGAG
>JBIKSZ010000154.1:0-9097 GCA_044348345.1 Roseomonas sp. | reverse complement strand
TGCGTTCTCGGCATTCACGATGACGCAGTCGAGCGCGAGCTCGGCGCGGAGCTTCGGCAGGGCGGCGATGACGGCGTCGCGGCCCGACCGGCCGACGACATCGCCGAGGAAGAGGATGCGCAACGCGGTTGGCCTTCGTGTCAGCGTTCGACGCGGATCAGCCCCGCCTCGGTGGCGATGGCGTCGAGGCGGGCGTCCTCGGGCCCGGCGGGCACTTCGTCAAGCTCCTGCGCCGCATGGGCAACACCGATCGCCGTCGCGCCGGGCAGCAGGGCCAGGGTGCGGTCATAAAAGCCTGCGCCATAGCCCAGCCGATGGCCGCGCCGGTCGAAGACCAGCAGCGGCACCAGCAGGACGCCGGGCGTCAGCGCCTCCGCCCCCTGATGCGGCTGGCGCGTGCCCATCGGCCCGCGGGCGAGTTCTTCGCCTGGCCGCCAGCGGCGGAAGGCCAGAGGGTTGCCGCGTGGCGGCGTGACCGGCAGCGCGATGGGATGGCCGCGCTCATGCAGCGCGTGCAGCAGAGGGCGTATGTCGATCTCCTGCCCGATCGGCCAGAAGCCCGCGACGACAGCGCCGGGCGGGGGCGGCATGTGCTCGAGCACGATGCGTGTCAGCGTCGCCCCCACCGCCGGATCGAGCGTCGCGCGCCGCGCCAGCGCGACCTTCCGCGCCTCGGCCTTCAACTCGGCGAGAAGGACGGGGCAGAAGGCGGACATCGGTGCTCCGGCTGATCTGGCAGGTCGGTCGCGCCCTCACCCGCATGCGGGAGATGGAAGGAACGGCGCTGCCCGCCGAGGAGTGGCGCCCCTCGCCGAGGAGTGGCGCCCCCCCTACGAGGATGCGGCCGCAACGCGGCCGCCGCGCGGCGACCATCAGCGCGGCGAAGTGCGCCATGTCTGCGGCGCGAAAGGCAAGCCGCCGGAGGCGGCGCCCGCCGTCTGAGGGCCAAAAAAACGTGCGAAGCCGCCATGGCCGTGGGCTGAACAACCCTCCTGAGACCTGCTGTTGCAGGTGGGAGCCAGATACCCGAACCACGGTCCGGACAGAGCCAGCCCCCGGAGGTTGCTTATTGGCCCCGGGGGTTGAGATGCCGCACGCACCGGGCAGCCTCGCCCGGCCAGAGTTAGGCGCGGTCGAGGTTCTGGGCAATGCCCTCGATGCGCTCGGCGATGCGCGCGATGCGCTCGGCGAGCTTCGGGTCCTCGACGGCGGCGGCGACGGGCTGGCCCGACTTGGCCTGGGCGACCGCGACCTTCAGATCATGCACTTCATCGGCCAGCAGCAGCGAGGCCAGCAGCAGCAGGCGGCTTTCGCCGAACTGCCCGCCCATCGCCCGGATCGAGTTGACGCGCTTGTCCACCTCGGAGGCGAGAGTAACGAGATGCGCCTCCTGCCCGTCTTCGCAGGAGACAGGGTGGCTGTAGCCACCGACGCGGACTGTGACCTGGCCCATGGGCTCTCCTTGTTTCGCCCGCCGCTCAGGCGTCTTCGCCGAGCGCGGTGCGGAGCCGCGAGATCGTCTCGTCCAGCCGGTCGGCGATGGCCTGCACCTGGGCGCGCGGCACACCTTCGATGGCCAGCGGGCTTGGGCGCTCAGCGGCCATGGCCAGGCGCTCGACCGCGGCTTCCAGGCGCGCCAGCGCCTCACCGGTGTCCATGGTTCCGGCGGCTCGGCCCGTGCCTGCTCCCTTGCGTGCGCCCGACACCCCTGGCTCCCCGACCCCCTGCCTGCCCGGATCGCGACGCCGGCCGAAGCCAAGGCTTGTCGCGCCCTTCGGCGACGTTCATCACGCTTTGCATGAGCGAGGCACCGGGTCAACGGCTCAGCACGCTTGCGCCGGCGCTTGTGGTGCGCAGCGCGGCGGAGGCAGCGGCGGCGCTGGCATTGGCCGGCGGGCAGCGCGTGCTGCTGCTCTCCGCCACCGGCGCGGCCGGGTTTCTTGGCGCCGCGGGCTGGCGGGCGCTGCTGGAGGCGGCCGCCGCCGCCGCACCGGGTTTGCCATTCGACTCCGCGCTCTGCTGCGCCGATGCGCCGGGGTTGGCGCTGGCAGCGCTGCGCGCGGGCTGCCGGGGCCTTGTGCTCGACGCGGCCTGCCCCGCCTTCGCGCAGGTCGCCGGCGCGGCGGCGGAGGTTCATGCCGTGCTGCTGCCCGCCCGCCCGGCCGCGCTCAACCTTGGCGTGCTGGACCTTGGGCGCGCGCATGGCCAGCGACAGCTCGCGGCATGGTTGGCGGCGGCCCCCCATGACAGCGCGGCCCGCAACGGCTAGACCGCGCGCCATCGGCCCCACCGGGAGAGAGAGGAAACTGCCCCCATGCGCCTGACGCCCAAGGTCCAGGAGATCCTGTCCTGGTACGAGAGCGACAACCCCGGGACGAAGGCCAATCTGGCCCGGATGCTGATGCAGGGACGGCTGGGCGGCACAGGCCGGATGGTGATCCTGCCGGTGGACCAGGGCTTCGAGCACGGCCCGGCGCGCAGCTTCGCGCCGAACCCGGTCGGCTATGACCCGCGCTATATGTTCGAGCTGGCACTCGATGCCGGGCTCAACGCCTATGCCGCGCCGCTTGGCATGCTCGAGGCGGCGGCCGGCACCTATGCCGGCACCATCCCGACCATCCTGAAGGTGAACTCCTCCAACAGCCTGTCCACCACCAAGGACCAGGCGGTGACGGCGACGGTGCAGGATGCGCTGCGCCTCGGCTGCTCGGCGATCGGCTTCACGATCTATCCGGGCAGCGAATACCAGTTCGAGATGATGGAAGAGCTGCGCGAGCTCGCTCAGGAAGCCAAGGCCTGCGGGCTTGCGGTCGTGGTGTGGAGCTATCCGCGCGGCCCGATGCTCGACAAGGTGGGTGAGACGGCGCTCGATATCTGCGCCTATGCCGCGCATATGGCCGCGCTGGTCGGTGCGCACATCATCAAGGTGAAGCCGCCGACGGGCGCGATCAGCCTCGATGCCGCGAAGAAGACCTACGAGAAGCACCCGATCGAGGACGATGCGGCGGCCCGCTTCAAGCACATCGTGAACGCCTGCTTCGGCGGCCGTCGCCTGGTGGTGTTCTCGGGCGGCGAGGCGAAGGGCACGGAGGACATCCTGAAGGAGGTCCGCGCGATCCATGCCGGCGGCGGCAACGGCTCCATCATGGGCCGCAACGCCTTCCAGCGCCCGAAGGCCGAGGCGCTGAAGCTGCTCTCCGACATCATCGACGTCTACAGCAAGTAAGCTGCAACAGGGGGCGCCGCCCCCGTCACCCAAGCCAGGGGCCATGCGCCCCTGGCTGTTGCTCAGCCTGCACCGAGCGTCCGGTGCGCGACCTCCGCCGCGTCAGCCACGCCGAGAGCGCGCAACACTGCCTCCGCCACGACCTCCGCATGTGCGGCATCCGCCTCGCCCTGGAGGACGGACCGCATGCCCATCATGCCGGCTCCGAGGATGATGTCGTAGGCAAGCTGCGCCGAGGACACCGCGAAGCGTCCCGTCGCCCTGCCGTCCGCCACGTCCTGCGCCAGGTTCTCCTGCATCGACGTGCCGAGCGGCGCGGCCACCAGGGCCATCCGCACCACCGTCCAGCCCCAGACCGGCTCCGCCGCCGCCTTGCGGATGTAATGGCGCAGATGGAGCGAGACACGCTCCGCAGCATCCGGCAGGCTGCGCTGCCAGGCGAGGTCCGCCTCGATCCGCTCCGCTGCCGCGGTCGCGACGGCGAGCAGCAGGTCTTCGCGGCTGTTGAAGTAGTTGTAGAAGGTCCCGCGTGCGACGCCGGCCTCGGATGTGAAGTCGTCGATGCTGGGTGCGTCGGGCCCGAGACGTGCGAAGACGCGCAGCGCCGCCTCGACCAGCGCCGCCCGCGTCCGCTCTCGCCTGCTTCGGCCGATCTCGGCCCTGCTCGCGACCATCCGCCCCTGACACCACCCTGGCCCGCCCCTGTCCAGACAGGAACAGCCCATATCGTTTTTAAATTGACATTATTGTCAAATTGACATTAGCGCTAATTCGAAACGAGAAGGGCGCGCAGCATGCGGAATCGGTTCGGCCTCGCGGAACGGCTTTTGCTTTGCGGGCCGGTCCTGGCCGGCATGGCCGGCGGCGCGGCCGCCGAGGAACGCGCCGGGATCGAATTCGCCCTCACGCCCTATATCTGGATCGCAGGCGTGACCGGCACGCTCGGCACCAAGTCGGAGACGCTCCCCGATGCCAGCGTCGGGGCCGATTTCGGCGACATCTTCTCCAATCTGAGCGCCATCCCGCTGATGCTCTCGGCCGAGATCCGCCAGGGGCGCTTCGGCGTGATCGCGGACCTCATGGCGATCTCCGTGGAAGCCGATGCCGACGCGTCCGGCCCCGTCTTCTCAGGCGGGGAGGCGCGGCTCCGTGGGGCCATCGGCAACGTGCTCGCCGCCTGGCGGGTCGTCGAGACGGAACAGGTCCGGCTCGACCTCGGCGCCGGGCTGCGCGTCTTCGGCCTCTCCACCCGCTTCACGCTCGAACCCGGCCTGCTGCCGGGGCGGCGGCTGGAGCGCGACGCGAATTGGGTGAACCCGATCCTGGGGCTGCGTTACCAGCACGATCTCGGCGCCGGCTGGGCCACGACGCTCTATGGCGACATCGGCGGCGGCGGCGGCGACTTTACCTGGCAGGCGATGGCGACGATCGACTACCGGCTCAGCGACAGCACCACGCTGCGCGCGGGCTACCGCTGGCTGAGCTTCGAGCGGGACAGCGGGTCGCTCAGCCAGGATATCGGCCTGGGCGGCCCGATCCTCGGCGCGACGATCCGCTTCTGACCCGCCCACCACGCAACACGAAACACGCAAGGAGGCCAGGATGCACCAGTTCACGCAGCTCCGGCTGATGCAGGCCCTGCGGGGCTCTCGCCGCGCGGTTCTCGCGGGCGCTGCGGCGGCGCTCGCCGGCAAGGCGGCAGGCTTCGGCACGGCAAGCGCGCAGCCGGTCACGGCACCCGGCCTCGCGATCCGCGGCGGCGGCAACCGGCGCCCCAACCTTCTCTTCGTCTTCACCGACCAGGAACGCTACGCGGCGCGCTGGCCCGCGGGTCTCTCACTGCCGGGGCATGAGCGGCTGGCGCGCGCCGGCGTGACCTTCCACCAGCACTACTGCCCGGCGGTGATGTGCACCTCCTCGCGCGCGGTGCTCATGACCGGGCTGCAGACGCCCGACAACCGCATGTTCGAGAACACGAACGCGCCCTGGGTGAGGCCGCTGCCGCCCGACATCCGCACCATCGGCCACATGCTGCGCGCGGCAGGCTACTACACGGCCTACAAGGGCAAGTGGCACCTGAACCAGAGCTTCGACGTCGCCGAGCCCGACCGGCTCTTCAACCGCGAGATGGAGGAATATGGCTTCGCCGACTACAACGGCATCGGCGACATCATCGGCCACCAGCTCGGCGGCTATCACTTCGACCACCTGATTGCCGGCAGCGCCGTGACCTGGCTGCGCCGGCACGGCCGCGCGCTGGAGGAGGAGGGCAAGCCCTGGGCGCTGTTCGTCAGCCTGGTCAATCCGCATGACGTGATGTTCTTCAACACCGACGCGCCGGGGCAGGCGGTGCAGGACACCGGCGCGCTGATCTCCCGCCCGCAGCGGGCGCCCGACCACGCGCTGTATCGCGCGACCTGGGACACGCCCGTCCCGCCGACGCTGAACGAGGCCTTCGACGCGCCGGGCCGGCCGCCCGCGCATGGGGAGTTCCAGCGCATGTGGGACATCGTGCTGGGCCACATCCCGCGCGAGGCCGAGCGCTGGCGGCGCTTCCACGACTACTACATCAACTGCATCCGCAACGTGGACAACTCACTCGCCGGGATGCTCGCCGAGCTCGATGCGCTGCGCCTGACCGATCGCACGGCGGTCGTGTTCACCTCCGACCATGGCGAGATGGCCGGCGCACACGGGCTGCACGGCAAAGGCCCCTTCGCCTATGAGGAATCCACCCACCTGCCGCTGTACGTCACGCACCCGGATGTGCGCGGCGGGCAGGAGTGCGGCGCTTTGTCGGGCCATATCGACCTCGTCCCGACGCTGCTCGGCATGGCCGGCGTCGAGCCCGGGCGCCAGGCGGAAGTCGCCGGCCGCGCGCTGCCGGGCAAGGACCTGACGCCGCTGCTGGCCAATCCAGGCGCGGCCGGGGTGAACTCCCTGCGGGAGAGCGTGCTGTTCACCTACAGCGGGATCGGCACCAACGACGCTTCGCTATGGCAGGCTGTCGCCGCCGCGCGTGCCGCCGGGCGGGACCCCAGGGAGGCGCTGCGGCAGCAGGGCTTCCAGCCTGATCTGACCAAGCGCGGCAGCCTGCGCAGCGTCTTCGACGGGCGGCACAAATTCACCCGCTACTTCGCCCCGACGCAGCGCAACCGCCCGACGACGCTGGACGAGCTTTATCGCTGGAACGACGTCGAGCTGTTCGACCTTGCTGAGGACCCCGCTGAGACCCGCAACCTCGCCGCCGATCGGGCGGGCAACGCCGCGCTGGTGCAGGCGATGAGCGAGAAGCTGGAACGCGCCATTGCCGCCGAGATTGGCGCCGATGACGGGCGGGAGATGCCGGATTTCCCGCGCGTCGATTGGGCGCTGACCAGGGCGGATCTGTAGCGCGCCCTCCCCTACGGCGCGGCAATCCTGTAGAGGCGGCCCATGCCCGATTGCCGCCTCTATCTCATCACCCCCGCCATCCTGCCGGCTGGCTTTGCCACCGAAAGCCTCGCGCGCGCGCTGGATGCGGGGGATGTCGCGGCGCTGCAGATACGGCTGAAGGACGCGACCGACGACGCGATCCTGCGCGCGACCGAAGCCATACTGCCCATCGCGCAATCGCGCGGGGTCGCGGTGCTGATGAATGACCGCGCGGATCTGGCGGTGAAGGCGGGCTGTGACGGCGCCCATCTCGGCCAGGGGGATGGCGACCATGCCGGCGCGCGGAAGCTGCTCGGGCCCGATCGCACGCTCGGGATCACCTGCCATGCCTCTCGGCATCTCGCGATGGAGGCGGGCGAGGTGGGGGCGGATTACGTCGCCTTCGGGGCCTTCTTCCCGACCTCGACCAAGGACACCATCCACACCGCCGAAACCGAGTTGCTGGAATGGTGGTCCGAGATGTTCGAGATCCCCTGTGTGGCCATTGGCGGCATCACCGCGGCGAATTGCGCGCCGCTGGTCCGCGCGGGCGCAGATTTCCTGGCGGTGGTCGGCGCGGTCTGGAACCACCCGGAGGGGCCGGCCGCTGGCGTGAAGGCGATGAACGCCGCGATCGCCGCGGCCTGACGCTCTGCCGCGCGGCGCCCCATATGGCGCGACATGGATGAGATCACCTTCCACAGCCGCACGCATCGCCCGGGTACGATCCTGGATGTCGGCGCGCATGATGGGCTGCTGACGATCCCCCTCGCCCGGCTGCCCGGCGCGCGGGTGATCGGGTTCGAGCCCCTGCCCTCGGCCCATGCGCGGCTGGCGGCGGCCTGTGCCGGGCTGCCCAATGTCACGCTGCGGCGGGAGGCACTGGGGGCGGCGCCGGGCACGCTGACGCTCTCGGTGCCCGTGCTGGATGGGCAGCCGGCCGAGCAATGGGCGAGCCTCGCGAAGGATTATGCAGCCTTCGCCTCTGTCAGCGCGCAGGCGTTCGACGTTGCGGTGATCACGCTCGACAGCCTCGGCCTGACGGACGTCACCCACATCAAGCTCGACGCCGAGGGCTATGAGCAGGAGGTGCTGGAGGGCGCGCGCGACACCCTGCTCCGCTGCCGCCCGGTGCTGTCGCTGGAGCTCGAGGAACGCCACCGCGCCGGCGCGACGCGGGATGTGCCGGCGCTGCTCGGCGCGCTCGGCTATGAGACGCGGTTCTGGCTGGAGGGCGCGATGCAGCCGCTGGCCAACTTCGATCCCGCGACGATGCAGGTGGCGAGCGCCGATCCCGCGGTGTTCGGCGCCTCCGACCCTTACGTCTTCACCTTCTACGCCTGGCCGCAGGAGCGCGCGGCAGAGACCTTAAGCGTGCTCAGCTAACCGCCGAGGGCAGCCACAGCACCTGTTCGATGTGCTGCGCGCCGCTGGCGAGCATGGCCAGCCGATCGAAGCCCATCGCGATGCCGCTGCCAGAGGGCATGCCGTGTTCCAGCGCGGCGAGGAAATCCTCGTCCACATTCCAGCCTTCCTCGCCGGCTTCCGCCTGGCGGGCGGCGACGTCGCGCAGGAAGCGGTCGCGCTGCTCGGCGGCATCCGTCAGCTCGTCGAAGGCATTGGCGAGTTCCAACCCGGCCGCGAACAGCTCGAAGCGCAGCGCCGCACAGGGGTCGGCGGGGTCGCGCCTTGCGAGTGCGGCCTGGGGCGCGGGCCAATGCGTCAGGAAGGTCGCGCGGTCGCGGCCGATGCGGGGCTCGATATGGGTCAGCACCAGGTGGAAGAAGGCGTCTTCCCAGCCGAGGCCCGCCGGCACATCGAGCCCCGCCGCGCGCGCCGCTGCGTGCAGCGCCACCGCATCGCCTTCCGCTGTCGCGGCATCCACCGTCGCCAGGATGTCGAGGCCGTGGCAGTGGCGCCGAAACGCCTCGGCCATCGTCAGCCGTTCGAAGGGGGCCGCGATGTCGGTCTCGACGCCGGCATGGGCCACGCGCGCGGGCAGGACGGAGCGGCAGAGCGCCTCCGTCTCCTCCATCAGCGCGTCGAGCCCCATCCCCGGCGCGTACCATTCCAGCATGGTGAATTCCGGGCCGTGGCGGGGGCTGAGTTCCCCGTTCCGCCAGACCTTCGCGAGCTCGAACACCGGCCCCGCGCCGGCGACCAGCAGCCGCTTCAACGCCAGCTCCGGCGAGGTGCGGAGCCACAGCACCCTCTCCTCCCCCACGCCGAGATGGGGGCGGAAGAGGGTGCGGAAGGCGCGCAGATGCACCTCCATCCCCGGCACGGGGACGAGCGCCGGGGTCTCGACCTCCTGGTAGCCGCGCGCGCCGAGGAAGCCGCGCACATCAGCCGCAAGGCGGGCGCGGCGGCGCAGGAAGGGCAGCCGCGCGGCGAGCGATTCGGGGTGCCAGGGGGGGGACGGCATAGGGCGCGGGGGGGCCTTCGGGGCGACAGGGG
>JBIKSZ010000014.1:0-28405 GCA_044348345.1 Roseomonas sp. | reverse complement strand
TGGTGACGCGGGCCACACCGGGCTTCGTGGACAGTGTGGCGGAGCTCGCCATCGGGATGATGGTGGACCTCGCGCGCGATGTTTCGGGCTATGCAGCCGCATTCCGCGCGGGCCGCGCGCCGGCGCCGCAGATGGGCCGCCAGCTCGCCGGCCGCACGCTCGGGCTGATCGGCTATGGCCGCATCGCGCAGCGCATCGGACAGATCGCGGTGGCGATGCGCATGCGCGTGCTGACCCACGACCCCTACGCCACCATCGCCGATCCGGGCGTCGAGGCCGTCGCGCTCGAGACGCTGCTGGCCGAAAGCGACGTGGTCATGCCGCTCGCGGTCTCGAACGCCGCGACGCGGCATCTGGTGAATGCCACGACGCTCGCGGCGATGAAGCGCGGCGTGCTGCTGGTGAACCTCTCGCGCGGGCAGCTGGTGGATGAGGATGCGCTGGAAGCCGCCCTCGACTCCGGCCAGGTGGCGGCGGTGGCGATGGATGTCGGCATGGCGCCCGACCAATGGCCGAACCCCCGCCTTGCGGCGCGCGCCGATGTGGTGGCGACGCCGCATATCGGCGGCCTGACGCCGGAGGCGGCAGAGCACCAGGCGATGGACACGGTGCGCCAGATCGCGGCGCTGACCGCCGCGCGCGTGCCGGATGGCGCGCTGAACGCGACGCAGGCCAGCCGCCTCGCGCGGCTTGGGATCACGCCTTCGGGATGACGTGGCGCCGGATCGCCAGCGCCATGGCCAATACGCCGAGCGCGGCGATGACGAAGGAGGCCTGGAACCCGGCCGTGGCGATCAGCGTGCCGAAGACGATGGCGCCGAGGCTTTGGCCGAGGAACAGCGACATGGCGAATCCGGCCATGGCGGTGCCACGGGCTTCCGGCAGGGCTTCCGTCGCGCGCGCCTGCAGCACGCCATGCAGCATGAAGAACAGCAGCCCCATGACCATCTGAACGGCGGCGATCACCCACCAGGCTGGCGCGAAGGCGATGACGATGAGGCCCACCGCCAACCCTGCGCCGCCCCAAAGCACCATCCCCGCCTCACCCAGCCGCCGTACAAGCCCCGGCGCAGCGCGGGTGTAGAGCAATGAGCCGATGCCGAAGCCCGCGGCGATGATGCCGGCCTCGGCGGGGGAGCGTCCGAAGCCCTCGATCAGGAAGGAGGCGAGGAAGGGAAAGGCACCACCGAAGAGCAGCGCGCCATCGGCCGCCGCGGCCAGCATCAGCCGCCGGCCCTGCGGCGTGCCGAAGAGCTTGAGGAATCCGCCAAGGCCCATCGCCTGCCGCCCACGCCCCGGCGCGCGCCAGGCCGGGCCGATCAGCACCGCGAAGAGCAGCGCGATCGCCGCCGCCAGCCCGCCCAGCACCAGGAAGCTGGCGCGCCAGCCCGCCACGTCGCCGACGATGCCGGAGATCGGGCCGGCCAGCAGCTGCGCCATCACCATGCCCGTGAGGAAGCGCCCGAGCACGGCCTGGCGATGTTCATACGGCACGCTGTCGCCGATATGCGCCATCATCATCGGGATCGCGACCGCCGCCACCAGCCCCGACAGCACCCGCATGCCGAGCAGCGCGCCGAGATCCGGCACCAGCGCCGCGCCCAGCAGCGTGCCGGCATAGAGCGCGATCGCCACCGCCGCCATGCGCAGCTTGCCGAGCGCATCGCCAAGCGGCCCGGCCAATTGCCCCAGCCCATAGGCCAGCGCGAAGCCGCCGATCAGCGGCGCGACGGCGGCGAGACTCACGCCGAATTCGCGCGCCATCATCGGCAGCAGCGGATCGAGCACGCGCATGCCGCAGCCGATGCAGAAGGCGGCCAGCGCCATCAACCAAATCGGCGGCGACAGCCGCGGTTCAGACAACGCCAAGGCGCTCGTGCGGACCGGCCGGCAGCACCACGCGGATGGCGTCACCCGGTGCGACATCCCCGCCCGCGATCACCACGCTCATCACGCCGGTCTTGCGGATGATGTGGCCCTCCGCATCGCGGCCGAGGCAGGCCTGCATCAGCCCGTCCTGGAACGCGTCGATCTGCCAGCAGGGATTGCGCAGCCCCGTCACCTCGATGATCGCGTGATCGCCGAGATGCAGCCGCGTGCCGCGCGGCAGCGCCAGCAGGTCGATGCCGCGCGTGGTGACATTCTCGCCAAGCTCGCCGGGCTTCACCGTGAAGCCCATGCCGGCGAGTTCGTCGAACAGCTCGGCATGGATCAGGTGGAGCTGGCGCAGATTGGGCTGCGTCGGGTCCTTCGCGACGCGGGAGCGGTGCTTCACCGTCGGCCCGCAATGCGCGTCGCCTTCGACGCCGAGGCCGGGGAGGAGACGGATGGCGGGGAGGATGGGTTTCGAGAAGCCGTGCGCGGCGCGGGCGGCGACTGAGAGGACATTGGCGGTCACGGCGCGGCCTGTTCCCTCCCCCGCCAGCGGGGGAGGGAGGTCTTGCGCACTCACGCCGCGCCCGCCTTCGGCTTCCGCACGCGCTCGCTCTCGGTCTTCAGCTGACCGCAGGCCGCCAGGATGTCGCGGCCGCGGGGGCGGCGGATCGGGCTGGAATAGCCCGCCTGCATCACGATCTCCGCGAAGCGCTTCACCTGGTCAGGCTTGCTCGTCAGATACGGGCTGCCGGGCCAGGGGTTGAAGGGAATGAGGTTCACCTTCGCCGGCAGGCCCTTCAGCAGCCGCACCAATTCGCGCGCTTCCGCCTCGCTGTCATTCACGCCGCGCAGCATCACATATTCGAAGGTGATGCGCCGCGCATTCGAGGCACCCGGATAGCGGCGGCAGGCGGCCATCAGCTCTTCGATCGGATACTTCCGGTTCAGCGGCACGATCTGATCGCGCAGCTCGTTCGTCACCGCATGGAGCGAGACGGCGAGGTTGACGTTCAGCTCCTCACCGCAGCGATCCATCATCGGCACGACGCCAGAGGTGGATAGCGTGATGCGCCGGCGCGACAGGCCAATGCCCTCGCCATCCATGATGATGCGCAGCGCCTTGGCGGTGTTCGCGTAATTGTAGAGCGGCTCGCCCATGCCCATGACGACGATGTTCGACAGCAGCCGCGGCGTGCCGTCCTTCGGGCTCGGCCATTCGCCATAGGAATCACGCGCGGCCATGAACTGGCCGACGATTTCCGCCGCGCCGAGGTTCCGCACCAGCTTCTGCGTGCCGGTGTGGCAGAAGGTGCAGGAGAGCGTGCAGCCCACTTGCGTCGAGATGCAGACCGCGCCGCGATCTTCCTGCCGGTCGGGGATATAGACCGTCTCCACCTGCTGCCCGTCGCGCCAGCGGAACAGCCATTTGCGGGTCGTGTCCTCGCTGGTCTGCTCGGCCGTGACTTCGGGCCGGCCCACGACGAAGCGCTCCGCGAGCTTCGCCTGCATCGGCTTCGCGATGGTCGGCATCGCGGCGAAATCGGTGACGCCCTGGTGGTAGATCCAATGCCAGAGCTGGTTGGCGCGGAACGGCTTCTCACCGATCGCGACCATCTCGGCGGCCAGCTCCTCCCGCGAGAGCCCAACCAGGTCGCGCCGCCCATCGGGCAACGTCGCCGGTGGCGGTGCGAACAAGGCGGCCTTGGCCAGGATCCGCTCACGCTCCTGCGCGGAGAGGTCGGCCTCGCTGGCGGGCGCGGCTTCGCTCACCGGGTGGCGCCCCGCGGCGGTGCCGGCGTCGGCGCCGCGGCCGGGCATTCGCGGGAGATCGCGTCATAAGCCGCGGCGAAACCGGCCAGCGGGAAGGTGTCGGTCGCCGCGGCGCGGCCGGGCGGGCCGGGGCTGCGCACCACCGCCTCTCGCCCGTTGCGGAAGCCCGCGATCAGCTGCGCGCCGGATTGGAAGAAGGCGCTGGACTGCACCACGGCGTAGGAGCGGAATTCCTGCGTGCCGATGGTCAGCACCGCCTCTGCCTGGCGGGGATAGGGGTAGCCGACCGAAACGGCGACCTGGTCGCGCCCGGTCGGGCGATGCGTGACGGTGAGCGTGACGGTCGAGCGGTTCTGCGGCCCGCCTTCGCTGCGCGTGGCACGGGTGAAGGCGTAGCAGACCTTCTGGCCCTGCTCGAGCGTGTGGGCGGCGATCCAGTTCCGGAACTCGCCGATACGCGTCGGCTGCTGGCGCTGGTCCTGCGCCGGGGCCTGGCCCTGGGCCGGCGCCTGGGCTTGCGGACGCGCCTGTTGGGCTGCCGCTGGCGCAAGGGCGGCGGCCAGGAGGGCCGGCAGCAGGGCGGCAAGAAAGGCAGGGCGGGGCATCCAGGCTAGATACGGCGCCCCCCCCGGGGGGACAACCGCCCGCCTTCCGCCCCAGGCGCCATCCGCCTATGCAGCCAGGGCTGATCCAGCCCCCGGACCGCCGGTGGGCCGCGGATATCCGAATCGGGGGCGCATGACAGACCAGACCGACCGGCAGCTCGCCGCGCAGTACGAGGCCTACCCCTACCCCGCCCGCGACCCGCGGGAGGAAGCACGGCGGCTGATCATCGGCAGCCCCTCCCACCTGGCGGAGGTGGACCACTGGATCTTCGGGGCGCGCCGCCCGGCCTCCCGCCCGCTCAACGCGCTGATGGCCGGCGGCGGGTCGGGCGACGGGACGATCATGCTGGCCCAGCAGATGGCCTCTGCCGGGCGCCCGGGCCGCGTCACCTGGCTCGACCGCTCGGCCCATGCGCGGAAGGTGGCGGTGGCACGCGCGGCCACGCGGGGGCTTGATAACATCGCCTTCGAGGAAGGCTCGATCCTGGAGCTCCCGCGCTCGGGCCTCGGGCCCTTCGACTATGTGGATTGCTGCGGCGTGCTGCACCACCTGCCCGACCCGGCTGAGGGGCTGGCGGCGCTGGTCTCCGTACTCGCGCCCGGCGGCGGGATCGGGCTGATGGTCTATGCGCCGCATGGGCGGACGGGCGTCTATATGCTGCAGGACGCGCTGCGGCTTCTGGCTCCGCCGGGCGAGGACCCGCCCGCCCGGGTGGAGGTGGCCAAGCGGCTGTGGAAGCAGGTGCCGGAAACCGCCTGGCTGAAGCGCAACAGCTGGATCGACGACCACGTGAAGGGCGGCGATGCGGGGCTCTATGACCTGCTGCTGAACCCGCGCGACGTCGCCTTCACCGTGCCGCAGCTGGATGCGCTGGTGCGCGGCGCGGGCCTGCGCATCGCCACATTGGTGGAGCCGCTGCGCTACGACCCCGACACCTGGCTGGCCGATCCGCGGCTGCGCGCGCGCACTGCGGGGCTCGACCCCATCGCGCGTGCCGCGCTGGCCGAGGCGATCTGCGGCAATATGGGCATCCACATCGCCTATTGCGTGCGCGCCGACGACCCGGTGATCGCCCCGCCCTGGGAGGATGACGCCGCCGTGCCGACGCTGCGCGAGTTGAGCGGCCCGGCGCTGGCCAAGGGCTTGCGGGCGGATGGCGTGCTGCCGGTGACCTGGGACGGGCTGCGCGCGCTGGTGCCGCTGCCGCGGCTGGCCGGCGCGCTGCTGGCGCGGGTGGATGGCAAGCGCAGCTGGGGCGAGATCACGGCCGAGGTCATCGCCGCCGGCGCCGCGCCCGAGCAGGTCGCGCGCGACCGCGCGGCGCTGAGCCACACGATGGAGCGGCTGAATCGCCTGCTGCTGGCCGCGCCGGCGGGGTGAGGCGCCACGCAACTTGTCCCTGACACGGCTTACGTTAGGGACAAGTCCTGGCGCAGGGACAAGTTGATTGGCGTCTCACACTTATCCGCTACACATCCAGGTTCGCCACCTTCAGCGCGTTCTCCACGATGAAATCGCGGCGCGGTTCGACGACGTCGCCCATCAGCGTCGAGAAGACCTGCTCGGCATCCTCGATATCCTCCACGCGCACGCGCAGCAGCGTGCGCACCTCGGGGTCGAGGGTGGTCTTCCAGAGCTGGTCGGGGTTCATCTCGCCCAAGCCCTTGAAGCGCTGGATGGTCAGGCCCTTGCGGCCCTGGCCGATGATGCGCTCCCACGTCATCAGCGGGCCGTGCTGCGCCACCTCCGCGCCCGTCTCGAAGCCGAGCATCGCGGGGCCGGCGGCATAGTCCTGCGCGAAGACCGCGCGGCGTTCATCCAGCCAGCGCGCCTCCGCGCTTTTCAGCGCGGTCATGTCCAGCACATGGCGTTCAGCGACGCTGCGCACCACGCGGCCGAGCGAGAGCGTGGCGCCATCGGCGGTTGCCTTCCAGCCGCGCTCATTAGCCGGCGCCAGCGCATCCAGCCGCTGCTGTAGCAGGGCGGCTGCCTGCGGCGCGCGATCGGCATCGAGCGTCAAGGCGCCTGCGACCGCAGCCTGTTCGATGATCTCGGCCGGCACCTGGGAGGCCAGACGGCGGATGCGCGATTGCACCTGGCGCAGCGTCTCGACATGTTCGCGCAGCTCATCGCCGCGCAGCTCCCGCCCATCGGCGAAGCGCAGCCTTGCGCCCGCCAGCGCCTTCTCGAGGAGAAAATCTTCCAGCGCGCGGTCGTCCTTCAGGTAGCGCTCCTCCTGCCCGCGCTTGGCGCGGTAGAGCGGCGGCTGCGCGATGTAGAGATGCCCACGCGCGATCAGCTCATGCATCTGGCGGAAGAAGAAAGTCAGCAGCAGCGTGCGGATATGGCTGCCGTCCACATCGGCATCCGTCATGATGACGATGCGGTGGTAGCGCAGCTTGCCCGCATCGAAGCCGCCCTTTTCGGTGGGCCCCGGCCCGATGCCGGTGCCGAGCGCGGTGATCAGCGTGCCCACTTCCGCGGAGGACAGCATCTTGTCCATCCGCGCGCGTTCCACGTTGAGGATCTTGCCCTTGAGCGGCAGGATCGCCTGGAAGCGCCGGTCGCGGCCCTGCTTGGCGGACCCGCCCGCGCTGTCACCCTCGACGATGAAGATCTCAGACTTCGCCGGGTCCTTCTCCTGGCAATCCGCCAGCTTGCCGGGCAGCGTCGAGATATCGAGCGCGTTCTTCCGCCCGACCTTCTCGCGCGCGAGCTGCGCCGCCTTGCGTGCGGCGGCTGCCAGCACGACCTGCTCCAGGACCTGCTTCGCTTCCTTCGGATGCGTCTCGAACCAGTGCGACAGCGCGTCGGCAACCGCCACCTGCACCACCGGCTGCACCTCGGACGAGACCAGCTTGTCCTTGGTCTGGGAGCTGAACTTCGGGTCCGGCACCTTCACGGACAGGACGGCGGTGAGCCCCTCGCGCATATCCTCGCCCGAAAGCTCGACCTTCTCCTTCTTCGCCAGATCCTCGGCGTATTTCATCACCACGCGCGTCAGCGCCTGGCGGAAACCGGCTTGGTGGGTGCCGCCGTCGCGCTGGGGGATGTTGTTGGTGAAGCACAGCGCCACTTCATGCGGGCTGTCGTTCCACCACATCGCGAGTTCCACGCGGATGCCGACATCCGTGTCCTTGCTGATGAGCGAGATCGGCGGCTTGAAGATCGGCTGCTTCGCGCGGTCGAGCCATTCGACGAAGGCGACAAGCCCGCCCTTGAAGCAGAATTCCACGTCCTTCGCCGGAACATGCCGATCGTCCTTCAGCGTGATCGCCAGCCCGCTGTTGAGGAAGGCGAGTTCGCGCAGGCGGCGTTCCAGCACGGCGAAGTCGTATTCGGTCTTGGTGAAGGTGCCGCTCGATGGCTTGAACGTCACTTCGGTGCCGTTCGGATGGTCGGATGGGCCGACGATCTTCAGCGGCTGCACCGTGTCGCCATGTTCGAAGCGGATGAAATGCTCGCGCCCATCGCGCCAGATGCGGACTTCCATCCACTCCGACAGCGCGTTGACCACCGCCGCGCCCACGCCATGCAGGCCGCCCGAGACCTTGTAGGAATTCTGGTTGAACTTGCCGCCGGCGTGCAGGCGCGTCAGCACCACTTCAGCGGCGGAGACGCCTTCCTCCGGGTGGATGTCCACCGGGATGCCGCGCCCGTCATCAGTGACGGTGACGCTGCCATCGCCGTTCAGCACCACGGCGCAGCTGGTGGCGAAGCCGGCCTGCGCCTCGTCCACCGCATTGTCGATGATCTCGAAGGCCATGTGGTGCAGGCCAGAGCCGTCATCGGTGTCGCCGATATACATGCCCGGCCGCTTGCGCACGGCTTCGAGCCCGCGCAGCACGGTGATGGAGCCACTGTCGTAAGCCTCCGGCGTATCGTTGCCGGGGGTAGGCTGGTTGGCGCGCGCGGCGGCGTCGGACATGCCGGCGGTGGCTCCTGCAGGTTTCGGCTGAACCCTTCGAATATAGGGATTCAGGCGGGATTCGGCACGGGGAAATCGGGATGCGGAACGAGCCCGGCGGGGGTCGCCCGGAACGCCTCCGCCGTGCCGCGGAGGGGGGAGAAGATATCCCCTTCCGTGCCGGTCAGGAACACCTGGGCCGGCAGGGCAGCGAGGGCGTCGTAAAGCGCTTCCCGCCGGCGCTGATCCAGATGGGCGGCGACCTCGTCGAGCAGCAGCAGGGGGGCGAATCCGCGCGCGGCGCCGATCAGCGCGGCATGGGCCAGCACGACCGAGACCAGCAGCGCCTTCTGCTCCCCGGTCGAGCACAGCTCCGCGGGCAAATCCTTGGGCAGATGGGTCATGCCGAGATCGGCCTTGTGCGCGCCAACCGCCGCCCCGCCGGCCGCGGCATCCCGCGCACGATTGGCGGCCAGCGCCTCCCGCACCCGGTCCTCCACCGTGACGGCGGGCGCCTCGTCCAGCCAGGCGGCAACGGGGTCGAGCAGCGTCAGGCGCGCGGCGGGGAAGGCGCCGGTCGCAGTGCCGGCTTCCAGCAGCGCGTTCAGGCGGACGAGCAGGGCGCGGCGGGCAGCGGCGGCGGCTGTGGCGTGGCGGGCCATCGCGTCTTCGAGTGCGGCGAGCCAGCGCGCATCGCGCCGGCCTTCGGCCAGCAGGCGGTTGCGGCCGGACATCGCGGTCTCGTGCGCTGCCACTTCGCGGGCATGGCCGGGCTCCAGCGCCCAGACCAGGCGGTCCAGGAAGCGACGGCGGCCGCTGGCGCCTTCCTGGAACAGGCGGTCCATCTGGGGGGTGAGCCAGACGGCGGCGGCGCGGTCGGCCAGCTCGGCGCCGGATTTCAGCGGCTCGTCGTCCAACCGCCATTTGCGCCGCGCATCGGGGCCATCCTCGCCCACCGTGCCGGTGGCGATCGCAGCGGCGCCATGCGGCCCCTCGAACAGGCCCCAGGCGGCCCAGGGGCGGGCTTCGGCGCCTGTGCGCCGCCCCATCTCGCCCGCGCGCGCCCCGCGCAGGCCGCGGCCAGGGCCGAGCAGGCTGATCGCCTCCAGGAGATTGGTCTTGCCCACGCCGTTCTCGCCCGCGATCGCGACGATGCGGCCGCCAAAGCGCGCCTCGAAGCTGGCGTAGGAGCGGAAATCGGTGAGCCGAAGCCGCGCGAGGCGGAGCGGGGGAAGAACGGGCTGGGTCAGGGAAGGTCGTCCAGGGGCACGATCCTGACATCGCGCCATCGGAGGCGGGCCAGGCGCCGGTCGGCGGTGATGAGCGGCAGACCGCTCAGTTCGGCTGCGGCGATATACAGGCAGTCATAGACCGAGTGCTGCGCCTCTGTCGCCACCAGCATGGCCAAGGGAAGCAAGGCGGCATTCGGCAGCCGTTCGACCGGCGCGTCCCGCAGTTCCGCCTGCAACTCCAAGGCTTCCTCGGCTGTGATCTCGTCGCGCCGCATGGTCTTCCAGAGAATGCTGGCGCACTCGATGTCGAGAAACTCGGGCGCAACCAGCCGGTGACCGCGCAGCTTCAGCGCGACATCACTGGCCGGCTCAGGCAGCACCCACTTCGCGACGACGCTGGCATCGACAACCCAGGCATCGGTCATCGCTCACCGCGCGCTTCGCGCAGCAAGACCTCGGACGGGGTGATGTTGCGACCAGCCAGTCGCCGACGGAGCTGCGCCGCGCGCTCCCAGAATGTCTCAGGCGCGCCGGCGGTGCGGGCCTGCCGCAGGATGTCCCGATGTTCCGCCTCGACAGAGCGGCCATGCGCGGCGGCGCGGGCCTTCAGCCAGGCCACCGTCTCCTCATCCACATTGCGCACCAGGAGCTGGGCCATGGCCCCGCCGCCTCCGTTGCTATCAACGATATCAAAGTGGGCGAACGAAGGCGGAACGTCAAGGCGCCGGCGCGGCGCGCAGCCACGAAAAAGGGGGCGCGCCGCCGGGCGGCCGCCCCCTGTCGCATCGGCAGATCGCGTGCCGGATCAGACGCGCATCGGCATCAGCACATACAGCGCCTCGGGCTTCGCGCTGTCGGTGACGATGGTCGGCGCCGAGCCATCGGCGAAGCGGAACTCCACCTGCTCGACGATCTGGTCGGTGATGTCGTTCAGGTAGCGCGCCTGGAAGCCGATCTCGATCGGGCTCGAATCATAGCTGACCTGATCGCCTTCCAGCGCTTCCTGCGCCTGGCCGAGCTCCGCGCTCGCGGCGCTCAGCAACAGGTGATTGCGGTCCACGCTGAGCTTCACCGGCCGCGAGCGTTCGCTGCTGATGCCGGCGACGCGCGCGACGGCTTCGGCGAAATCCTTCTTCGCCACGCGCAGCACCTTGTCGTTGCCGCGCGGGATCACGCGCTCATACTCCGGGAAGGTGCCGTCGATCAGCTTGGACGTCAGCTGCACCGGCCCCAGCGTGAAGCGGATCTTGGTGTCCGACAGCGCGACCTGGATCTCGTCCTGCACTTCCTCGGCCAGCTTGCGCAGCTCATTCACCGTCTTGCGGGGAATGATCACGCCCGGCATGCCCGAGGCACCATCCGGCAGCGGCTCCTCCACGCGCGCCAGGCGATGGCCGTCGGTCGCGACCGCGCGCAGCACCTTCGCACCGCCCGCTTCGGTCGCGTGCAGATAGATGCCGTTCAGGTAGTAGCGCGTCTCCTCCGTGCTGATCGCGAAGCGCGTGCGGTCGATCAGCTCGCGCAGCTGCCCGGCGGGGAGTGCGAATTTGTGCGGCAGCTTGCCCTCCGTCATGGAGGGGAAGTCGTCCTTCGGCAGCACGGCGAGCTTCGCATCGAAGCGCCCCGCGCGCAGCGTCAGCTGTGCATCCCCGCCGGGATGGTCGAGCTCGACCTTCGCCGTCTCGGGCAGCTTGCGGACAATCTCGTACAGCGTGGCGGCCGGCGCGGTGGTGGTGCCCTGGCGCGTCACAGTGACGCCGGGCACTTCCTCGACCACCGCGATCTCCATGTCGGTCGCGGTCAGCTTCAGCCCGCTTTCGCGCGCTTCCAGCATGACGTTGGCCAGGATCGGGATGGTGTTGCGGCGTTCCACCACGCTCTGCACATGCGCGAGCGCCTTGAGCAGAACCGCCCTGTCCACGGAGAACTTCATGGCACCCGATGTCCCGACGTCGGGCGGCGCCGGGGCCGCGGGGCGCATCGCCCTGCCGCCTGCCGGGGCGCCGCCGGTTGGCTCCCACGCCCGCCTGCCGGCGGGCGCGGCACCTTACCAGCGCGGGGGGCCGAGTTGAAGGCTGACAGTGGCCGGTTTCCGCCGCCGGCCGCGCTCCTATTCGCCCCGGGGCCACGAAACGCCCCAGGGCACAGTGGGGAAACGGCCTGCTACAGCTTCGGCTGGGGCTCCCCGGTCGCGAAGCGCATTCCAAACTTGCCGATCCCATTCCATCCCCGGTCATATTGTGGCGGGGCCTTCACCGCATCCGGCCGGCCAAGCGCCACCGCCGCCCGGATCGGCCAATAGGGGTCGCGCAGCACGGCGCGCGCCAGCAGCACCAGCTCCGCCTGGCCCTCGGCCACCACCGCCTGGGCCTGTTCGGGCTCGGTGATCAGGCCGACGGCGGCCACCGCCACGCCGGCGCCCTGCCGCACCGCCACAGCGCCGGGCACCTGGTAGCCCGGCCCGATCGGGATGCGCTGGCGCGTCGCGTCCAGCCCGCCCGAGGAGACATCCACCAGGTCCACCCCCGCGGCCTTGGCGCGACGGGCGAGCTCCACCGTCTCCTCCGTCGTCCAGCCGCCCTCGATCCAATCGGTGTGGGAGACGCGGAGCGCCAGCGGCATTGTGTCCGGGATTGCCGCGCGGACAGCCCGCACCACCTCCAGCGGCAGGCGCGCGCGGCCCTCGAAATCGCCGCCCCAGCGGTCGTTGCGGCGGTTGGTCAGGGGGGAGAGGAACTGGTGCAGCAGATAGCCATGCGCGGCATGCACCTCGATCAGCCGGTAGCCGGCGGCAACCGCGCGGCGGGCGCAGGCGGCAAAAAGGCCGGGCAGCGCCGCCACCTCCTCGCCGGTCATCGCGCGCGGGGCGGGGAAATTGCCGGCGGGCGAAGGCAGCGGCAGGTCGGAGGCGGACAGGATCTCCCACCCCGGATCGGCCGGCGCATCGGCCCAGGCGGGCGTCCGGCTACCCTTGCGCCCGGCATGCGCGATCTGGATCGCCGGCACGGCCCCGGCATGGGCAATCGCCGCGGCCAGCCTTGCATGGCCAGCCAGCTGCCCGTCCTCCCACAGGCCGAGGTCGGCCATGGTGATGCGGCCGTCCGGCGACACGGCGGTCGCCTCCACCATCACCATCCCGGGCCCGCCGATCGCGCGTTGCAGCAGATGCGCCAGGTGCCAGTCGGTCGGCTTTCCATCCTCGCCGGCGCAATACATGCACATGGGCGACACGCCGATGCGGTTGGCCAAGGTCACGCCGCGCAGCGCCAGCGGATCGAACAGGTCGGGCATCGGGAACTCCGGACAGGGGTCGGGCGGCGAGGGCCGCGTCAGCAGCAGCCGGCCGCGGGCAGGCGGGCGCGCCGGGCACGCTCGCAATCCTGCGGAAGGTTTCGCATGGCTGGGCCACCTTAGATTTCCCGCCCCGCCACGGGAAGGCGCCGAAAGGGCGATGGGCGGCCGGACCAGACCGGTCCATGATCGGCGCATGGACGGCAACCAGGACAGCAACCAGGGCGGCAGCACCGAGGGCGGGCGACTGTTCTTCCGCTCCGAGGTCTTCGCCCCCCGCAACCCCGCGCGCCGCCGGGCACCGACGGGCCGCACCGTGACGGAGGCCGCGCGCCAGATCCCGGTGCATGCCGAATGCGACGTGCTGGTGGTGGGCGGCGGCCCGGCCGGATGGGCAGCCGCCGTCGCGGCCGCGCGGCGCGGCGCGCGGGTGATCCTGCTGGAGCGGCACAATCATCTCGGCGGCCTGTCCACCGGAGGCCTCGTCGTCTGGATCGACCGCATGACGGGCTGGGACGGCACGCTGCTGATCCGGGGCCTGGCGGAGGAGCTGCTCGACCGCCTGCCGAAGGAGGTCGTCGCCGGCCCGCCGCGCGCGGCCTGGGGCACGCGCGATACGGCCACCGCCGCCTGGTGGGCGCTGCGCACCGCGGCCTTCCACGGCATCGTCACGCACTCGCCGACCGTCTGCCCCGAACATCTGAAGGCTGCGAGCCTGGAGATGGCGATCGAAGCTGGCGTCGAGTTGGTCTTCCACGCCTGGGGCGCGGAGCCGGTGATGGACGGCAACACGGTTTGCGGCGCGATCTTCGAAAGCAAGCAGGGCCGCCGCGCGGTGCTGGCGAAGGTCACGGTGGATGCGACGGGCGATGGCGATCTCTATGCCCGCGCCGGCGCCGCCTTCGCCGAGGATGTGGATGAGCGCGACATCCATCATTGCATGAACACCTCCTGGACCTTCGGCGGCGTGGACATGCCGCGCTACCTCGCCTGGCGCGCGGAGAAGCCGGAGGAGTTTTCGGACTTCATGGCACGCGGCAAGGACGCCGTCGGCTTCTTCGACAAGGCCTTCGCCAGCTGGCGCGACGATGTGGCGCTGTTCATGGGGCCGCGGCTCGCGGGCTATTCGGCGGTGATGGTGGATGATCTGACGGAGGTGGAGGTCACCAGCCACCGGCTGATGTTCCGTCATCTCGACCGCTACCGCGCGGAAGCCCCCGGCTTCGAACGGGCCTTCCCGATGCTGTCGGCGCCGCAGCTCGGCGTGCGGCATGCGCGGCGATTGGGCGGTGTGACGCCGGTGACGCGCGCATGGTGGGATGGGCGGATCGCGCCCGACGAGATCGGCGTCTCGCCGAGCCTCTCGCCGAAATTCGCGCCGGTCAGCGTGCCCTATGGCGCGATCGTGCCGGCGGCGCTGGAGGGGCTGCTGGCGCCGGGGCGGCATCTCGCCTGCGATGCGACAAGCCACTCCTTCCTGCGCGAGATTCCCCAGTGCTGGCTGACCGGCCAGGCGGCCGGCGTCGCGGCGGCGATCGCCGCCGATCGCGGCGTCAAGCTGCGGGATGTGGATGTGGCCGAGTTGCAGGCCGGGCTGCGCCGGCAGGGCGCGCTGGTGCGGGAGTGTGCCGCCGCACCGGCGTAAGGCGGATCGAGCCTGAGCCCGACCGAAGCTTCGGGGCAAAGGCTCTCCCAGGCTTCACCTTCGGGTCACGGCGGGGTGAGCCGTGATGGGCCAGGGTGTCTTCTGTCCAGGCGATGCCTCGACGTTTTCTCCCGGCGGTTTCGCACATGGTGTGCGGACCATACTTGCCCCGGCGCCTTGCGGCGCCGGGGTTCTTTTTTGGCCACTATCGCGGCCGATGGATCAGATCCGCCCGGCGGCCTTGTCGGCCTCGTAGCGGGCCTTGGTCTCGGCATTCGCGGGGTAGAGGCCGGGCAAAGCGAGGCCCTTGCCGACTTCCTGCATGATCCAGCCTTCCAGGCGCTCCTGCTCCACCGCTGCTTCGGTCACCGCGTCCAGCATCGCCTGCGGGATCACCACCGCGCCGTCGCCATCGGCGACCACGATGTCGCCCGGCACTACCGTCACGCCGCCGCAGCCGATCGTCTCCTGCCAGCCGACGAAGTTCAGCGCGGCGACCGAGGCCGGGGCGACATAGCCCTGGCAGAACACCGGCAGCCCGGTGCCGATCACGCCCTGGCCGTCGCGCACCATGCCGTCAGTGACGAGACCGGCGACGCCCTTCACAGCCATGCGCGCGCAGAGGATGTCGCCGAAGATGCCGGCGGTGGTGAGCCCCATCGCATCCGCGATGGCGACGCAGCCTTCCGGCATGTCCTCGATCGCCGCGCGGGTGGAGCGGGGGGAGGCCCAGCTATCGACCGTCGCGAGGTCCTCGCGCGTCGGCGTGAAGCGCAGCGTGAAGGCCGGGCCGACGATGCGGGTGAAGTTGCCGGGGACGATGGGGCGCGCGCCGTTGACGTAGGCGAAGCGCACGCCCTTCTTCAGCAGCACGGTGGTCAGGGTGGCGGTGGTCACGCCCATCAGGGCGGCCTTGGTGGCGGGGTTCATGCGTCGCGCTCCGGGCGGGGGGAAATGGCCGGCGCTTGAAACGCCGAGCGGCGCGCGGCGTCAACCCAGGGTCCCTATTCCAACGCCCCAGGGCGCCAGCACCTCCGGCACGCCCGGCACGGGCGCCGGCGGCAGCGCATGTGTGCCTTTGGCCAGCGCCGGCGGCACCACTGCCGCCGCGGCCGAGAGGTTGAACACGCAGCGCACGCGCGCGGCCCCGCGCACGCGATCGAAGCCCAGCAGCGGCGCCGGCAGGTCGAGCGGCTCCAGCTCGCCATCGCGCAGCGCCGGTGTCGCGCGGCGGGCGCGCAGCATCGCGCGGGCGAAGTGCAGGACGCTGTCGGGATCGGCCGCCTGCGCATCCACGGCCAAGGCACGATGCGCATCGGGCACCGGCAGCCAGGGCGCGCCCGGGGTGAAGCCGGCATGGGGTGCGCCCTGGTCCCAAGGCATCGGCGTGCGCGCGCCGTCGCGGCCCCGGATATCCGGCCAGAAGGCGCGGCCGACGGGATCGCGCAGCGCCGCGAAGAGCAGATCGGCCTCGGGCAGACCAAGCTCCTCGCCTTGATACAGGCAGGCGCTGCCGCGCAGCGTCAGCAGCAGCGCGAGCAGAAGCTTCGTCGCACGCCGATCCGGCACGCCGCCGGGCGCCCAGCGGGTCGCGACGCGCACCACATCGTGGTTGGAGAAGGACCAGCAGGGCCAGCCTTCCGGATGCGCCGCCGCCTCGACCAGGGCGCGCGCCTCAGCGTGGCCGAAGGCGCCGCGGAGCGGGGCCAGCGTATAGCCCATATGCAGCCGTCCCGGCGCTGTGGCGCGCGCAACCCGGGAAAAAGCGCCGGGCTGGGAGGAGAATTCGCCGAGCAGCGCGCGATCCCCAAAGGCCTCCGTCTCGGCGCGCAGCCGGGCGAGGATCGCATCCGTGCCCTCGCCCATCATGTCGTGCCGATGCAGCTGCATGCCGAATGGCTTCGCCGGAACTTCGGCCAACATCGCAGCCGGGTTGGAGCGCAGCAGCGGGTCATGCGCGACGAAGTCGAGCGCATCCACGCGAAACCCGTCCACGCCGCGATCGAACCAGAAGCGCATCACGCCGGCCATGGCGTCCATCGTCGCGGCATCGGCCAGGTTCAGCGCCGGCTGCGCAGGCAGGAAATGGTGCAGCGCGTATTGCCGCCGCCGCGCTTCCCAGCGCCAGGCCGGGCCGCCGAAGACCGACAGCCAATTATTCGGCGGCGTCCCATCTGCGCGCGGATCGGCGAAGACATAGCGATCCGCGAGCGGCCCTTCGCGTGCAGCCCGGGCGGCCTGGAACCAGGGATGCGCCTCGCTCGTATGGGCCAGCACCAGGTCGAGCAGCACGCGCAGCCCCCGCGCATGGCAGGCGGCGATCAGCGCATCGAGGTCGTCGAGCGTGCCATACTCCGGCGCGACGGCGGTGTGATCGGCGACATCATAGCCGCCATCGGCGCCGGGCGAGGCATAGACCGGGCAGAGCCAGACCGCATCCACGCCGAGGCTGGCGATGTAATCCAGCCTGGACGCGATGCCGCGCAGATCGCCTATGCCATCGCCATTCGAATCCGCGAAGGAGCGCGGATAGAGCTGGTAGATCACCGCGCCGCGCCACCAGGGATCCATCCGTCGCCCGCCTTGCCTGACCGGGCCGCACCCGTGCCACGCCGCGGCGCGGCCCATGCATCACGAAGGGGCGCGCAGTCGCGTCAGGCGGCGACCTGGTAGCCTTCCTCGGCGATCACGGCGGCGACCTCCGCGCGGGGCAGCGTGGTCTCGGCGCGCACCAGCCCTTCGGCCAGCATCACCTCGACCTTCGCAGCCGGGTCCTTCGCCTGGATCGCGGCGGTGACCGCCTTCGCGCAATGCCCGCAGGTCATGCCCGCGACCTTGAGTTCCACTGTCACGCCGTCGTTCCTTCCAGCTCCGCCAGGATCGGGCAGTCCGGCCGTGCGTCGCCCGCACAATGATTCGCCAAATGCCGCAGGCTGCCGGCCACCGCGCTCATCGCAGCCGCCTTCGCCTCCAGCGCCTCGACATGCGCCAGCGCCAGGCGCTTGACCTCGGCCGAGGCACGCGAGCGGTCGCGCCACAGCGCGAGCAGCTTGCGGATATCCTCGAGCGGGAAGGCCAGGTCGCGCGCATGGCGGATGAAGCGCAGCACCGCGACATCCTGCGGGCGATAGCTGCGATAGCCATTGGCGCGGCGCTCCGCCTCGATCAGGCCGATCGCCTCATAATGGCGGATCATCTTGGCCGAGACGCCAGAGCGCGCCGCGGCCTCGCCGATTGTCATGCCGCGGAGTCTTCGCGCCTGCGATTCAGACCTCCGGTGCTCGCCCGCTAGCGCGGGCGCCGCCCTGCGATCATCGCAGGCGGGCGCCACCGGGCCAGCAGCAGCGCATTCGCCACCACCGAGACGGAGGACATCGCCATCGCCGCACCCGCCAGCATCGGCGACAGGACGCCGAGCGCCGCCAGGGGCAGGCCGAGCAGGTTGTAAGCGAACGCCCATGCCAGATTCTCCTTCACCTTCGCATAGGTCCTGCGCGTGATGTCGAGCGCGGCGGGCACGAGGCCCGGATCGCCGCGCATCAGTGTGATACCCGACGCCGCGATCGCCACATCCGTGCCCGTGCCCATCGCGATGCCGAGATCGGCGGCGGCGAGCGCGGGCGCGTCGTTGACGCCATCGCCCACCATGGCGACGCGCGCGCCGCCCTGCTTCCAGGCCGCGACCTGCGCGGCCTTGTCGGCGGGCAGAACCTCCGCCGCGACGCGCGCGATACCGAGCCGCGCGGCGGCAGCCGCGGCGGCGGGCGCGACATCGCCCGACAGCATCGCGACCTCGACGCCCATGGCACGGAGTGCGGCCACCGCCTCCGCCGCGCGCGGTTTCTCGGCGTCTTCGAAGGCCAGCAGCGCGAGTGGCGCGTGCGCGACGGGATCGATCAGCCAGGCCAGCGTGCGGCCCTGCGCCGCTTCCGCCGCCGCCTGCGCGCCCAGCATGCCAGGATCGGTGCCGGATTCCGCCAGCATGCGCGGGCTGCCGAGCGCAAGGTTGCGGCCCGCCACCCGGCCCTCCACGCCACGGCCGGGCAATGCGCGAAAACCCTCCACCGCTGCGGTCGCGCCGCCATGCGCGGCGAGCACCGCCTGTGCCAGCGGATGCTCGCTGCCCGCCTGCAGCGCCGCAGCCAGGGCCAAGGCCTGCGCGGCCTCGATCCCCGGCGCGGGATGCAGCGCGGCGAGGCGCGGCTTGCCTTCCGTCAGCGTGCCGGTCTTGTCGAAGGCGACCAGCGTGATGGATTTCGCGCGCTCGATCGCCTCCGCGTCGCGCAGCAGGATCCCCGCCCGCGCCGCGGCGCCAGTGCCGGCCATGATCGCGGCGGGTGTGGCAAGGCCGAGCGCGCAGGGGCAGGCGATGACCAGCACCGCAACGGCGTGCAGGATCGCCGCCTCCGCCCCCGCGCCGGCCAGCAGCCAGCCCACCAGCGTCAGCACCGCCAGCACGATGACGACGGGCACGAAGACCGCGCTGACGCGATCCACCAACTTCTGCACCGGCGCGCGCGAGGCCTGCGCGGCGGCGACCAGCGCGGCGACGCGCGCGAGCGTCGTGTCGCCGCCAACCGCGGTCGCGCGGATCACCAGCCTTCCATCCAGCACCACCGTGCCAGTCGCAACCTTGGCACCCGGCGCCTTCTCCACCGCGCGGGATTCGCCGGTCAGCGCGCTTTCATCGACGCCGGCCTCGCCGGCCTCGATGACGCCATCCACCGGGATGCGCCCGCCCGGCCGCACCGCAATGCGATCACCCACGATGAGCGCCGCCGCCGGCACCTCGCGCTCCGTCCCGTCGGGCTCGAGCCGCTGCGCGCTGCGCGGGCGGAGCGCGAGCAGGGCGCGGATCGCGGCGCCCGTGCCGCGCTTCGCACGCGCTTCCAGCCATTTGCCGAGCAGCACGAAGACCAGCACAACCACGGCGGCTTCGAAGTAGAGGCCATGCGGGTGCTCCGCGCCGTGCCGCCACATCACCCAGAGCGACAGGAGAAAGGCCGCGCCGGTGCCGAGCGACACCAGCAGGTCCATATTGCCCGTCCCGTCCCGCACCGCGCCCCAGGCGGCGCGCAGGAAGCGCGGGTAGAACCAGGCGAAGACCGCAGAGGCCAGCGCCAGCTGCACCCAGGCGCCCGGCATCCAATCCGCGCCGAAGGCCAGCCCAGCCATGCCAACCAGGAAGGGCGCGGCGAGCAGCGCGGCCCCCGCCAGCTCCCACCCCTGCCGCGCCAGGCGGCGATGGGCTGCCGCCTCCTCGGCTTCGGCATCGTCCGGGATGGCAGCCAGGCGATAGCCGGCCTTGGCGAGCGCGGCCGCCAGCGCGGCATCATCGACGCCGGCCAGGGCGCGCAGCGTCGCGCGCTCGGTCGCCAGGTTCACGCTGACCGAGAACACGCCCGGCACCTTGGCGAGCGCCCGTTCCACGCGCCCGGCGCAGCTCGCGCAGGTCATGCCCTCGATGCCAAGGCTGCGCTCCACCTCCGGCACGGCGTAGCCGGCGGCGCGGATCGCGGCGGCGAGCGCCTCCGGCGGGGCGGTGCCGGTCACCTCGGCCCGTTCGGCGGCGAGGTTCACCGTGGCCTCCGCCACGCCGGGCACGCGCTTCAGCGCGCGTTCCACCCGCCCCGCGCAGCTCGCGCAGGTCATGCCCTCCACGGGCAGGGAAAGGCGCCCGCCCGGAGAGGGTGGCGCGGGGGTGAGCGGTGCCTCGGGCATTGCGGGCCGCGTCGTGTCCATGCGCACCAGATGGGGCCTCCCATCATGGGAGGGTCAAGGGCCAGGCTGGGCGCGTGGAGCCAGTCTGGCCGGCCCGGGGGGCCGGGGCCTTGATCCGGATCAGCTTGTCCCGGCTTTCCGGGGCGTTGACGTCGGCGTGAGGCGTCGCGACATCACAGCCCATGCGACAGGCTGTCCCTCTCCTCGCCCTTCTGCTGCTGGCCGCGCCGGCCGTGGCCCAGGCGCCGGCGCCCGACCCCGAGCCGGTGCGAATCGCCAACCGCACGGGCGTGGAGGCGACGGCGCTGCATGCCGTGCGCAGCGGCCGCGCCGATTGGGGGGGCAATTTGCTCAACCGCGGGCCGCTCGGGCCGAACCAGGCGTTCAGCCTGCGCCCGAGCCCCGAGGCCGGCTGCCGCTTCGATATCCGCCTGGTGCTAGCCGATGGGCGAGAGGCGGTGGTCCGCGACCGCGATATCTGCACGGAGACGCGGGTGGAACTCGCCACCGCCGCCGCCCCCGCACCCGCGGTCGCGCAGGCGCGGCCGAACCAGCAGGCGCAGCGCGTCTCGACCGGTACGGGCTTCGTGGTGGCGCCGGACCGGGTGCTGACCAACCAGCATGTGGTGGATGGCTGCAACCGCGTGCTGGCGCGCACCGCCGATGGCCGCTGGCTCGCCGCGACCCCGCCGGCGCAGGTGGATGCCGCGCTCGACCTCGCCGTGCTGACCGTGCCGGGCAATCCGGGCCCGACCCTGCCTTTCCGCAGCGGCCCGACGGTGCGGCGGGGGGAGGATGTGATCGTCTATGGCTTCCCGCTGGCCGGGCTGCTCTCGGCCGATCCGAAGCTGACGCGGGGCGTCATCAACGCGCTGGCGGGCGTGCGGAACGACCCGAATAACTTCCAGATCAGCGCCGAGGTCCAGCCGGGCAATTCCGGCGGGCCGATGCTGGATTTGCAGGGCCATGTGGTGGGGGTGGTCGTCTCGAAGCTCGACAACCGCCGGGTGCAGAACGTGGACAATGTGAATTTCGCGGTGAAGGGCGAGGTCGCGCAGGCCTTCCTGCGCCGCTCTGGTGTGCCCTTCCGCACCGCCGAAAGCCGCGGCGCGGACCGCAGCGCGGCCGATGTGGGCGAGATCGCGCACCGGGCGACGGTGCAGCTGCGCTGCGAGCGATAGGGTTTATCCACCGCGCTGCCCTTGCGCACGGCGCAGGGTTTCGCCATCCCTGGGCCGGGCTATGGGCCTGTAGCTCAATGGTTAGAGCGGGCCGCTCATAACGGCTTGGTTGGGGGTTCGAGTCCCTCCGGGCCCATCCCCGCAAAACCGCTGCGCGGCTTTGCGGGGCCCCGAGGAGCGCCAAATCAGCTGCAGGTCGCCCAAATCCGCCGCGTGCGAAGCGAAGCCGGGCCTGCCCCGCCAACGACCCTCTTGCCGTTTGCGCCCCCCTCCGCCCCGCGATAGAACGCCGCCCCTCTCCCCATTGCCCCCGGAAGCCGAAGCCGATGCCCGCCTGGCAGTATGTCTATGTGATGAAGGATCTCACCAAGTCCTATCCGGGCGGGCGTGAGGTCTTCAAAGGCATCACCCTCTCCTTCCTGCCCAATGTGAAGATCGGCGTGCTCGGCCCGAACGGCGCCGGCAAGTCCACGCTGATGAAGATCATGGCCGGCATCGACAAGGAATTCGGCGGCGAGGCCTGGGCCGCCGAAGGTGCGCGCGTCGGCTACCTGCCGCAGGAGCCGCACCTGAACCCCGACAAGACCGTCGGCGAGAACGTCATGGAAGCCTTCACCGAGCTGTCCGGCCAGCTCGCCCGCTTCAACGCCATCTCGGAGAAGTTCGCCGAGGAGATGTCGGAGGAGGAGATGAACACCCTCCTCGCCGAACAGGCCGAGCTGCAGGAGAAGATCGACGCGGCGGAAGGCTGGGAGCTGGAGCGGCGGATCGACATCGCGCTCGATGCGCTGCGCTGCCCGCCCTTCGACAGCAAGGTCGCCCATCTGTCGGGCGGCGAGCGCCGGCGCGTGGCGCTGTGCAAGCTGCTGCTGGAAAAGCCCGACCTGCTGCTGCTCGACGAGCCGACCAACCACCTCGATGCCGAAAGCGTCTCCTGGCTCGAGAAGACGCTGAAGGACTACCAGGGCGCGGTGCTGGTCGTGACCCATGACCGCTACTTCCTGGACAACGTCACGAACTGGATCCTGGAAGTCGATCGCGGCCGCGGCTTTCCCTATCAGGGGAACTACTCCGCCTATCTCGAGCAGAAGCGCAAGCGCCTGCAGCAGGAGGAGCGCGAGGAAAGCACGCGCCAGCGCCAGCTCGCGCGCGAACAGGAATGGATGGGCCGCAGCCCGGCCGCGCGCATGGCCAAGTCCAAGGCGCGCATCGCGGCCTATGAGGAGATGCTGCAGAAATCCCAGGAAAAGGGCCCTGGCGAGGCGGAGATCGTCATCCCCCCCGCACCCCGCCTCGGCAACCTGGTCATCCAGGCGGAGAAGCTGCGCAAGGGCTATGGCAATCGCCTGCTGATCGAGGATCTGGACTTCAAGCTGCCGCCCGGCGGCATCGTCGGCATCATCGGCCCGAACGGCGCGGGCAAGTCCACGCTGTTCAAGATGATCACCGGCGTCGAGGAGCCAGATGGCGGCAAGCTGACCATCGGTGACAGCGTGAAGCTCGGCTATGTGGACCAGTCGCGCGACAGCCTCGATGACAACAAGACCGTCTGGCAGGAAATCTCCGACGGCATGGATCAGATCACCATCGGCAAGCGGACGATCCCCAGCCGCGCTTATGTCGCGGCCTTCAACTTCAAGGGCGCGGACCAGCAGAAGCGCGTCGGCATCCTCTCGGGCGGCGAGCGCAACCGCGTGCACCTCGCGAAGATGCTGAAGCGCGAACACAACGTGCTGCTGCTCGACGAGCCGACCAACGACCTCGACGTGGATACGTTGCGCGCGCTGGAAGATGCGCTGGAAGACTTCGCGGGCTGCGCGGTGGTGATCAGCCACGACCGCTGGTTCCTCGACCGGCTGGCCACGCACATCCTGGCCTTCGAAGGCGACAGCCATGTCGAATGGTTCGAGGGCAATTTCGAAGCCTATGAGGCCGACAAGCGCCGGCGCCTGGGTGCGGCGGCCGACCAGCCGCACCGCATCAAGTACCGCCCGCTGGCGCGCTGACGCTGCACACTCCCTCCCCCGCAATGCGGGGGAGGGTCGGGGTGGGGTGCGGCGGTCGGCGCGCGCTGATCCTCGCACCCCCACCCAACCCTCCCCCGCATGGCGGGGGAGGGCTTCAGGCTTCCCGGATACCCCACCAAACCGCCCCATGACTGCCCCCGGCACCCATCCCCACCTCGCCTGGCTGCGCCTCGGCGCCGACGAGATCGGTATCGCCTGCCGCTACAAGGCCGGCCCCGATATCCGCTCGACCGACGAGGGCGGGCATGCGGATGCGCTGCTGCCGCATGGCGTGCCGCTGGGCTACTACGCGCGCACCAAACGCGACCAGCGGCTCGCGATCATCGCGCCGGGCATGGTGCGCGACCATCGCGCGCTGCTGACGGATCGCCCGGAATACATGCTCGCGGCGGAGGCCCGCGCGCGGCGCTGCCCGACCACCTTCCTCGTGGTCCCGGTCGGGTGCGAGACGGCGCTCGGCTTCGTGCGCGTGTGGGAGGAGATTGCCGCGCGCCCGCCGCGCTTCGTCGCGATCGGCGGGAATTGCGCGCAAGTGATCGCGCGCGCGCTGGTCGCGGTGGGCGCGATGCCGCGCCGCTGGCCGGCGCCAGGCAGCCCCGATGCGCTGTTCCGCGCGCTGCATCGCGCTCGGCCGGATGCGCGCATCGCGACCGGCTTCGCCGAATTCATCCCCGAGGGCGAGGGCTTCGCCATCCGGCTCGACCCCGCGTGATACCATACCCCGCGGATCGCGACCGATCCGCCCTCAGACGCCGGCGCTGCGCTTGGCTTCGTGCCACTTGGCGCGGCGCCCATTCGGGCACTCGCCCGCCTTCGGCGGGCGCAGGTTGCGACCCATGGAATGCGGCATGACCCACCCGGTCCTCTCCGCGCCGCGCACGCTGCACACCGCGCGGCTGTCGCTGCTGCCGCCTGGGCCCGAGCACCTGGACGAGCTGATCCGCCTGAAGGCCGATGAGCGCGTCTTCGGCTTCATGCTGCACGGGGTCCGCAGCCCCGAGCGCACGAAGCAGGAGCTCGAGGACGACATGGAATTCTGGCTGGTGCGCGGCTACGGCACCTGGTCGGTGTTCGAACGCGGGACCGGCGACTTCCTTGGCATTTGCGGACTGATGGAGCGGCCAGATGGGCGGGGCGTGGCGCTGCGCTTCGCGCTCTGGCCGGAATGCCGCGGCAAGGGCTATGCCCGCGAAGCGGCTGGCGCCGCGCTGGAAGCCGGGCACCGCGCCGGCCTGCCGCGCATCATCGCGATCGCGCGGGAGACCAATGCAGCCTCCCGCGCGGTGCTGACCGATATCGGCATGCAGGAGGCCGGCGAGTTCCGCCATCAGGGCCACCGGATGCTGGTGTTCGAGAGTGTGAGATAGGCGTGGTCTCGCCCCCGCGCCGCGGGGGAGGAAGCTGCGCTCAACCCCCTTCGCGTGCCGATAGCTGCTGGATCTGCTGGCGCATCGCAGTGAGCAGCGCGGCGACATTGCCGCCATTGCGCGTCACGACAGAGGAATACTCGCTGCGCGTGGTGAGCCGCAGGCTCGTGCCCTCGGCGATCACGTCCACGACCTTGGGCTGACCGCCCACCTCCGCCACGCGCCAGTCGAGACCGAAGGCCGGGTTGCCCGGACGCTCGACAATGGTGCTGACCAGCGCGTCCTCCTCGGTCCGCGCCTGGGTGCGGCCAAGGGCAAAGCGCACGCCCTGGTATTCGCCGAATCGGGCCGAAAGGTTACGGATCAGCACCTGCTCGAACAGCTGCAGGTATTCCTGCTGCTGCTCCGCCGTCGCGTTGCGCCACCAGCGGCCCAGGATGAAGCGGCCGACGCCGTCCACATCCACTGCGCGGCGCAGGATCTGCGCCACGCGCTCCCGCCGCTGCGCGACCGATGCGCCCGCGGCATTGATGGCCGCAACCAGCTCTTCGCCAGTGGCCTGGATGAAGCTGGTCGCACGCGCCAAGTCGATCTGCTGCGCGTGGCCGCGCCGCATGGCCAGCAGGCCACCTGTCAGTGCGGCAGCGCCGAGCAACCGGCGGCGGGTGGCCAAAGCGGGGCGGGTCATGGCGTCCTCCTCCCAGCGGTCAGCGGCGCGGACCGTCGACGCCGGCGCCGACGCCAAAGCCGGTGCCGCGCGCCGCGGGTGAGCTGACGGCAGGGTTGCGGATCTCAGCCGCGCGCCGCTGGCGATAGGCGCTGCGCAGCGCGGCATAGGGATCGAGCGAGCCTTGGCGCAGCGCGTCCAGCGGCTCGATCAGGCCTTCGCGAGTATCCAGCACCTGCAGCCCGATGCGCGCGGCTGTCGCCGTGTCCAGCCATGCGCCGCCGCTGATCCAGGTGAAAGGGTTGCTGACCGCATCCACGCCCGTGCCGACCAAGTCGCGCGGGTTGGACGGGCCAAGGGCGGGCAGGAACAGATACGGCCCCTCCCCCGCGCCCCAGACCGCCAGCGTCTGGCCGAAATCCTCGCCATGGCCAGGCAGGCCGTAGCCGGTCGCGACATCGAACAGGCCGCCCACGCCGAGCGTAGTGTTGAGCACGAAGCGGCCCAGCGTGGTGCCGGCGCGCTGCGTCTCACCCTGCAGGACGTCATTCAGCAGGATTACCGGGCTGCGCAGATTGCCGAGCATATTGCGCACGCTGGTCCGGATCTCAGGCGGGATGAAGATGCGATAGGCCTCGGCCGCCGGGCGGAGCACCAGCGTATCCAGCCCATCATTCACGACGAACATGCCACGGTTCAGCGGCTCGAGCGGGTCGTTGGTCTGCTCGAATTCGGCCACAGCCTCGGGGTCAGCGGGGTCGGGGCGCGAGGCGCAGCCGACCAGCGCCAGGCCGAGCAGAAACGCGGCCGCCAGCCGAACGGGACCGGCGCGGCGGCGCGGCGCCGTCGCGGCGGAGCCGGCCTTCGGGATGACAGTCACACGCGCTCTCCTGATCCCACTGCGACCCATCCTGTCCGGAAGGGCTGGTATGCCGCCGCATCGGCCCGAAGGCTTCCCGGCTGACGATCCGCTCCTTATATGCGCGGCCGGCCCGGTTCGGGAACGGGTGAAGTGGCGCGCAGGGTTGCAATTGGTGCCGTACCGTACGCGCGATAGGAGATGGCTGGCATGAACCTCGCCCTGGCAGGCACGCTGCAGCGCTGGCTGACCGCGCCCCGCGTTTCGGGCCTGCCGCAGCCGACCGAGCTGCCACCGCCCAAGCTGTCGTTCGAATTCTTCCCTCCCAAGAATGAGACGCTGGAACAGCAGCTCTGGGCCGCGATCCGCCGGCTGGAGCCGCTGGCGCCGCGCTTCGTCTCCGTCACCTATGGGGCAGGCGGCACCACGCGGACGCGCACGCATGAGACGGTCTCCCGCCTCGCGCAGGAGACGTCGCTGACGCCCGCCGCCCACCTGACTTGTGTCGGCGCGACGCGCGAGGAAGTGGACGAGGTCGCGCGCGGCTATCTGGCGGCCGGCGTTCGACACATTGTTGCGCTGCGCGGCGATCCGCCGGCGGGGGCCACCGAATACACCCCGCATCCGGGCGGCTATGCCCAGGCCGAGGATCTGGTTCGCGGCCTGCGCAAGATCGCCGATTTCGACATCAGCGTCGGCGCCTATCCGGAGATGCATCCGGCGGCGACCTCGGCGCAGGCGGACCTCGATTTCCTGAAGCGCAAGATCGATGCGGGCGCGACGCGGGCGATCACGCAGTACTTCTTCGATACCGATATCTATCTGCGCTTCCTCGACCGTTGCGCCGCGGCGGGGATCACCGTGCCGATCGTGCCGGGCATCCTGCCGGTGTCCAACTTCAAGCAGGTGCAGAAGTTCAGCGCGATGTGCGGCGCCTCCGTCCCGGCCTGGATGGCCCGCCTGTTCGACGGGCTGGAGGAGGATGCCGAGACGCGCCGCATGGTCGCGGCCGTGGTCGCGGCGGAGCAGGTGCGGCTGCTGCAGGCCAATGGCGTGGACGAGTTCCACTTCTACACGCTGAACCGCGCCGACCTGAGCTACGCCATCGCGCATCTGCTGGGCGTGCGCCCGGCGAAGAGCGAGGCGGCGGGCTGACGGCGGGGGCGGTCGGTCGCGCCCGCCCCCTCACCTCATCAAATTAAACTTGTCGATCAGGAACAGCGTCCCGAACAGCGTGCCGGCGAAGATCAGCAGGTGGTTCCGGATCGCGTCCTTCTTGAACACCATCGTCGGCGGCGGATCGGGGATGGAGGTCGCGCCCAGACCGGCCAGGCCGCGCAACTCGCCAGGCGGGACCTCGCGCGGGGGGGCGGCCGCGGCCGCGGCCTGCGCGACCCGGGCCTCGGATTCGGCCGGCGTCAGGCAGGGGCCGAGATAGCGGAAGCGCGCGGCGGCCTCGGCCGGGGCCAGCGTCGCGCCATCCCAGGTCACCCAATTGCGCAGATGCGGGGTCCAGCTGATCGGCAGCGGATGCAGCCCGCCATCGTCGCTGCGCGCGACCCAATGCCAGGGACGGGACGGATCGGCAGGCTCACCGGGACGCTCGGCATGGGGCCAGGACATGCGTGTCGCACTCGATCGGCTGTTGCGGCCGGGAGCCTAGAGCAGCGCCCGATCGAGTGGAACCGCTACGCGGTTCCGCCGATCGGGCATAAGCTGCTCGGGGATATACACATCTGAAGCATATTCCGGCAGGGCGTGAACGCCCGGACGCATAGGAACCCTGCCGCAGCCCTCTCGCCGGCCTTTGGGCGCTCTCGGCCGTTGACCCCCCGGCGGCGCTGGGGGAGTAGAGCAGGGGAGGAGATACACCGATGTCGGACGACCTGCGCACCCGGTTCACCGCGGCCCTGAAGGAGGCGATGCTCGCCAAGGACGCCGCGAAGACCTCCACCATCCGCATGATCACCGCCAAGCTGAAGGATGTGGACATCGCCGCCCGTCCCTCGGGCGTGGACAAGGTGCCGGACGACCAGGTGATCTCCATGCTGCGCGGCATGGTGAAGTCCCGGCGCGAGAGCGTGGAGCTCTACAAGCAGGGCGGCCGGCAGGAGCTGGCGGAGAAGGAACTGGCCGAGATCGCGGTGATCGAAGGCTTTCTTCCGTCGCAGATGGATGATGCCGCCATCGCTGCCGCCGTGGACGCGGCCATCGCCGAGGCCGGCGCGACCAGCGTGAAGGACATGGGCAAGGTCAT
>JBIKSZ010000153.1:0-9144 GCA_044348345.1 Roseomonas sp. | reverse complement strand
CGGAAAGTCAGGCGCTCCATCAGCAGCAGCGCACGGTGCAGCAGGCCGGACTCACGCCCGAACTTCGCCGCATACATCTCCGGCGATAGATCGTGGTGGTCGAACAGGAACACCTTGCCGAAGAGCTGCCAGAAGGCGGCCAGCGGCCAGTAGGTCTCGGGCGGGTTGCAGATATGCAGCACGTGGAAGCCGCGGCCGAAAAGCGCGACGCGGAAGCTGAGCGCGGCCGCCATCACGAAGCACCAGGCGAATTCCGCGATGAAGCCGAGCGTGCCCTGTGCCTCGATCGGCAGTGGGTAGCGCAGGATCTCGACATCCTCGAGGATCTCGCGCGTGGCATTGAAGCCCTTCATCTTCGGGCAGATCACGCTGACCCGGTATCCGGCGCGCGCCAGCGTCGTCGCTTCCAGCCAGACGCGGCGGTCGAAGGGCACCGGCAGGTTCTGCACGATGATCAGCACGCGCCGCACTGCGGCCTTGGCATCCTGCATCAACCAGTCTCCAGCACCTGCGTCGAGCGGGGGCCGCGCTGCGGTGGGGCGAGCGCGGGAAGGAAAGCAACGACGCTGTGCAGCGCCTGCCCGGGGTGGAGCAGCCCAGTGCCGAGAAGCGTCGTCGTCGGCAGGCGCAGGCCAAAGCGCGGCGAGTACCAGCCGCCGGCCGGCGCGCCGTCGCCGCGGCCGGCAGCCCAGCGCAGCGCGGCGGGCAGTTCGAGCAGCGCCCGGCACGGCCCTTCGGCGCCGGCCCAGGACAGCGTCGCGAGAGGGCCTTGCAGCGTGCAGGCGATATCGGGGTGCAGGTGGAAGGCCAGTCGCGCCGGCAGCGGGCCCGGCGCCTCCACCACGTCCAGCACCTCGATCCGCCGCGCCGCGCGGTCGAGCGTCAGGCGGCGGCGGTGGCGCGCGCTGAGCGCGCGGTAGGCGTCGTGGCACGCCTCCACGGTGGCGCGGGGGCCGCCCTCCAGCCCCTCGGCCGAGAGCAGCGTGGCGGCGGGATGGGCATGCCAGAGGAAGGGTCCGGCCGGCTCGGCCTGCGACCGCCCGCCGAGTTCGAGCGCGTTATGCGCGATGGTGGCGCGCAAGCGGTCCCGCCATGCGCCCTCGCCATGGTAGCAGTAGGTGCCGGGATCGATCAGGATCTCCTGGCCGCCCAGGCGCAGTTCGAAGGACAGCGCGTCGGCATGCGCATGCGCCGCGGTGGCGAGGAAGCCGTGCGGCCCATGGTCGAAGCGGCACCAGATCTCCTCAGCGTCGCGGGGCGCATGGCGCAGGATAGCGATGCCGGCCTGCGGAAAGAGATGCGGTCGTGTCGCCGGCCGGCCCTCGCGCAGTGCGCGCCTGCGCCCGATCTGCGCCAGGCACGCCGCCGTCACGCTGCCGCCCTTGATCTCCGGCCACCAGGGCGCGGCGCCCAGCAGCTGCGCGCAGGCGTCCAGCACCACGCTCGCGGCCGGGCGGTCCGGCGCGTCCAGCACCAGCACGCGGCCATCGTCGGAATCGCCCTGGCGAGAGGGCGAGAGCCGCGCATCCACCGTCGCTGCCAGCGCATCGGCCATTGCCGCGACGCGCTGCCAGAAGGCGTCGGAGAGGGGCGCGCAGGCGGCATCGGCTTCGCAGCCTGCCACCAACAGCAGTTCGAGCACGAAGACGTGGTAGGCGCCGGCCAGCTCGCGATTCATGCCGTCGGGGAAGGTCTGGCGCGCGGCTTCGGTCTCCAGCGCGCGCGCCGCGTCACGGGCCCAGTGCGCGCTCTCGGCAGACAGTGGGAAGGCGAGGCTCGCGGTCAGCAGCCCGCACAGTTCGGCAATCAGATGGTTGTTGGCAGAGCTGCCGCGGCTGCGGAAGGCGGCGAGCCAGGATTGGTGCGCGTGAAGCTGGCGCTGGAAGGATGGGTTGTTCTCGAAGGTGGCCGCCACGCCGGGCCAGCCCTGCAGCAGCCGCCGCGCCCAGACCCAGCCGATCAGCCGCAGGCCGAGTTCGATGCCGCTGACCCAGTGGACGCCGCAGAGCGGCGGATTGGCGCACCACCAGGAGCGCAGATGCGCCACCGCCCGTTCCGCGTGGCGGGCATCGCTGCCCTGGTGGAAGGCCGCGGCGAGCAGCGTGACATGGTGCAGCCGCGACAGCTCCCACAGATGCTTGACGTTCCCGACGGCCTCCTCGTCGCGATAGGGCACGTCGAAGCCATAGGTCGCTGCGGGCGCGACGCGCCCGGTCAGCGGATCGCGATGCCAGTCCGGATTGTTCCCCGAGACCTCCGCGCTGGCCGCGAGCGTGGGCCAGGCGCCGGCGAGCACCGCCTCGGCCTGGTCCGCCAGCGCCTGCCGCGCCGCTGCGTCGCCGGTTGCACCCGCCGGCAGGACGCCGCCCTGCCAGCAGGGGCGCGCGGCCGGCATCGGCCAGGCCTCGCCGCGCCGACGGCGCCAGGCCTGCTGGCGCAGCAGCGCCGTGGCGCGCCAGGCGATCTCCGCCTTGCCCATCCGCCGCAGGCGGCGGAGATACCAGCCCACCCTCATGCGTCGGTTTCGATCTCGTTCAGCGCGCCGCAGCGCGTGCAGCGGCAGGGCGGCAGGCGGAACATGCTTTCCTGCGGCGTGCCTGGCGTGCCGCAGGCACCGCAGGCCCATTCCACCCGCAGCGTGCGTCCATCCGCGGCAAGCTTTTGGCCGAGCAGGCGCGCCTTCACCGGTGCCGCCGGCACCGCGGCGTCCGTGAGGTGCGCGGCGGGCGGTTCGGCCTGGCGGGGCAGGGCGAGCCGCCGGCGCGGCTGCGGCAGGGCCGGGAGGCCGGCCAGCACCGGCACGCCGAGCATCCGCTCCACTGTCTCCACGGCCAGGAAGCGGCTGCCGAAGGACAGCGCCAGCAGCAGTCGCAGCGCGGCCAGCAACCCGCCCGCGACCACCCCGCCCACAAGGAACGGGATGCGCTTCGGCGAGACCGGGAGCTCGGAGGTGAAGGGTTGCTGGATCACGCTGAGGCCGGCCACCTGCGCGCGGTCGAGCTCCTCGCTGAACCGCGCTTCCGTGCTGCGCTGCTGCAATTCGCGGATCGCGCCCTCGAGCCCGGTGATGCGACGGTCGAGCGCGCGCAGGCCGATCTCGTCCTCGGCCATCCGTCGCAGCCGCGCGTCATCCTCCTCGATCGCCGCGCGCAGCGCCGTCATTCGCCCGACCAGCGGCGCTCGCTCGGATTCCTGCGCGGCCAGTTGGGTGCGCAGCGCGGTGGTCAGTGGGTTGATGCCGGTCGAGATCGCCTGATTGCGGCGCACAGTCTGCGCCAGTGACTGTTCGGTGGCGGCGATCGCCGCGCGGTTGGCGCGCAGCTCCGGATGCTGGGGGCCGAGGGTGCTGAGCAACTCGCGCTCGCGTTGGCGCAACTCGTGCAGGCGGCGCTGCGCGTCCTCGGCAACACCCGAGGCCTGGTTCACGACCTGGACGGTGATCGTCTCCGGCTGGCGGGCGAGCTCGCCGGTCACATAGGCGATCTGCCGGGCGAGGCTTGCGTCGCGCATCTCCGCCTCGCGCAGCTCCTGGCTCATTTGCGAACGCCGCTGCACCAGGAGGTTGCGCTGCTCGGGCAAGGAAAAGAGCTGGTGCTCGGCTACATAGGCCGCGCGCGCGCGTTGCGCGGCGTCCAGAAGGCGCGAATTATCCTCAAGCTGCGCTTCCAACAGCGCGCTGCGGCGTTGGCTGAAGGCGGCGACGTGGCGTTCCTGGGAGCGGGTGAGGATGGTGCGCAGCGCCTGGGTCGCCACCTCGCGGTCGGTGTTGCGCAGCGCCATGTCGATCACGTTGGTCAGGCGGACCGGTGCCACCGAGAAGTCGGCCATCAGGGCGCGCCCGGCGGCGTCGTCCCAGGCCTCCGGCGGCAGGCGGCGCGCGATGTCCGGGTAGAGCTTCGGCACCGTCTCATCGCGCAGCACGTCGCGGATCAGGTCCTTGCTCTGCAGGATCTGCGTGACGGTATCCACCATCTCGCGCATCGTCGTCTGCGGCAGCTGCATGCTGCCCGGCGCATCCGCCTGCGGCATGAACTCGCGGCCCGGCTTCACCAGCACCTGCGTCCGGGCTTCGTAGTGCGGCGTCAGGTAGAAGGGCAGGGCGAGGCCAACGGCGACCGGCAGGATCGCGGCGAGCAGCAGCGACCAGCGGTGACGGAATGCCACCGCCACCACCTCGCGCGCCGACGGCAGGCTGGCCATGGGCCCCAAGGCTGCTCTTCCCCCTTCTGCTGCGAGCGGCGCGCGCCCGACCCGGCCGAGGACGCGAGCGTAGTATGAAGCCGCTGCGAGCCGCGCGGTGATGCCGAGCGTGCGAGCAGCAGCGTGGAACGCGATCAGAGTTTCTTGATCAGCGGATCGTCGTGCCATGCGCTTGCCTCGCGCCACCGTGAGCGCGGCGATACCGTTGATTGAGCGGCAATGGCGCAATCCGCGTCGCCGCGCGTGGTCGCTCGGTGTTGACCCTGATCGCGCATTCGGACGTTGTCTGCCGCCGTCGTGCCAGGCGATGCAGCGCGCAGGCGGCGACACGCCGCGCGACGCCAGGTGGGGCAGGGGGGACGATGCGCATCTCCGTATTCGGGATCGGTTACGTTGGCGCTGTGTCCGCCGCCTGCCTCGCGCGCGATGGCCATCGCGTCGTGGCAGTGGATACGAGCGGGCAGAAGGTCGAGACCATCAACGCCGGGCGCGCGCCGATCGTGGAGGAGGGGCTTGCGCCGCTGATCGCCGAGGCGGTCGCCGCGGGACGGCTGCGCGCCACGACCGATGGCGCGGAAGCCGTGGCAGCCTCGGAGCTCAGCTTCGTCTGCGTTGGCACGCCGAGCCTCGCGAATGGCGATCTCGACCTGACGCAGGTGGTGCGCGTCTGTGAGGTGATCGGCCGGGCCATCGCCCAGAAGGGAGCCTTCCACGCGGTCGCTGTGCGTTCGACGATGCTGCCCGGCTCACTGGCTGGCGTGGTGACGCCAGTGCTCGAACGCGCCGCTGGCGGGCGTGCCGGGGATGCCTTCGGCGTCGCGATCTATCCGGAATTTCTGCGCGAAGGCACGGCGATCCGTGACCACGACCAGGCCGGCATCGTCGTGCTGGGCGCCGATGACGAGCGCACGCGCGCCTTGGTTCGGGATGTGGCGCTACAGGGCGGCGGGCGCGAATTCATGGTGCCGACCGCAGTGGCGGAGATGATCAAGTACACCAGCAATGCCTGGCATGCGACGAAGATCGTCTTCGCCAATGAGATCGGCGCGATCTGCAAGCCGATCGGCATCGACAGCCACAGCGTGATGGAGGCGGTCTGCGCCGACACCAGGCTGAACGTCTCGGCAGCCTATATGCGCCCGGGCTTCGCCTTTGGCGGGTCCTGCCTGCCGAAGGATCTCCGCGCGCTGCTCTACCGCGCCAAGAGCCTGGATGTGAGTTGCCCGATGATGGGCGCACTGCTCGCCTCGAACGAGGAGCAGGTCAGGCGTGCCTTCGACCTGGTGCGTGCTGCTGGCAACCGGCGTGTCGGGCTGATCGGGCTCGCCTTCAAGGGCGGCACCGACGATTTGCGCGAGAGCCCCGCGGTGGAGCTTGCTGAACGACTGTTTGGCAAAGGCTATGATCTGAGGATCTTCGACCACGATGTCTGCCTGGGCCGGCTCACCGGCGCCAACCTCGCCTTCATCCAGGGACGCATCCCGCATCTCGCCTCGCTGCTGACCGACGATCTGCACGCGGTCGCCTCGCATGGTGACACGCTGGTGCTGGCGCATGCGGGCATCCCGCAGGGACGGAGCCTGCCGACGCTGCGCCAGGATCAGACCCTGGTGGACCTGGCGCGCCTGCCGGACGCGGCACGCCCGACTGGCGGCCGGTACGAGGGAATCTGCTGGTGAGCACGATGCAGGAGGGCTCCGAGCCCGAACCGCTGCGGGACGTGCCAATGCCGCGTGAGCGCGATCTGGCGCGCCGGATGCAGCGCGAGACGCAGCCCGTGATCTCGATGAGCGTCCCGCTGCCGCCGGGCAGCATCAGCCTCGGCCGCGAGGTCGCACCGGTGCTCGGCCGGCTGCGCAACGGCATGGCCGAGGGCAGCGGCGTGGTGGTGCACCTGACGGCGGCCCAGCGCGGCGACGGTGTCTCGACCCTGGCGCGCGAAATCGCGGCGGCCGCAGCTTCCGAGCCCTTCTGCCGGGTGCTGCTGCTCGATGCGAGCGAGGCGGGCGAGGAGGGGGGCGGGACCTTCGCCCAGCCGCTGCCGGACCTCGCCGCGGCCTATCTCGGGCGGGGGGAGGTCGAGGTCGCCTCGGTCACGGTGGGTGCGGCGAGCTTCCACGCCACCGCGCTGCGCGGCTCCTTCGGTACGCCAGGGCGTGGTGGGCGCAGCCTGCGCGAGCTGCATGAGGAGGTCCGCGCCGGCTACGACCTGGTGGTGGTGGACTGCCCGCCGATCCTGGAATCGCCCTTCCTCCATCGCCTCGGGCCGGAGCAGCCGCGCGTGGTGATGGTGCTGCGGCAGGACAGGACGCCGATCCCGATTGCGATCCGCGCGCGCGAGGAGGTGGCGCTGGCCGGGGGCAGCCTGGTCGGCGTGGTGCTGAACCGGCGCATGCGGCCCCTGCCGCGCGTCCTGGGGGGGCTGTTCTGAACGGCGATGCGACGGCGGAGGGTGGGATGCTGGTCAGCATCGTCATCAAGGCGCTCAACGAAGAAGCCAATATCGCCCGCGCGATCGAGAGCAGCCTTGAGGCGCTGCGCGGGCTTGAGGGCGAGGTGGTGCTGGCCGACAGCCTGTCGGAGGACCGGACGGTCGAGATCGCCTCGGCCTATCCGGTGCGCATCGTGCAGTTCCGGCGCCGTGAGGACCGCGGCTGCGGCGCGGCGGCGCAGCTCGGCTTCCAGCATGCGCGCGGCGAGTTCGTCTATCTGATGGATGGCGACATGGCGCTCCAGCCTGGCTTCCTTGAGGCGGCGCTCGCCGCCGCCGCGCAGGAGCCGCGACTGGCCGGCATTGGCGGGTTGGTGCGCGAGATGCAGGTGAGCAATCTGGAGTTCGCCTCCCGCGCGGCGCGGCCGCGGGCGGATTTGCAGGCGGGCGAGGTGGACCGGCTCGATGGCGGGGGCCTGTATCGCCGAAGCGCCATCGTGGAGGTGGGCTATCTCGCCGACCGCAACCTGCACGGCTTCGAGGAATTCGAGCTGGCGACGCGGCTGCGCGCGAAGGGCTGGCGACTGGCGCGGCTCGACCGCGTGGCGGTGGAGCATTACGGCTACACGATGAACGCCTATCGCCTGCTCTGGGCCCGCATGCGCAGCGGCTATGTGCAGGGGGCGGGCGAGCTGGCGCGCGCGACGCTCGGCACGCCGCGCCTGGCCGAGGCGCTGCGCAAGCTGCGCATCCTGCCGCTGTCGCTTGCCGTTGCGGTGTGGTTGGCGAGCCTTCCCGCGATCCTGCTGCTCGGCCGGGGCGCGCCCTGGGCGGTTGCGCTGGCGGCGGTGGTTGCGGCCGCGCCCTTCGTGGCGATGTCGCTGCGGCGGCGCTCGCTGCGGCTCGGCGTCTACGCGGTGGCGCTCTGGCTGGTCTATATGATCGGCACTTTGCGCGGCTTCCTTCGCCCGCGCATCCCGCCGGCCGAGCCGATCCCAAGCCGCATCCTGCGCGAATTTCCCGCGGTCGGCGCCGCTCAGCGGCCGTGGGCGGACGCGATTGCGCGATAGAGGCCGGCGATCTGCGCGGCGACTGCGGCGATGTCGAAATGCCGCGCGAATACCGCGCGCCCGCCCTCCGCCAGCGCAGCCTGCAGCGCTGCCTCGTCCAGCAGGCGTTCGATGGCGGCGGCGAGCGTCGCGACGTCGCCCGGCGGGACGAAGAGCGCCGAGCCTTCGTGCTGCAGATAATCGGGCAGCGCGCCGACCGGCGTGGTCACCACCGGCACGCCATGCGCCAGCGCCTCGATCACCGCCATCGGCAGCGCCTCGGCATGTGAGGGCAGCAGCAGGCAATGCGCCGCCCGCAACAGCCGCGCCACGGCCTCGGGCCCGACCCAGCCGGGGAAGGAGAGGCGGGCGCCAATGCCCAGCCGCTCGGCCTGCGCCATATAGGGGGAAGGGTCGCCATCGCCGGCGAGCGTCGCCGCCCAGCCGCGCTCACGCAGTGCCGGTGTGCCGAGCGCGTCGATCAGTTCCGCCACGCCCTTGCGCGGCTCGAGCCGGCCGAGGAAGAGCAGCCGCGGCGGCCCGTGCGGGCGCGGCGCCGGGGCTGGCCTCGGCACGCCGTTCGCGATCACCGAGACGCGTCCGGGCGGCAGCGCGATCTCCTCGATGATGAAGCGGCGCCAATGCTCGCCGAGCACCACCACATGGTCGGCCCGCGCCAGCGTCCGCCGCAGCACCGCGCGCGCCGGTGCGGGCAGGCCGCGGTAGAAGCTGTCGAAATCGGCGCCGTGCAGCTGCACCAGCACCGGGATGCGCAGCGTGGCGGCGAGGTTGACCAGCAGGGTCTTCCGCGCGGCGCTGCCATGGCCCGACATGTTGACGTGCAGCAGCGCCAGGCGGCGGGCGCTACCGGCGATGCGCGCCGCCGCGCGCGCCAGGAAGAAGGGCGACAGGGCGATATGGCCATCGCCGCGGGTGTCGATCAGCAGCGGCACGATGTCCGGCGCGCTGGCGCCGAGTTCAGCGAGCAGGTTGCCCAGGCTGGTGCCGATGCCCCCGGTCCGGCCCGACAGCGGCGTGCCGGGGCAGAGCACGGCCACCAGGCGCTGCGGCGGCCCGGCGGATGCGCCGGCGAGCGCCGCGGCAGGCTGCGGGCGGCGCGGCAATCCGGCGGTCATGCCCGGCGTCCCGGGATGTCGCCCGGTTGCGGTGCTGCTGTCTGCTGTCCTGGCATGGCGCGAGCTTAGCCATCCGTCTCGCCGCCGAAAGGCAAAGCCCTGTGAGCTTGCCCCCCCCCCTCAGCCGCCGGTGGCGAGCACGGCGGCGGCGAGGTCCTCGCCGGCCCAGCCGACCGATTTGAACAGTGTCACTTCATCGGCGCGTGTGCGGCCGGGATGCTGGCCGCGGCAGAGCTCCGCCAACTCGGCGACGACATGGGACTCCGCGATCGCGCCCTCGGCGATGGCCTGGACGATGTCGCCGGCCTCCGCGAGGCCGCCCGCGCGT
>JBIKSZ010000152.1:0-9178 GCA_044348345.1 Roseomonas sp. | reverse complement strand
CGAACTGGCCGAGGGGCTGCACCCCGGCCCGAACGACATCGTCTTCGTCAAGAAGAAGCCGAGCGCCTTCCACGGCACGCCGCTGCTCGGCTACCTGATCGAGCGCGGCATCGACACGCTGCTGGTGGCCGGCGGCGCGACCAGCAACTGCGTGCAGGCGAGCGTCTTCGATGCGTCCTCCTCCAACTTCCGCGTCGCCGTCGTGCAGGAGGCGGTGTTCGACCGGGTGCCGATCTCCCACGCCATTGCGCTGTTCGACATGGACCGGCAGTTTGCGGATGTCATTCCGCTCGCCGACGCGCTGCGGCATCTCGCTTCGCAGGAACGATGACGACACGCCGCCGCGATTCCACCCGCGCAGCCAGCCCGCTCCCACTGGCCGGCGGCACGCCGCGCTATGCGAGCGTCGCCAGCGCGCTGGCCGAGGATATCGCGGAAGGGCGTCTCGCGGTCGGCGGCCGCCTGCCCACCGAGCAGGAGCTCAGCGCCCTGTTCGGCGTCAGCCGCGCCACGGTGCGGGAGGCGCTGCGGCGCTTGCGCGCAGCCGGGCTGGTCGAGGCTGAGCAGGGTGTGGGCACGCGCGTCATCGCGCGTCATCCTCGCCCCACCTATGAGATGGCGGTCCAGAGCCTCGCGGAGCTGATGGGCTATGCGAGCCCGACCGAATTGCTGATCCGGCAGCGCACGCGCCTGGTGGTGGACGCCGCGCTCACGGAATTGCTCGGCGACGGCTTCGGTGTTGAGGTCCTCTGTTTGTCAGGCATCAGGCGGCCGCTGGGCGGCGAGGGGCCGATCCTGTCCTGCGTGGACATGTACATCCCGGCGGTCTTCGCCGCGCTGGCGGACCGCCCGGAGCTTGGCCGCGTGCCGGTCTACCGGCTCGTTGAGCAGGAAGTCGGCCTCAAGGTCGTGGATATGCGTCAAGACATCGCGGCGATCGCGCTGGCCCCGCAGGACGCCGAACGGCTGGAGGTCGCGGCGGGCTCGCCGGGCTTAAGGATCGTCCGCCGCTTCTACGGTCGTCGCGGGCGGCTGCTGGAAGCGACCGTCAACATCCACGCCGCCGCGCCGCGCTTTTCCTATCGGATCCGGACGACCTCGCCGGACAACGCGCCCTGAGCGGGCGCAGCGCCTCACAAAACGCACGTTTCTGGCCGCAACAACGCCAAGATTCGCATTTACGAAGCCTAATGGCGTCTGTGTTCGGCACTAAAATGCTGGTCCCCGACGCCGGGACAGCAATCACGGCCAGGCGGCGAATTTCCATGAATGGTTGCACGTTCCCGACAACGCCAACCGGTTGCTCCGGGACAGGCCTGGCCGCAAGGAAGCGGCCAGCGGCGATGTCCGGCATCCCAGCCAGGATCGGTGCGGCCTTCCTCCTTATGGCCTTCGCCGCGCCGGCGCAGGCCGAGCCATCGGAACGTCTGGTTGTGCAAGGCCAAGCCCGCGCCGTTGACGGCGACACCCTCGACGTGGAGGGCACCCGCATCCGCCTGCACGGCATCGACGCGCCGGAAACCCGGCAGAGTTGCACCGCCGCCGATGGCAGCGCCTGGGCATGCGGACGGTATGCGACGGCTTTGCTCGCCGCGGCGGTGGCCGATGCCGATGTCGCCTGCACGGCCCGCGGCCGCGACCGCTACCAGCGCATGGTCGCCGTCTGCTGGGTGGGCGCGGTCGAGGTCGGCAATGCCATGGTCGCGCAGGGCATGGCGCTGGCCGATCTCCGCTTCGGCCGCGCCTATGGGCAGGTCGAGGAGACGGCGAGGGCCGCCGCGCTTGGCCTCTGGGTCGGCCCGTTCGAGGCGCCCTGGGAGTGGCGCCGGGCCCGCCGCCGCAACTGACCTCGGGGGCGTGTGGACAGGCGAGAGGGCACCGGCAAGTATGGGGCGCGCTGCTTGATCCACCCTTGGTGATCCGGCCGCGCCACAAGAAGGCCGCCGCAGCCGGCGGACGCAGGGTGGGAACGGGAACGCCAGGATCCATGGAGCCTCAGGACAGCCTCGGCCAGCGCTGGATCGAGCGCGGCTTCCGCGTGCTGGAGGCGATCATGGTGGCCCTGCTGGCGGCCATGGTCGCCATGGTGCTGGGCAATGTCGTGCTGCGCTACGCCTTCGACAGCGGCATCGCCATCAGCGAGGAGATGTCGCGCTACTGCTTCGTCTGGCTGACCTTCATCGGCGCGGTCGTGGTGTATCGCGAGCACGCCCATCTTGGCGTGGACACGCTGGTGCGCGTGCTGCCGAAGGCGGGACGGAAGGGCTGCCTCGCACTATCCGACACCCTAGTCCTTGTGTGCTGCGCCGTCTTCTTCTGGGGGACCTGGAAGCAGCACGCGATCAACGCCTCCAACTACGCGCCGATCAGCGGCCTGCCGATGACCCTGGTCTATGGCATCGGCTATTTCACCTCGGTCGGCATCGGCATCATGGTCGTGCTGCGGCTGTGGCGCCTGTTCACCGGGCGACTGTCGGATGAGGAGCTTCGGATCTTCGCCGGCGACCTGCAGGACGAGCGATCCGTCCAGACCCGGCAGGGTATCGAATAGATGACGATCGTCGTCTTCCTGGCCTCGCTCTGCGGGGCCATGGCGCTCGGCATGCCGGTGGCCTTCGCGCTGCTGGTCTGCGCGCTGGCGCTGATGCTGTGGCTCGGCATCTTCGATGCCCAGATCATCGCGCAGAACATGATCATCGGCGCGGACAACTTCCAGCTTCTGGCCGTGCCCTTCTTCCTGCTCGCGGGCGAGCTGATGAACAAGGGCGGCCTGTCGAAGCGGATCGTGCAATTCGCGCTGACCTTCGTCGGCCATATCCATGGCGGCCTCGGCTACGTCGCGATCTTCGCCGCGATCATTATGGCGGCGCTGTCGGGATCGGCGGCGGCGGATACGGCAGCGCTCGCGGCGATCCTGATCCCGATGATGCGCCAGGCGGGCTACGACATCCCGCGCTCGGCCGGGCTGATCGCGGCGGGCGGCATCATCGCGCCCGTCATCCCGCCTTCCATCGGCTTCATCCTGTTCGGCGTCGCGGCCAATGTCTCCATCACGCAGCTCTTCCTGGCGGGGATCTTCCCCGGGCTGCTGATGGGCCTTTCGCTCGCCATCGCCTGGGCGATCGTCTGCCGCCGCGACCAGATGGAGACGCTGCCGCGCAAGGGCTGGATGGAACGGCTGCGCGCCGGCCGCGACGGCTTCTTCGCGCTGCTGATGCCCGTGATCATCATGGGCGGTATCAAATTCGGCATCACCACGCCGACCGAGGCCGCGGTGATCGCGGTGGCCTATGCCTTCCTGGTCGGGAAATTCGTCTATCGTGAATTGCTGTGGCGCGACATCTACGGCGTCTTCCTCGCGGCGGCGAAGATGACGGCGGTGGTGATGTTCCTCGTCGCCTCCGCGCTCGCCTCCGCCTGGCTCATCACCCAGGCCAACATCCCGGCCGAACTGCGCGGCGTGCTCCATCCGCTGATGGACAACCCGATCCTGTTCATGCTGGTGATCATGGCACTGGTGCTGGTGGTGGGCACCGCGCTCGATTTCGCGCCGACCGTGCTGATCCTCACCCCCGTCCTGATGCCGCTGGTGCGGGAGGTCGGGCGGATCAACGGCATCCCCAGCTACGAGGTCTATTTCGGCGTGCTGTTCATCATGAACAACGCCATCGGCCTGATCACGCCGCCGGTCGGCATCGTGCTGAACGTGGTCTGCGGCGTCGCGCGGGAGAGCATGACCCGCGTGATCAAGGGGGTCATGCCCTTCCTGATCGCGCAATCCTGCGTGCTGTTCCTGCTGGTCCTGTTCCCCGACCTGGTCATCCAGCCGCTGCGCTGGCTGCGCGGGCAGATGGAGTTCATGGACCTCATTACGATGTTCGTCACATGGCCCTTCCGTGTCCTGGGCCTCGGCGGATAGTCTTGCGTCACTCACCTGAGGAGGAAACACCAATGAAGCTCAAATCCTGGCTGCTCGCGGCGACCGCCGCTGTCGGGCTCGCGCTCGCGCCTGTCCCGCAGGCCGCCGCCCAGACCTTCGAGAACCGGACGATCCGCATCTCGAACGGCGTGACCGAGGACCATCCGAACGGCGTCGGCGTGCGCCACATGGCGACCTGCGCCGCGACCGCGACCGGCAACCGGATGCGCATCAACGGCTTCTGGGGCGGCGCGCTTGGCGGCGACCTGCAGGCGACCCAGGCGCTGCGCGCCGGCACGCAGGAGATGGTGGTCACCTCCTCCTCCCCGCTCGTCGGCATGCTGCCGGCGCTGGGCGTCTTCGACCTGCCCTTCCTCTTCGCCAATGAGGCCGAGGCGGACGCCATCCTGGATGGCGCGTTCGGCGCCGAGATGACGCGGCGCCTTGATGGCATCGGGCTGGTCAACCTGGCCTATTGGGAGAATGGGTTCCGCAACACCTCCAACTCGCGCCGTGCCATCACCCGCTGGGAAGACTTCAACGGCGTGCGCATGCGCGTGATGCAGAACAACATCTTCCTCGACACCTTCCGCAACATGGGCTCGAACGCGATCCCGATGGCCTTTGGCGAGGTCTTCACCGCGCTTGAGACCCGCGCGATCGACGGCCAGGAAAACCCACTGGTCACCATCGAGACGTCGCGCTTCAACGAGGTGCAGCGCTTCCTGTCGCTGACGCGCCACGCCTACACGCCCTTCCTGGTGCTGTATTCCAAGCAGCTCTGGGACCGGCTGAGCGCGGCCGAGCAGCAGGTGCTGCGGACCTGCGCCGTGGAAGCGCGCGACGTGCAGCGCCGCGCCAACCGCCAGGGCAATGAGGCCAGCCTTCAGACCCTGCGCCGCGCCGGCATGCAGGTGAACGACCTGGCACCGGCCGAGGCGCAGCGGATGCGCGAACAGGCCCGCGCCGTGTGGGATCGCCACGCCGAGCAGATCGGCCGTGACGTGGTGCAGCGCATGAGCCAGGAACTCGACCGCGTTCGCGCCGCCCAGCCCCGCCAGGGCGGCTGAGGCATCGGCCTTCCCGGGGCGCCGTCCGCAAGGGCGGCGCCCCTTTCTGTTCCGGGACCGCGACCATGAAGATCACCGCCCTCGAGACCATCCGGCTCCGCGAATTCGCCAACATCATCTGGGTGCGGCTGCACACGGATGAGGGGATCGTGGGCCTGGGCGAGACCTTCATGGCGCCGTCCGCGGTCGAGGCCTATCTGCATGATTGGTGCGCGCCGAAGCTGATCGGCCGCGATCCCCGCCAGATCGAGGCGCTGCGGATGGCGCTGCGCGACTATCTCGGCTGGCGCGGCACGGGCGTTGAGACGCGCGCGACCTCGGCCGTGGACATCGCGCTCTGGGACATCGCCGGCAAGGCAGCCGGTCGGCCGGTGGCGGAGATGCTGGGCGGAAAGTCGCGCGAGAGCATCCGCGTTTACAACACCTGCGCCGGCTACAAATACATCCGCGACGCGCGCGCGCAGTCGGTCGCCAATTGGCATGTCGGCGAGACCGAAGGTCCCTATGAGGACCTCGACGCCTTCCTGCACCGCGCGGACGAACTGGCTGAGTCCCTGCTGGAGCAGGGCATCACCGGCATGAAGATCTGGCCCTTCGACCCGCCGGCGGAGCGGACGGGCGGGCTCGACATCACCGCCGAGGAGCTGAAGCGCGCGCTCGAGCCCTTCGAGAAAATCCGGCGCGCGGTCGGCGACCGGATGGACATCATGGTGGAGTTCCACTCGCTCTGGTCGCTGCCCATGGCCAAGCGGCTGGCTCAGGCGCTGAAGCCCTATGGCACCTATTGGCACGAGGATCCGTTCCGGCTGGATTCCGTGCGCGACCTGAAGGAGTACGCGCAGGCCTGCGATGCTTGGGTTTGCGCGTCCGAGACGCTGAACGGCGTGCACGCCTTCCGCGAGTATCTTGAAACTGGGGCCGCTGGCGTCGTGATGCTCGACCTGTCCTGGTGCGGCGGCCTGACCGAGGCGCGCAAGATCGCCGGTATGGCGGAGGCCTACCACGTGCCCGTCGCGCCCCACGATTGCACCGGCCCCGTGGTCTACATGGCGTCCTGCCACTTCTCCCTGCACGCGCCGAACGCGCTGATCCAGGAGAGCGTGCGCGCCTTCTACACCGGCTGGTACAAGGAGCTGGTCACGACCCTGCCGGAGGTGAAGCAGGGCCTCGTCAGCGTGCCGGACGCGCCGGGCCTCGGGCTTGAGCTGCTGCCGGGGCTGGAGAAACGCCCCGACGCGATCCGACGGGTAACTGGGGCAGGCTAGGGTCGCCTGTTCGGCATTGGCGTCTGCAGCGCAGGCAGCGGGCGGCGAGGTTGCGCGACGTCTGGCCCATGGCGATCAGCGCCGCGCGGATGGCGGGTCCCCTCGGCCCGGGCGGCAGGGCGGAAAGGTAGCGCCGAGGCCCCGCACTGCTCGCGGAAAGCTGCACGACATCACGCAGATTGCAAGCTCTACCGTGGTTGCCCCACATCATACGTATACGAAATACTCTTCTCGATCGGCGATCTTGCCGACAGCCACAGAGGAGGGACGACCATGCAACCCCGAGCCGCTGCCCTGACGTGCCTCACCCTGGCAGCCGGCCTCGCCGCCGCGGCCGCCCTGCCGACCAGCGCCGCCGCGCAGGCGCGCAACTGCATCGACACCCTGGCGGGCATGCCGGACTACTCCCGCATGGTGAATGCCGTGACACACAGCCACATGGTTAACGACCTGCGGAACATGCAGAACGTGACCATCTTCGCGCCCACCAACAGCGCGATAGACGCGGTCAGCTCGGTGGTGGTGGACCGCCTGTTTCCGCGGGATTCGGCCGGTGGCGGCCGTCAGGCCGACCCGATCCTCGCCACCGCGGCGATCCAGGCGCACGTCGTGCAGGGCCGCATGCCCGCCGCCGCCCTCGCCCAGGGTGTACACCTGACCACGATCGCCGGCTCCCAACTCACCTTCGCGGGCCCGGCCACCGGGGAGCGGGGTGCCACCATCACCGGACCGGGCGGTGTTTCGGCCCGCATCGTGCAGGGCGACATCCCCTGCTCGAACGGGGTCATCCACGGCATCGACGGCGCCCTGGTGCGCTAGGTTAGAAGAGGGGGGGGGCGGACGGGAAGGGTTCAGCCGCCTTCCGCCCAGGTCGCTGCGAAACCAGACCGTGCATCCTGAACGACTTCCGGTATAGAACTACGAAGTTGCTTCAGGATGGGTCACTCGATGCCGCGCGCCTTCGATGGTCGCAACGCAGGGCCGGGGCCGGTGGGCGATCGCCTTGCCGCGGCCGGACGTCGCTTCGCCTCCCCCGCCGTCAAGGCGGCGATCCGCCGCCGCCTGGCGGAGCTTCTGGCGCTCGTCCTGGTCATCGCCGGACTGGTGGCGAGCATCTCGCTGGCCACCTACGACGCAGCCGATCCGTCCTGGTCCACCGCCACGGCGCGGGAGACAGCGAACCTCGCCGGGCCCTTCGGCGCGCATCTGGCGGATATGCTGCTGCAGGGCGTGGGCTTCGCCGCCTGGCTGCCCGTGCTCTGCCTGATGACCTGGGCTTGGCGCCTGGCAACGCAGCGGGGGCTGTCGCCCTTCGTGCTGCGGCTGGCCTGCTTGCTGGCGGCGCTGCCGCTCGCCGCGGCCTCGCTTGCGCTGCTGCCGCTGCCCGCTGGCCTGCCCGCCCATGCCGGCCCCGCCGGCGCGGCCGGCCCGGCGCTGGCCGAAGGCGTGCTCGACCTGCTTGAGGCGGTGCTCGGCCCGGTCGGCACGGGGCTGACGCACATGATCGTCTGGGGTGTGACGGGGGTGCTCGCCTTCATTGCCCTGGGCCTGACGCTCGGCGAGTGGGGTCGGGCGGGGAAGGCCGCGGGCAGCGCGGCCGTCTCGGCCGCCGCCAGCGCGGGCCGCGTGGCCGCCGCCGGCGTGGCGCAGGTCGCCTCCGGCGCGGCGCAGGTCACCGCCCGCCGGGACCACACTGCCGCACACAGGAGCGCCGCGGAGCCGGAGGCGCGTCGCCCGGGCTTCGCGGCGCGCGCGGCCGCCGCGGCGGGGCGCGGCTTCACCCGACCCTTCCAGGCGCTCAGCAGCCTGATCCGCCGCCGGCGAGAGGCCCGCGTGCCGCTCGCCGACATGCTCCGCCGTGCCGATGCGGCCGCCGAAGCTGGCCCGCCAACAGCCAGCACGGTTCGCCGCGAACCCTCCTTTGGCGTGCCGGTGGTAACGCGCGCGCCGGAGCCGGACATGTCGATCGAGGCACCGGAGCCGCCGGCCGCGCGCAAGCCGGCCGGGCCGCGCGTGGCCGAGCGCAGCGCGCCCCCGCGCCCCGCCGCCGCCGCGCGCCAGCCGAGCCTGCCGTTGCAGGAGGAGGCCTGGCGCTTCCCGCCGCTCGACCTGCTGACCGGCCCGCCCGTGCGGCGCGCCGCCGGGCCGAGCGAGGAAGCACTGCAGGGCAATGCCCGCATGCTCGAGACCGTGCTCGAGGATTACGGCGTGCGCGGGAAGATCGTGGAGATCCGCCCCGGCCCCGTCGTGACGCTGTATGAGTTGGAACCCGCGCCGGGCACGAAGTCTGCGCGCGTCATCGGGCTCGCGGACGATATCGCGCGGTCCATGTCCGTCACCGCCGTCCGCATCGCGACCGTCCCCGGCCGCAATGTGATCGGCATCGAGTTGCCGAATGCGCGGCGGGAGACGGTGCTGCTGTCCGAGCTGATCGCGGCCGAGGATTGGGTGAAGCATTCCGGGCGGCTCAACCTCGCGCTCGGCAAGGATATCGGCGGCGCGCCGGTGATCGCCGACCTCGCGCGCATGCCACATCTGCTGATCGCGGGCACCACCGGCTCGGGCAAGTCGGTGGCGATCAACACGATGATCCTGTCGCTGCTCTATCGCCTCAGCCCCGACGATTGCCGCTTCATCATGATCGACCCGAAGATGCTGGAATTGTCGGTCTATGACCGCATCCCGCATCTGCTCGCCCCCGTCGTGACCGATCCGCGCAAGGCGATCGGCGCGCTGAAATGGACGGTGCGGGAGATGGAGCGCCGCTACAAGGCAATGAGCCAGCTCGGCGTCCGCAACATCGGCGGCTACAACGACAAGGTCCAGGCCGCGCGCGCGAAGGGCGAGGTGATGACGCGCCGCGTGCAGGTCGGCTTCGACCCCGACACCAACCGCCCGCTATTCGAGGACCAGCCCCTGGCCCT
>JBIKSZ010000375.1:0-2755 GCA_044348345.1 Roseomonas sp. | reverse complement strand
CGGAAGGGGCCTGGAGCTGCGGCGAGACCTGGAAAGCGCCGCCCGCCCGCGCCACGATCTCGGCATCGCCCGACGCATCGACGATCTGCTCCGGCACGATCGCGTGGCGCCCGCCTACCGTCTCGACGAATACCGCCTTGACGCGCGCTCCCTCCCGCGCCGCGCCCACCACGCTGGCGCCGGTCAAGACGCGCACGCCCCGCGCTGCCAGCATCTCGTCGGCGACGATCTTGAACCGCTCGGGGTCGTAGGGCAGGCCGTGTACACCGCGTACGAGTACGGATTTCCTCGGCGGTCCGAGCGCGTCCCGCGCCAGCAACCGGTCGCGTAGTTCGTTCCACAGGCCACCCACCACGGGGCGCAACTCCTGCTCCGGGCCGACATGGCGGAAGGCGCCGCAGAGACCCCCCAGCGTCACGGCCGAGACCGTGCCGCCGAGGAAGCCGAGTTTCTCGACCAGCAGTGTTTCCGCGCCCTCCCGCGCCGCGGCGGCGGCGGCTGCGAGGCCGGCGATGCCGCCACCCACCACCAGTACCTGTGGCCGCGCCAGGACCGGCGTGTGGCGTGCCGGTTCGACGATGCTGTCAGCTGTCACTGGACCTTGGCGCCGGTACGGCGCACCACCTCGGCCCAGCGGCCCACATCGTCGGCCAGATGGGCCCGCGCCTCCGCCACGCTGCCACCGAGCACGCGTGCCCCGCTGTCGGCGAAGCGTGCGCGGAGGTCTTCGCGCGCAAGGGCCGCGTTGGCTGCGGCGTTCAGTGCGGCCAGCGCCGGTTCAGGTGTCGCGGCCGGGGCATGCAGCCCGAACCAAGCGACGGCATCGAAGCCCGGCAGGGTCTCAGCGATCGCGGGGATATCGGGGGCGGCATTGCTCCGCTGGAGCGAGGTGACGCCCAGTGCCTTGATTCGCCCTTGCCTCACCTGCGGCAGCGAGGAGGTGATGCCATCCGACAGGGCATCCACCGTGCTGGCGAGTAGGTCGTTCATCGCCTGGGCGGCGCCCCGGTAGGGTACGATTGTGACGTCCACGCCGGCGAGCATCTTCAGCAGCTCGACCGCCATATGCTGCGTCGTGCCGAGGGAGCCGACGGCTATGCTGATCTCCCCCGGCCGCCGCCTGGCCTCGGCGATTAACCCGGCGATGTCGGCGACATTGAGCCGCGGCCCGGCCGTCAGAAGATTGGGAGAGGAGGAGACCAATACCACTGGCGCCAGGTCGCGCGCGGTATCGAAGGGCAGGCGGTCCATTAGCGCGGCGTTGATGCCGAGGCCGGAACCCGAGAACAGCAACGTCGTACCGTCTGGTGTGCTGCGCACCACGTGTTCGGCAGCGACGTTACCAGCGCCACCAGGCCGGTTGTCGATCACCACGGGCTGGCTCAGCGCGGCCTGCATGCCTTCGCCGACCAGACGCGCGGCGAAATCCGTCGGTCCGCCCGGGGGGAACGGGACAACGATGCGGACAGGCCGCGCGGGAAGGGACTGGGCCCAGGCAAAGCCAGGCGCGGCGAGCAGTGCAAGGGTTGTGCGGCGCGTGAATCGCATCGTCGTTTCTCCCCGTCGTGTCAGGTCGCTTCGAGCAGGCGCGCAAAGTCCGCGGCCTCGGCGTGGCGTGGGTTCCAGGTGTGGAAGGGCCCGGCGACGCATCGCGCGACGATCGCCGCGCGCTCGTCGGCCGTGAGGACGAGGTCCGCATAGCCAGGCGTGACGCCACATGCCCGCATCAGGTGGGCGATCAGGGCGGGCATGCTGTCGTGCCCAGCCATTCGTGCCGCTTCGTCGTAGAGCGCCCCAGCGACGGGCGTGTTAAACGCGACCACCACCGGTAGCATGCGCGCGACCAGCAAGCCGTGCGGCAGATGTCGGAACTCGGCCACAGCGTGCGCGAGCGCATGAATGTACCCGAGCCGCGCCAGGCGCAGCGCCGCACCACCAAGATGCGCGCCGAGTTGCAGCGCCGACCGCGCTTCCGCATCGTCGGGCGATGCCAAAACGCGCGGCAACGCCTGCGCGACCAGGCGGATGCATTCGCGCGAGAACATGCGGCTGGCTGCGCTGGCCTGCTTCGAGACCAACGATTCCAGGCCATGGCTGAGCGCGTCCAGTCCGCAGGCCACCAACAGCCCCCTAGGCTGCCCTGCGAGCACATCAGGGTCGAGCAGCACCAATCCGGGTGGCAGGCACTCGGCAATGATGGCGCGCTTGCGCCCCGCTTGGTCTGTCAGGATCGCACTGTTAGAGGCCTCGGCCCCGGTGCCCGCAGTAGTCGGCACGGCGAGGTGCGGAAGTGCGTGCTGTGGCGGCGCCTCGACCAGGCTGGCTGGGCCACGGCCTTCAGCGAGACAAGCGGCGATCGCCTTGGCGGTGTCGATGGAGGAGCCGCCGCCAAAGCTCACCACGGCGTCTGGCGTGCCAACCTCAGTAAGTGCGGCCTCCACGGTGGCGATCGGCGGATCGGCCACGACGCCGGTAAACAGCTCGGTCTCAATGCCGGCGGCATGCAACGAGCCCTGCAGTCGCGCTAGCAGCGGTAGACGTGCAAGGCCTGGATCGCTGACGATCAGTACGCGGCGCCACCCTGCTGCGGCCACAACCTCACCTGCGCGCACCAGAAGGCCTGCCCCTTGCCAGACCCTCGCTGAGGGCGCGAGCGTGGAGGTGAGGCCTTGCAGCGGGAGCATGCGTAATTCCTGGACGTTATTGCGTGCATGCTGCCGCCTTATGCCCAACCAGACAAGTTTGCTCCCAGACG
>JBIKSZ010000374.1:0-2766 GCA_044348345.1 Roseomonas sp. | reverse complement strand
CACGCTGGAGCGCCGCTTTCCAGAACGCCTCCGCTGGGAGGAAGGCGCGGCCTTCGACGCCCGCGCCGGCGCCGTACTGGCCCGCCGGCGCCGCATGTTCGGCCCGCTGGTGCTGGAGGAGCACATGCTGCCCGCGCCGGACCCAGCGACCGTTGCCGCCGCACTCGCCCGCGCGGTGGCGGAGCGCGGCTTCCGGGACCTCGACTGGACCGAGGCCGCGAAGCAACTCCGGGCCCGCATCGCCCGGCTGGCAGCGCTGGAAGATGGCTGGCCCGACCTGTCGGATGCCGCACTTGCCGCAACCGCGGAGGACTGGCTCGCCCCCCATCTGCATGGCCGCACCAAGCTGTCGGAGGCGAAGGCGCTCGACCTCGTTGGCGTCCTGCGCGGGATGCTCCCCTGGGAGTGGCAGAAGCGGCTCGACACCGCCCTGCCCGCGCGGGTCGACCTCCCCGGCGGCCGCTCCGCCGCGCTGGACTACACCGCCGAGACTCCGACGCTAGAAGCCCGCGCCCAGCACCTGTTCGGCCTGGACGGGCTGCCGCCGCTGGCCGAAGGGCGCGTGAAGCTGCAGGTGGCGCTGCTGTCGCCCGCTGGACGGCCGATCGCGGTCACCGGCGACCTGGCCGGCTTCTGGCGTGGCTCCTGGTCCGAGGTCCGCAAGGAGATGCGCGGGCGCTACCCGAAACACGATTGGCCGGAAGAGCCCTGGCGCCGGTAGCAGCGTGCGCGAGGGGGTGGGTCAGGCAGGGGCAGCGCCCCTCTCGCGCAGCGCCGACCGGAAACTCGGCGCGTCCCCCGCACGGGCTGGATCGTCTGTCACCAGGCGCAGCGCCTGGTTGAAGAAGGCGATAAAGCGGTCCGCGTGGTTCGGCGTGCCGATCGGGTATTGCCGCATCCGCCAGTGATTAGCCGCGCCGCGCTGCTCATACACGCCGCCCGCATTATAGGCGCAGGCCACCACCGGCGGGTCGAGCCGCGTGCGCCCGGCCTGGGCGGCGATGAAGCTTGCGCCGGCCAGGATGGATTGCGCCGGATCGGCCAGCGTCGCGGCGGTGATACGTGCCATCGAGAGATCATGGGCTGGCAGCGGCAGGACTTGCCGCGCGGTGCTGATCAGCGTCTGCATGAGCCCAATCGAGACGCGATGCGGCGTCGCCTCCTCATCCCGGAATCCGGGTTCATCGCGCCGCGCATGCGCGGCGGCCTCGGGCGTGGCAAAGCGGCGCGTATCGCCCAGCACCTCGGTGCAGGCGGTGGCGACCAGCAGCTCGATCGGCACGCCGGTCGCGATCGCGGCGCGGCGCAGCTCCGCGCCGAACCAGTCGAAGGCGCGTCGCGCGGCGAGCATGCCGTCCGGTGCGCGCGCCGGCGCCTCCCCGAGCCCCACCCCATCCGCCGTCAGCCGCCACAGGACGCCGCCCGCGAAGACTGCATGCGGCTGCATCAGCGCCGGCAACGCCGCATTGAGCACCGCGCCCGGGCCGGTGGCGCGCGCCATCGCTTCCATCGCCGCGCCGAGCCCCTCCGCGCGCGGCCCCGCCCCGCCGCGCCAATGCTGCAGCACGGTCCAGGTTTTCGGCCCGACCACGCCATCCACTTCTGCCAGGCCCGCGCGGGACTGGAAGGCCAGCACGGCGCGGCGCGTCGCGGGGCCGAAGCAGCCATCCACCACGCGGATCTCGCGCGCCGCGCTGTCGGGATCGGCACGCAGCAGCAGGCGTTGCAACGCCTGCACATCCTCCCCGCGCTGCATCGGCAGCGCATAGCGCAGCAGGCGGGGCAGGGACGGGATGGGCAGGATCAACTCGTCGGACATGCCAGGCTCCGTGCGGTGATCGCGACGCCCGCGCTGAGCGCGCGCCATTGCGGCGCGGCCTCCGTGGGCGGGTCGTGCAGCAGCGCCGCCGCGTCGCGCAGCAGCGGGCAGGGCGGCGCGCCGCAGCGCGCGGCGGTGAGCCTTGCGCTGGCCGCGAGAAACCGCGCGCGCGGCGCGTCCGGCGTCTCGCGGCGCAGCAGATCGGCCTGGGTGAGCAATTCCGCATTATCGCCGCAGGCCTTGCGCGCAGGCCGTGCCTCGCGGCTGTCCAACAGCGCGCTGGCATGCGCCGCGCGCCAGGCGCTGCGCTCGGCCGGGTCCGTGTCGCCGGAGGCCGCCAGCGCCGCGCGGCCGGACTCCAGCGCGCAATCCAGCAGACGGCGCCGCTCGGTTTCGGACAAATTCCCCGCCGCCAGCCGGGCGCAGCCGCGCGCGCGAAGAGCATGCTTCTCCGCGCACACTGAATCGCGCGGCCCGTCGCAGTCCGGCAGCTGTGTCGCCGCCAGCGCCGCCCAATCGCCGCGCGCGTCGAGGTCCTTCATCCGGTCCAGCTCGCGTACCGCGCAGCCGCCCAGCAGCAGCACCAGCAGAACGGCGCGGATCACGACACATCCCCCGCAGCCGGAAGCGCCACGCGCGGCTCGCGTTCCAGCGCGCGCGCCGGCGCCTCCGCCGCCGCGACGGCGCCCCGCAGCAGCGCCGCCGCGCCCTCCGGCCGCGCGGCGATCACGCCATCGGCCAGCAGCAGCAGCGTATCCAGCGCCTCGCCCGCGCCGGCCTCCCGCAGCCGGTCGAGCTCCGCGCGCAGTGGCGCGCCCCGCGCCTGGGCGTGGGGATCGGCGCGATCCAGTTCCGCCTCCAACAGCCGGCGGCGCAACCGCGCGACAGCCGCCTCGGCCTCCGCCTCGCTCGCGAAGATACCGGGCGCCGCGGCGAACAGCCGCGCG
>JBIKSZ010000151.1:0-9250 GCA_044348345.1 Roseomonas sp. | reverse complement strand
CGTTGCGCACCATCTGCCAGCCGCGGCCGGCGAAGCGGCGCGGTGTCCAAGCCTCCCCCTGCCAGAGCAGATCGCCGCCCCAGGCGAGGCCCACAATGTCGAGTTCGAGCCCCTGGCAATCATACTCGGTTGCGAAGGTCTCAAGCGCGTCCGAGGCGCGGACATCCGGCCAGCGCTTCAGGAACCAGTCGGCGACGTCCTCGGCCTGCACGCCGAGCCCCTCTGCGCGCAGCCGTTTGGCGCCCGCGGCGGCCACGATCCCGGCGCGGCGCTTGCCGCGGGCGAGCGTACGCAGCGAACCGCGCAGCGCATCGAGGTCGCGCGTGACCAGGAAGGGCAGGTCCGGCGTCTGCTTCGCGATGGCGCGCGCTTCCGCGACCGCGCCGCGCAGCACCGCCTCTACCCAGGCCGCACCCGCCGTGTCGCGCACGCTGCGGACCGGGACGCTGAGGTCGAGAGCGTCGTCGCGGTCGAGCCAGGGTGCCCATCCTCCCGCGATGCACTGCACCGGATCGGCGCCGATAGCGCGCGGTGCCGCGATGGCGCGCCAGGCTCCGCCGGAGGCGGCGACGCAATCGCCCCATTCGCGCAAGCCGGCCTCACCCGTGTTGATCTCCTGGCCGTTGCCGATCAGCGCGACGATGACGGCCCAGCCGGCATGGCGGCCCATGATCTCCAGCGTGTGGGCCGGCTCGCTCATCGTCAGCTTCGAGGGCTTGTTGCGCGTGCCGAGCCGCGCCTTCGATTCATTCCAGGCGCGCTGCGCCTCGTCGAAGACGATCAGGCGGTCGGGCGGTGCCGGGCGAAGCGGGTCGGTCGCATTGTCTTCCAGGAAGCGATGGACGTTCTGCAGGCGCTGCTTCGCACGGCGCGCTGCTTCCTCTCGCCCACATTCGCCGCGGCGGACCGCATCCTGCACCAGCGCCGCGCGCAGAACCTCGACGAGGGGGACATTGCCCGTCAGGAAGGCCGCATGCGGCCCGGCTTCGGGCGCGAAGACGGCGTTGAGGCCGCAGAGCGTCTTGCCCGCGCCGGGGATGCCGGTGACGACGACGAGGCGCTTGTCACCAGCCGTCTGGGCCGCGCGCACCGCATGGCGGATCGCGTCGGTGGTGCGGGTGAGATTGGCGAGGTCCGCGCGCGCGGCGGCGATCTCGGCGACGCCATTGCGGGCATAGAGCATCGTCGCGGCTTCGATGATGGTCGGCACTGGACGGTAGGGCGCGCGGAGCCAGCCGCTACCATCCAGTTCGCGGTGCGGGTCCGGTGCAGCCGACTGCACCCAGCGCAGCGCATCGCCAAGGCTGGCATGGCCGGCGAGAAGCGGCGCTGTCACGCCATGCCAGATCAGCGGCGGCTGGGCGGGCGGGGTGAAGCGGGTATCGGCCGCGACCAGCAGCGGCACGATCGGATGCTCGCGACTGCCGGCGTGGAAATCCCGCAGGTCGAGCGCGTAATCCTCTGCCTCCGCCAGCATCGCGCGGCTGGCCGTGCCGGTCTTGAATTCCAGGACGAGGATGGCGCGGTCGGTCAGCACCACCGCATCCGCGCGCTTCTCCAGCCGCAGCAGGTCGTATTCGAGGGCGATGGTCCAGCCCGCGCCGCCCGAAACTGCGACGGCCTCGCGCAGCGCGGCGATCTGGGCGAGCCACGCGCCGCCCTGGTCATCGCTGCCCGGCAAGCCCTTGGCCTGCTGGGCCAGGGCGAGCCGCCCGGCCGTGTCCTCAACGCTGCGCGCCAGCAGCTCCGCGCCCGTGCAATGAAACCAGGCGCGCAAGCGCGCTCCTATCCGTTCCGTCTCCGATCCGGCCAGGTTGCCAGAACCAGGCTGGCCATCAACAGGAAAAAGCCCGCCGCATGCACGGCGGTGAAGGGCTCGCCGAGCAGGCCGACGGCCACCGCCGCCGCGCTGGCCGGCAGGAAGGCGGTGAAGACGCCCGCGATGCCGGCCGGCGCGCGCTTCATCCCCGCATACCACAGCAGCAGGCACAGCACGCTCGCGGTCAGGCTGTGAAAGACCAGCAGGGATGCGACCTGCGGGTCGGCCAGCGCCGAGGCGGCGCCCAGCACCGGCAGGCAGAGCGGCAGCAGCATCAGCAATGAAAAGACCTGCATCCAGAAGCTGGCGGTGACCACCGGCACGCGGCCCGCGATGCGCCGCGCCAGCAGCACATACATCGCCTCCCCGCAGACGCCGGCGAAGACCAGCAGATTGCCGAGCGCACTCCCCGTGCCTTCGGCCGCGACGCGTGCGATCACCAGCGCGCCCATGCCGAAGGCGGCGAGCGCGACTGCGGCCCATTGCCGGGGGGGAAGCTTCTCTCGCAGCCAGAGCGCGCCACCGACGGCGACGACGGCTGGCAGCGTCGCGAGGATCAGCCCAGCTTCCAGCGCCGTCGTCAGCCGCAGCCCCGCCAGCAGCGCAACATTGTAGAGCACCGTCCCGAAGGCCGCCTGCAGCGCCAGGTTCCAGGCCGCGCTGCGATCCAACCCGATGCGCCCTTCCATCGCGCGCGCCAGCGGCCACAGCACGGCGATCGCCAGCGCGCAGCGCAGCCCGAGGATCATGGCGACCGGCAAATCCTCGGCCAGCAGCTTGGCGACGCCGACATTGGCGCCGACCAGCGCCATCGAGAGCGCGAGCTGGGCATAAGCGAGGATCACGGCGTGCAGACTACGCCGGAAGCGGCGCCGCGATGAAGCCGGTCAGCTGTCCTCGCCCACCTGGCGGAAGGGCGAGAGGGTGGCCAGCGCCTCCATCTCCCGCAGCATGGCCGGGCGTTCGCGGTCGAGGAAATCGGCGATCGCCGCGCGCAGCCCGCCATGCGCGATCCAATGCGCGGAATAGGTGGGCACGGGCAGGTAGCCGCGCTGGATCTTGTGCTCGCCCTGCGCGCCGGCCTCGACGCGGGCCAGGCTGTGTTCGATCGCGAAGTCGATGGCGCGGTAGTAGCAAAGCTCGAAATGCAGGAAGGGCGCATCCACCACCGCGCCCCAGTTGCGGCCATAGAGCGCATCCTGGCCCAGTAGGTTCAGCGCGCCCGCCACCGGCTCCCCATCCTGTTCGGCGACCATCAGCACGACCTTGTCGCCCAGCGCCTCGCCCAGCAGCGGCCAGAAGCGCGCGTTGAGATAAGCGCTGCGGCCCCATTTCTTGTCCGTGGTCGCCAGGTAGAAGCGATGGAAGGCGGCCCAGTGCTTGGCCGTGATCTCATGCCCGCGCAGCGTCTTCAGCGCGAAGCCGGAGGCCTCTGCGTCGCGCCGCTCACGCTTGATCTGCTTGCGCTTGCGGGATGCGAGCGCGCCGAGGAAATCCTCGAAGCTGGCATAGCCAGCATTCGTCCAATGGAACTGCGTGCCGATGCGCTGCAGCCAGCCGGCCTCACCGAGCGCGGTCCACTCCGCCGCGGTGCAGAAGGTCACATGGACGGAGGAGAGATCGAGCTGCCCGCAGGCCTGGACGAGACCCTGCGCGAGTGCCCCGACATCGATGCCCGAACCGGGCCGCACCAGCAGCCGCGGGCCGGGCACCGGGCTGAAGGGGGACGCGACCTGCAGCTTCGGATAGTAGCGCCCGCCGGCGCGCTCAAGCGCATCGGCCCAGACATGGTCGAAGACGTATTCGCCATAGCTATGCGCCTTCGCATACATCGGCGCGCAGCCCAGCAGCCGCCCGGCGGGATCGCGCAGCGCGGCATGCTGCGCCAGCCAGCCGCTGCGCCCGCCAATGCTGCCGCTCTCCTCCAGCGCCGCAAGGAAGGCGTGGCTGACGAAAGGGTTTTCGTCGCCCGCGCAGGCATTCCATTCGGCCGCCTGGATCTCGGCGACCGATCGGTGCAGCGTCAGCGACAATTCAGGCGTCCCGTCGGGCATGGGACCTAGGTTGGGGCCCGGGCGCCCCTTCCAAGCCTCACGCCAGTTCGAACATGCCCTCGACCTCGACTGCCGCATCGCCCGGGAGGGCGGGCACGCCGATGGTGGTGCGCGCATGCCGGCCCTTCTCGCCGAACACCGCAACGGCCATGTCGGAGGCGCCGTTCATCACGAGCGCATGCTGCGTGAAGTCGGGGCCGGCGGCGATGAAGCCGCCAAGCCGCACCACGCGCTTCACCTGGTCGAGGTCGCCGCCCGTCGCGGCCTTCAGCTGCGCCAGCAGGTTGACGAAGCAGATGCGCGCGGCGTGCTGGCCCTGCTCGACGCTCACCCCCGCGCCGACCTTGCCGGTCACCGCGATCTTGCCATCCACCAGCGGGATCTGGCCGGAGACGACCGCGAGTTTTCCGACGATGTTGTAGCCGATGTAGTTCGCCAGCGGCGCCGCCACCTGCGGCACCGTGATGCCGAGCTCGGCAAGCTTCGCCTCGATCACGCCGGCCATGTCGTGTTCTCCATCCTGGGATTGCGAGGGCGGAGAGTGCGGCAGCGCCGCGCGGATGGCTACCCGACCAGGCGCAGCTGGCGCCGCCGCGCGCGGGGCGAGGGAGCCTCCGGCAGGTCGAGCGGCAGCAGCGGCGCCTGCTCATGCACCGCGCCCACCGTGTCGGGGGCACATTCTGCCTCGGACGGGTCGGCGAGGTCGGTGCGGCCCAGATACTCCCGCGCGAGCTTGCGGAAGGTCCAGTCGAGCACGCTGGTGGCGCGGCGGATCGCCGGGTCGCCCTCCACCGCGCCGGCCGGGCCGAAGCGGGTGTAGGCATAGGCGTCCACATAGCTGGACAGCGTCACGCCCTGCGCGAGGCCGATCGAGACCGCCTGCGTCATCGCCTCCATCAGGCTGCGATAAGCGGCACCTTCCTTGGTCAGCGCGATCGCGATCTCGACCGGCTGGCCGGCCGCATCCTCGGTGGTGCGCAGCACGACCTTGTGGCCGCCGACTGTCGCGCGCCAGACAGCGCCGGTCGGCCGCGCGGGCAGGGGCAGGCCGCGCGCCGGGGCGGGCTCGGCCGGGCGGGCCGGGGCGGCCTCGGCCAGCGGGAGCGGCGGGGCCGCGTGCAGATAGGGGGCGACGGCCTGCACCATCGCGAGCCATGCGGCGTGCGGCACCGGCGCGAGCAGCGCCTCGGCCCGCGGGCCGGCCCGCAGTGCGGCGCGGGTCGGCACCTCGTTGACCCAGCCATCGGCGTCGTAGAGCAGGCGGGAGGCGCCTTGGGAGGGCGCCAGACCGCCGCTTTCGGCGCCGAGCAGCCGTTCCGCGGCGTCAGGTGCCGCCAGCGCGACCAGGCCCTGGTGGCGCAGGCCCGGAGATGCCGCAGCCGCATCGAGCGCGGCGCGCGCAGCGGCTGCGAGCCCTGGGACCGGCGTTTCCAAGGGGGGAGTGGGGGCGAGCAGGGCGACGGGCTCCCGCGCTCCAAGCCGTTCGGCGATGCGCCCGCTTTCGGCCTCGGCGGCGCCGCGGGTGAGTGCCGCGATCGCCGCCCCCACCTGACGCCCGCCTTGGCTGTCATAGGAAAGGCCGAGCCCGGCCAGCAGGCTAGCGAGATCGGCAAAGCCGAGCGCGAGCCGCGGGGCCTTCGCCTCGGTCCAGATATCGAGCGCCCGCACGCTGACCGCCACGGCCTCGGCATAGGCGGCGGCATCGAAGCCGCCCTCGGGGTCGAGGAAGGCCGGCAGGTTCAGCACGAAGCGCGGCGCCTTGGTGTCCCCGCGCCAGACGGGCGCGCCGGGCGCGCCGCGGCGGGCCAGCAGCAGGCCGCGCAGCGCATCGACAAAGGTCATCGCCTCGGCCGCATCGGCCAGGATTCCAAGCCGCTGGCCGCGCACGGCCAGTGGGGCGATCCAGGCCTCGGCCAGGCGCGGCAGCAGGATGGGGCGGGAGCCGGGGGCGAGGGCGGCGAGCGCCGCGGCCTCCTCCGCCTCCCAGGAGACGGGCAGGGCGACGGCGCGGGGGCGACTGTCGGGGTCGGGCGCGGCACGCACCCGCCACAACTGCACACCGTCCCACAGCGTTCCCGGAAGGCTCGTCATGACCTTATCCTGCGGGCGGGGCGCGGGGTGCGCAAGCCGTATCTTGGGGCTTTCCGGGTGGGGACCCCCAACATCCTGTGGAGAACCTCCGGAACGCGTGGTGCCGCGGAACGGGTTCCACCCGCACGGGGGATTGTGCGAGACTGCGCTCTCCTGCATCTGCGCATCGCGCCCGCCCTTGGTGGGTGATTGGGGATCGCTGCATGTTCGAGCGCCTGCTCGCCCGCCTGACCGGCCATCAGGTCGGCACCGACCGTTTCGGCAACCAGTACTGGGAATCCCGCAAGGATTTCCGCGCCTATGGGCGCAAGCGGCGCTGGGTTCTGTATGCCGGGGCCGCCGAGGCCTCCAAGGTGCCGCCCGAATGGCATGCCTGGCTGCACCACACGACGCAGGCGCCGCTGCCCGAGCAAAAGCGCCATGCCTGGCAGGTGGAGCATCGGCCGAACCCGACCGGCACGCCGGCGGCCTATCGCCCGGACGGGCATGACTACCAGGGCGGACGTCGCCGCCAGACGGCGGGCGACTACGAGGCCTGGACACCGGGCTCGTGACGCAGGCCTGGGATCGGGGCACGCCATGAAGGGTCGTTCGATCGCCGAAGTGGCGGCCGGGGCGGTGGTGCTGGCGGTTGCGCTGGCCTTCGTCATCTTCGCCGTGACCAATTCGGGCCGCAGCAGTCTGGCCGGGCCGGCGGTGACGCTGACGGCCAAGTTCGACCGCATTGACGGGCTCGCGCCCGGCGCAGATGTGCGCATCGCCGGCGTGAAGGTGGGTTCGGTGGTGGATCAGCGGATCGATCCGCAGACCTTCCTCGCTGTGCTGACCTTCCGCATCGACGGCAGCCTGCGCATCCCGGCGGACAGTTCGGCTGAGATCGCGAGCGAAGGCCTGCTCGGCGGGCGGTTCGTCTCCATCGTGCCGGGCGGGGCGGATCGCATTCTCGCCAATGGCGGGCAGATCACCATCACGCAATCGGCGGTGAGCCTGGAAAGCCTGCTCGGGCGCTTCATCTTCTCCATGACGGAAGGCCAGGGCACCCCCCGCGGCCAGCAGGAGGGCGGCGGCACCCCGCCGCGATGAGCATCTCGACGCGCGGCGCCCTCGACCCGCCTGAGACATGGCCTGGCGCGGATGGCGCGCCGCTATCCTGCCGGGAAAAGCTGAAGGTGCTGGCCGAGAACCACCGCGAGGCGACGCAGGTGCTGCGCGACGCCTTCGAGGATGCGGTGCTGATGGGCGTGGAGGAGGCGGCGATGCGCCGCATCCTGTCCGAAATGGTCGCGGCCCTCCCTAGTCCGAAGCGGGGCGCATGACGCGCGCGGCCCTCCTCGCCCTGGCGACGGCCGTGCTCGCCGGCCCTGCCGCCGCCGAGCGCTGGGAGCCGCAACGCGTCGCGGAGTTGCAGGCGCTCGATAAGGTCAATGCGCGCGTCAGCACGCTGCGCGTGCCCGTCGGCCAGCCCGCGACCTTCGGCACGCTGACGCTGACGGTGCGCGCCTGCCACGCCCGCCCGGCCGATGAAGTGCCGGATGCGGCGGCCTGGCTCGAGATTGCCGATAGCCGCCCACCGGCGAATGGCGCGTCGGTGTTTCGCGGCTGGATGTTCGCCAATGCGCCCGGCGTGAACATGCTGCAGCATCCGGTCTATGACATCCGCGTGCTGGAGTGCCGCGCCTCGTGATGGGACGGCTGCGCCGATGACCTTCCCCGATGCGATCCGCCGCTGCCTCACGCTCTACGCGACCTTCGGCGGTCGCGCGCGGCGGTCGGAATTCTGGTTCTTCTGGCTGTTCAACCTGCTGGCGCATGGCGTGGCGGGCATCCTGGATGCCGCGTTCTTCGGCATTGCCTCGCCGTTGAATGCCATCGTCTCGCTGCTGTTGCTGGTGCCGAACTTGGCGGTCGGGGTGCGGCGGCTGCACGATGTGGGGCGCAGTGGCTGGTGGCTGCTGATCGCGCTGGTGCCTCTGCTCGGCATCCTGGTGCTGCTGTTCTGGTCCGTAAGCCGCGGCGAGGACGGGCCGAACCGTTTCGGCGCCGACCCCCGCGCCATCCCGCTGCCCAGCCCGGCGCGGCCCTGGCCGGTCGGGCGATAGAAGTCTGCCTCAGGCCCCGCCCGCTGGGCGCAGGGCGCGGATCTCGGCCTCGATCCGCGCGGGATCGGGGGCGTCATGCCAGGCGCAGTTGCGCTCCAGCGCCGCGGCAAGCTGGCGCTTATAGGCCTGGCGCGGCACCTCGTGGCAGCCGAATTGCGCCAGATGCGCGGTTTGGAACTGCGCATCGAGCAGGGTGAAACCGAACATCCGCAGCCGTGCGACCAGATGCACTAGCGCCACCTTCGACGCATCGGTGGCGCGGCTGAACATGCTCTCGCCGAAGAAGGCGCCGCCGATCGCGACGCCATAGAGCCCGCCTGCCAATTGCCCCGCTTCCGGCGCGCCCGCCCAGACCTCGACCGAATGGGCGTGGCCCATGCGGTGCAGCGCGCCGAATAGCCGTTCGATGTCGTCGTTGATCCAGGTTTCCTCCCGGCCCTCGGCCGGTTCGGCGCAGGCGGCGATCACGCCGGCGAAGTCACGGTTCGCGGTGACCTGGAAGCCGCCCGCGAGGGTAGTGCGCAGCAGGCGTCGCGGCAGGTGGAAGCCGTGCAGCGGGATCACGCCGCGTTGTTCGGGATCGAGCCAGTAAAGCCGTTCCCCCTGCCGGCTTTCGGCCATGGGGAACAGCCCCGCGCGATAGGCGCGGAGCAGGAGTTCGGGCGTGATGTCGAACTGGCGGCGGCTCACGGGCGGACTATGCGCGCGGGCGGGGCGGGTTGCGAGGGCGGCGGTGTTCAGCGTGGCGCGAGGGGAGGGGTGGAGCGTTGACGGCGCTGCCCCCCTCACCCCGACCAGCCTGCGTAAGCGGCGGCAGGCCGCCGCAACTCCGGCGTCCGACGCAGTGCGTCGGACCTCCCCCCTTTGGGGGGAGAGGGGCGCGCCTTACTCCGCGCGCTCCCGCGCGACGAACCGTTCCAGCCAGTGGATGGTGTAGTCGCCGGCCTGGAATTCGGGGTCCTCGACGATGCGCTGGTGCAGCGGCAGCGTGGTGCGGATGCCGCTCACCACCATCTCGTCCAGCGCCCGTCGCAGCCGCGCGATCGCCTCGGCGCGCGTCGTGCCGTGCACGACGAGCTTGGCCACCAGGCTGTCATAGTGCGGCGGCACGACATAGCCGCTGTAGAGCGCGCTATCCACGCGCACGCCAAGCCCACCGGGGGCGTGGTACATCTCCACCTTACCCG
>JBIKSZ010000150.1:0-9280 GCA_044348345.1 Roseomonas sp. | reverse complement strand
GTGGGCTATCCGGGGTCCGCGGAGGTGGTGAACATGCAACCCCCTGCAGCGCTCATCAAACAGGGCATCAAGGCGCTGCCGACGATGGGCGATGGGCGGCAATCCGGCACGTCGGGCTCGCCTTCGATCCTGAATGTCACGCCGGAAGCAGCGGTGGGCGGCGGGCTTGCGCTGCTGAAGCATGGCGACCGCATCCGCATCGACCTCAAGACCCGCCGCGTCGATGTGCTGATCCCGGAAGCGGAGCTTGCCGCGCGCAAGGCGGCATGGACCCCGCCGAAGCTGGTGAACAAGACGCCGTGGGAAGAGATCTACCGCAACAGTGTGGGCCAGCTCGGCACCGGCGCCTGCCTCGAACCCGCGACGCTCTATCTCAACATCCTCGAGACGCGCGGCGAATCGCGCCACAATCATTGACCGCATCTTCCTCTCCCGCTTGCGGGAGAGGGTCGGGGTGAGGGCCACACCTCACCCCCCAACAATCACCTTGGGGGAAACGATCATGGCCGGACGTCTCGCGGGCAAACGCGCCTTCGTCACTGCCGCCGCGCAAGGCATCGGGCGAGCCACCGCGCTCGCCTTCGCCGCCGAGGGTGCTGCGGTCATCGCCACCGACAAGGACGAGGCGAAGCTTGCCACGCTCCAGGCGCCCGGCCTCACCACCCGCGTGCTCGATATGCTGGACGCCGCGGCCATCGAGGCGGCGGCGAAGGAAGCCGGCGCGGTGGACATCCTGTTCAACTGCGCGGGCTTCGTGCACCAGAACACGATCCTGACCGCGACCGATGCCGAATGGGACTTCGCCTTTGAGCTGAATGTGCGGTCCATGTGGCGCATGACGCGCGCGCTGCTGCCGGGGATGCTGGCGCGCAAGCGGGGTGCGATCGTGAATATGTCCAGCGGCTGCTCATCCCTGAAGGGCGCGCCGAACCGCTTCGTCTATGGCACCACCAAGGCCGCCGTGCTGGGCCTGACCAAATCCATCGCAACCGAATACGTGCGCGACGGCATCCGCTGCAACGCCATCTGCCCCGGCACCGTGGACACGCCGAGCCTTGGCGAGCGCATCGCCGCGAACGCCGCCGATGCCGGCGGGCTGGATGCCGCGCGCGCGGCCTTCGTTGCCCGCCAGGCGATGGGCCGGCTCGCCACGGCGGAGGAGATGGCGGCACTCGCCGTCTATCTCGCCAGCGACGAAAGTGCCTTCGTCACCGGCCAGGCCATCGTGATCGATGGCGGGTGGATGTTGTAAGGTCGCCCCGAGGCACCGGGGCCGCCGCGCGGCCCCTTCGACCCGCTTCCTGAAGGACTAAGGGACAGACAGATGAAACTCCTCCGCTACGGTCCGGCCGGCGCCGAAAAGCCCGGCATGCTCGACGCCTCGGGCACCATCCGCGACCTCTCGGGCGTCATCGCCGACATCACCGGCGCGGTGCTTTCGCCCGCGAGCCTGGCGAAGATCGCGGCGCTCGATCCGTCGAAGCTGCCTGCGGTCACCGGCAATCCGCGCCTCGGCTCACCGGTGACGGGGATGAAGAACCTGGTCTGCATCGGCCTGAACTACGCCGACCATGCGGCCGAGACCGGTGCGCCGATCCCGAAGGAGCCGATCGTCTTCCTGAAGTCGCTGAACGCGCTGTCGGGCCCGCATGACGACGTCGTCATCCCGCGCAACAGCATCAAGACCGACTGGGAAGTCGAGCTCGCCGTCATCATCGGCACGCGCGCCAAGTATGTGTCCGAGGAGAACGCCCTCGATCACGTCGCGGGCTACGCCGTCGGCAACGACGTGTCGGAGCGCGAATGGCAGGCCGAGCGCGGCGGCGCCTGGGACAAGGGCAAGGGCTTCGACACCTTCGGGCCGCTCGGCCCGTGGCTGGTGACGAAGGACGAGATCCCCGACCCGCAGAACCTGGCCATGTTCTGCGACGTGGACGGCGTGCGCCAGCAGGATGGCTCCACGCGCACCATGATCTTCGGCGTGAAGCAGGTCGTGTCCTACGTCAGCCAGTGCATCACGCTGAACCCGGGCGACGTGATCTTCACCGGCACGCCGCCGGGCGTTGGCCTCGGCAAGAAGCCGGTGCCGGTGTTCCTCAAGGCCGGCCAGGTGATGCGCCTTGGCATCGCGGGCCTGGGCGAGCAGAAGCAGAAGCTCGTGGCCTCCGACTGAGATGTCGGACCTCACCGTCCTGATCTTCGACTTCCCGAACAGCGCCTTTGGTCCCGAGCGGACCGAGGCGCTGAAGCCGCTGGCCGAGGATATCGCTGGCCAGCATGGCCTGTTGTGGAAGATCTGGACTGAGGAGCCGGCGGCGGGCCGCGCGGGTGGCGTCTATCTCTTCGCCACGCGCGAAGCGGCCGAGGCCTATCACGCCATGCACGCGCAGCGGCTGGCCGCGCGCGGCGTCACGGGGATCGAGGCGACTTATCGCGGCGTGAACGAAACGCTGAGCCTGCTGGACCGCGCGCCGTTGGCGTAGGGCGCGCGTGAGACGGGAGGGACGCCGTCCCTCCCGGACCCTCCCTGCCAAGGGGCAGTGGCCCCTTGGAACCCATGAGTTCAACGCCGAAGGCGGAGGGGGCCTAAGCCCCCTCCGCCTTCGGCGTTTAAACTGATCGAGGTCCAGGAGGCTAAGCCTCCTGGCGGGTGGGGTCCGGGGAGGGCGGAGCCCTCCCCGTCACATCGTCGCCCCCAACACCCAGGGCGCGAACTCGCTCGCGCCGAAATCGTAGCTTTCGCTCTTCGAGCGTTCGCCGGACGCGACGCGCAGGATCAGTTGGAAGATGCGCTCGCCGCATTCGGCGACGCTCTCTTCCCCGGTCAGGATCGTGCCGCAGTTCACGTCCATATCCTCGCTCATCCGCTCATACATCGGCGAGTTGGTCGCGAGCTTGAGGGACGGCGCGGGCTTCATCCCGAACACGCTGCCGCGGCCGGTGGTGAAGCACATCAGGTTCGCGCCACCCGCCACCTGGCCTGTCGCCCCCACCGGGTCGTAGCCCGGCGTGTCCATGAAGACGAAGCCCTTGGCCGTCACCGGCTCGGCATAGTCGTACACTGCCGTCAGGTTCGTCGTGCCGGCCTTCGCCATGGCGCCGAGCGACTTTTCCAGGATGGTCGTCAGCCCGCCCGCCTTGTTGCCGGGAGACGGGTTGGCGTTCATCTCGGCCCCTTCGCGCGCGGTGTACTCCTCCCACCAGCGCATCTTCGCGACCAGCTTCTCGCCCACTTCGCGCGAGGTCGCGCGGCGCGTCAGCAGGTGCTCGGCGCCATAGGTCTCTGGCGTCTCCGACAGGATCACTGTTCCGCCATGCCGCACGATGAGGTCTGACGCCGCGCCGAGCGCCGGGTTCGCGGTGATGCCCGAATACCCGTCCGATCCGCCGCATTGCAGTGCCACAATCAGCTCGGAAGCCGGCACCGGTTCGCGCTTCACCTGGTTCGCTTCGGCCAGCACTTCGCGCACGAAGGCGATGCCGGCTTCCACGGTCTTCCGCGTGCCGCCCATCTCCTGGATGTCCATGTTGCGCAGCCGGCCCGAGAGCTTCTGCTCCTCCAGCATCGGGCCGAGCTGGTTCACCTCGCAGCCGAGGCCGATGGCGATGACATGGCTGAAATTCACATGCCGCGCGAAGCCCGCGAGCGTCCGGCGCAGCAGCCTGAGCGGCTCGCCCATCGTCATGCCGCAACCGGTCTTGTGGGTGAGTGCGACGACGCCATCCACATTCGGGAAGTCGGCCAGCGGGTCATGGCCGCTGAAGGGATTGCGCTTGAATGCGTCGGCAATCAGGTCCGCGACATGCGCCGAGCAGTTCACGCTGGTGACGATGCCGATGTAGTTGCGCGTCGCCACGCGCCCATCCGCGCGCCGGATGCCCATGAAGGTCGCGGCCGGCGTGACCAGCGGCGTCGGCTTCGCATCCACGCCCCAGGCATAGTCCTTGCTGAAATCGCCCATGGCGCAGTTGTGGGTGTGCACCCACTCGCCAGGCGCGATCGCCTCGGTCGCGAAGCCGATGATCTGGCCGTAGCGCCGGATGGGCTCGCCGACCGCATGCGGCCGGACGGCGACCTTATGGCCGGGCGGGATGCGGCGGTCACCCACCGTGACGCCGTCCGTCACCGGCGTACCGGGCGGCAGGCCGATCCGAGCGATGACGACGCCATCCTCGGGCGCGAGGCGAATGACGGGCGGCAGCGTGCGGGCATCCATGGGCGGCGGTTCCTCTTGCTGGCGCAGAGGATAGCGCAGGTCAGCCGAAGCGGAAGGCCGCACTGCTGCCCCGAGGTCCTGGGGTCACCTCAAGGCGTGCAGGAATCCGCGTGCGGAGTTCCGGCACATGGCTGATCACGCCGACCAGGCGGTCGCCGGCCTGCAGCTCCGACAGCACCGCCAGCGCCGTCTCCAGCGCCTCGGGGTCGAGCGTGCCGAAGCCCTCATCTACGAAGAGCGCATCGATCCGGCGCGCGCCCGCATGGGCCTGCACCGTATCCGACAGGCCGAGCGCCAGGGCCAGCGCGGCGCAGAAGCCCTCGCCGCCCGAGAGCGTGCCGGCCGGCCGTGCCTCGCCGGTATGGGCGTCCAGCACCTCGATATCGAGCCCGATCGCCGCGTTCTTCCGCTCCGGCTCCTCCACGCGGCGGACGCTGTAGCGGCCGCCGAGCATCGTGCGCAGGCGGCGGTTGGCGGCGGCCAGCGCCTCGTCCAGCAGGCTGCGCAGCACGAAGCCCTCGAGGTCGAGACGCTGGCGCGTGCTCTTGCCCGCCGCGAGATCCGCGAGGTCCTGGCGTCGCGACCAGTCCGCTTCAGCCGAGGTATGTGCCCCATCGACGGCGGCGATGTCGGCGAGCAGCGTATCGCGCGCGGCCAGGCGCTCGCGCAGCGCGCCGGCCGCGTCGGTCGCATCGCGCTCTGCCGCCTCGGCCCTGTCCCGGGCGGCTTGCAGCGCAACGATGTCCGGCGTGACGAGATCCTTGGCCGCCCGGCGCGCCGCCTCGGCGCGCGCCGCAGCGGCGCTGCGCTTTGCATCGCCGTCCTCCACTGATCGGGCCAGCGCCGCTTCCGCGGTCTCGTCCAGCAGCGCGACGGCGAAGGCCTCCCGCGTCGCGAAGCCGGCGGCGATGCAGGCTTCGAGCAGGGCGGCTTCCGCTTTGGCAGCCTCGTCCTGCCGGTCGGCCGCATCGCGGCGCGCTGTCTCGGCCCGGCTGCCGCTGGTTGCGGCCAGCGTCGTCGCTTCGGTTTCCGCCTTGCGGTCGCGGTCCAGCGTGTCGGCGATCCGCTTCGCGCGTGCCGCAGCGGCTTCGGCCTGCGCGGCCAGCGTGGCGGCTTCCGCGATGTCGCCGGGGAGCGCGGCCAGCAGCGCGTCGCGCGCCTGCGCCTTGCCCTCCGCCTCGGCGCGAGCCGTTGCCGCCGCGCTCCGCGCTGCCTCGTGCTGCGTCGCGCATTCTTCCGCGGCGTGCCGCGCCGCGTCGCGGCGGCGCGCGAGCTCCGGCAGGGCATCGGCGGCGGCCTGCGCCACCTCCTGCGCGGCGGTCAGCGCCTCGATGTCTGGCGGCGGCGCGGCCTCGTCCACCTCGGCGAGGAGGCGGTCGCGCTCCTCCTCGGCGCCGCGGAGGTCGCCGCGGGTGACGGCGAAGTCCTGGCGATACAGCGCGAGCGCCTCGCGGGCCTCCCGGGTCGCCTCGCGCAGGGGCGGCAGCGCGGGCAGCGCGCCGTCCACCGGGCGCGCCGGCGAGGGGTGGTGCGGCGCGCCGCAGACCGGGCAGGGCGAGCCGTCGGCCAGCGCGGTCGCCAGATGCGCCGCCTGGTCGCGCGCGATCAGCGCCTCGGCCTCGCGCTCCGCCGCTTCCGCGGCGGCTAGGCGTGTCGCGGCGGCATGCCCGTCCGCTTCCTGCCTGGCCAGCTTCCCGGCAAGCGCGTCTACCTTGGTCCGCGCTTTCCGCAGCGCCTCGCGGTCACGGAGCAGGCGCTGCGACTGCTCCACTGTCAGGCGGTGCCTTTCGAGTTGGGCGGCGACCGCCGCGCTCGCGGCGTGGGTTGCCTCGGCCTCGCGCGCGGCCTGCCCGGCCTGCCCGGCCTGCTGCGCGGCGCGGGCGAGGGCCGTCTCGGCCGCCCTGGCCTTGTCGGCGGCGGCGGTGGCGAGCCGGGCGGCCTGCTCGGCCTCGCCGGCCCGCCCGGCCAGCGCGTCGAGCCGCGCGGCGTCGTGCTGCGCCTGCTCGCGCGCGGCCTGCCGTGCGGCGACGTCAGCGAGCGCGTCGCGCGCGCGGCCGAGCGCCTCCTCGGCCTTCCGCGCCGCCTCCTCGGCCTTGTCGAGCGCGCCCTGCGCCCGCACCGCTGCGGCCTGTCGCGCGACCGCCTCGGCATGCAAGCCACGAAGCCGGTTGGCGCGCCGTGCGGCCGCGAGCCGCGCCTTGTCGGCCTCGAGATCGGCGTCCCGCGCGCGGAGCGCCGAGACTTCCGCCTCGGCCTCCGTCAGTTCCTTCAGCAACGCGGCATCCCGCTCGCCCGCCTGCGCCTCGCGCCGCGCCGCCTGCGCGGTGAGCGCCGCGGCGTCGCGGGCGGACTCGGCGCCGGCCAGTTCCTGCGCAAGCGCCTCGCGCGCCGCGCGCGCCGCCTCGACGTCCGTCGCCTCCGCCTGGTCGAGCAGCGTCCTCCGCCGTTCCTCGAGGCGCTTCAGCTCGCCCTCTGCCTGCTTCGCTCCGGCCAACAGCTGCTCCGTTACGCGGCGATAGAGGGCAGTGCGGAACAGGCGCGAGAGGATCTCCTGGCGCTTGCCGCGGTCCACCGTCAGCAGCTCGCGGAAGCGGCCCTGCGGCAGCAGTACGACCTGGCGAAACTCGGCGGCCTTGTAGCCGAGCAGCGCTTCGACCTGCGGGGCCACATCGCGCTCGCCCTCCGCGATCAACCTCTCGCCGCTCGGCTCCAGGCGCCAGAGCAGGACGTTCCCCGCCTCCTTCGCCATGCCGCCCCCGCGCCGCGCGGGGCGCAGCCATTCGGCCTGTCGGAGAATGCGGAAGCGTGCAGCACCGAGCACGAAGATCAGCTCGGCTTCGGTGCGCGTCGTAGGGTCCGCGAGATGGCTGCGCAGATGCGCCGCCTGCCGTTCCTCGCCGCTCGACTGGCCGAAGAGCGCGTAGCAGAGCCCGTCCAGCACGGTCGTCTTGCCCGCGCCGGTCGGCCCGTGGATGAGAAAAAGCCGGTGGCCGCGCAGCGCTGCATCGAAGTCCAGCGTGAGCTCCCCGGCATAGGCGCCAAAGGCCGAAAGCCGCAGGCGGGACGGGCGCATCAGGCTTCCTCCGCCCGCGCTGCCTCGATCGCCAGCCGCGCGACCTCGCGCGCCTCGGCCGTCATGGCGGCACCGCGCATGGCCGCGAAGAAGGCGTCGAGCAGGTCGAGCGGATCGTCGCCGGTCCTGCCGGCGGTCTCGCCGGGCAGGTCGAGCAGGTCGTGGCGTGCGAAGGAGAGGTCCAGGACCGTGCCGAAGTCCGCGCGCAACCGTTCCATCGCCCCCCAGACCGGCACCGGATCGGTCAGGCGGATGCGGAACCAGTCGCCGGACCAGGCCCGGTTCGCTTGCGCCAGCACGGCATCGAGCGTGCCTTCCAGCGTGCGCAGCGCGCGGGGCGGATCGAAGGGCAGCGCCTCGATCCGCACGGCGCCGGTGGCGTCCATCTCCACCAGTGTGGCGGATTTGGCGTGGCCGGCCTCGGCGAAGGAATAGGCGATGGGCGATCCGCTGTAGCGGATACGGCCGTCGCCCAGCGTCTGGGGGCGGTGCAGATGGCCGAGTGCCACGTAATCGAAGCCGGCGAAGCGCGCGGCTGAGACCGCCTTGGCGCCGCCGACCTGCAACAGCCGCTCGCTGTCGCTCTCCTCGCCACCGGCGACGAAGGCGTGCGCGACGAGCAGGCTGCGAGAGCCCTGCGGCAGGTCGCGGCGTAGGGCGTCGCAGAGCAGGCCGAAGCCGGCATCGTGATCGGCGATCTCCGTCGCGGCGGCGAGGATCGTCCCCATCAGCGCCGGCGAGGCATAGCCGCTGGCGAAGAGCGTGACCGGCCCGTGCTCGTCATGCAGCGTGAGCGGTCCGCCGAGGCAGCGCGCCTCGATATGCAGGCCCTGGTGGCGCATCACGGCGGCGCCGAAGGCAAGGCGATCGGCGGCGTCGTGGTTGCCGGGGATCAGCACCACGCGGGTTTCGAGCCGCAGCACGATCTCGGCGAGGAGCGTGTCGAGCAGTTCGACCGCCTCAACCGGGGGAACTGCGCGATCGAAGACGTCGCCGGCGATCAGCACCGCGTCGGGACGCGTTTCCTCTACCATGCGCAGGAACTGCCGGCGCAGCAGGTCGGCTTGGTCGGGCAGAAAGGACGCGCCGCCGAGGCTTTTGCCGAGATGCCAATCGGCCGTGTGCAGGAATTTCATCGCGATATAGTCACGAAATCCGTGATGCGACCACAATGCCCGACTGCGCGCGTTGCGCAAGCGCCGCCCCTCGGCATCTGTCCGCCGGGCTGACGCTGACCGGCGACAACGGCGGAGGATCGGGTAGGCCAAGGCAGCGGCGAATGCCCGGTCGGCGGGTTGGAGCGCGATGGCTGCCTTCGCGGCCGCACCGGCGTAGTGTGGCGCCCTTTCGGCGAGGGGCGCAGATGGGGGCGGCACGGGCCTGGGTGAGATTGCCATCGGGCCGCTGGCTCGACCTGTTGGCGCCGACCCCCTTCGACTGGACGGATGAGGATCTGGCCATCGGCCTGTCGCGCACCTTCCGCTGGGGCGGCCATTCCACCTGGCCCCTGCCGCTCTCGGTCGCGCAGCATTCGCTGGCGGTGCTGGCGCTGCGCCGGGCGGCGAAGCCGGCGGCCGGCCGCGCCGCGCTCCGCCGTGAATTGCTGCATGACGCGGAGGAGGGGCTCATCAATTTCGACTGCATCTCGCCGCTCAAACCCTTCCTCGGCGAGGGGTTTCGGCAGTTGCAGCACTCCCTCGGGGCGGCGATCGCGGCACGCTATGCGCTGCCCGCCTGGAATGAGGCGGAGCGCAAGCTCCACAAGAAGCTCGACGTCGCGATCGCGGCTGCCGAGGCGGTGCATGTCGCCGGCTGGTCGCGTGCGGAGGTCCGCACGACGCTTGGCATCCGGGCCGCCGTGACGGAAACCGACCCGCTGCTGGCCGAGTTCGGCGGCACCCCCTGGGCGCCCTGGCCGCCAGAGGTCGCCGCGGCCCGCTTCCTGGCCGCGCTGCGCCGGCTGGCGTGACAGGCTGGCCGCACGGTTCTA
>JBIKSZ010000373.1:0-2784 GCA_044348345.1 Roseomonas sp. | reverse complement strand
CGGCGGAGCCTCACCATGCCGGGCCTCGCCGCGACCGTCGCCGAGCAGATCGAGGCGTTGCGCCGCGTCGCGGGCGACAAGGCGGTGGCGCTCATCCGGCGTGAGCCGGATGAGACGGTCTGGCGCATCATCTCCGGCTGGCCGCGCCGCTTCGACGCGCGCCGCGCGGAGCAACTCGGCTTCGTCGCGGAAAAGACCTTCGACGAGATCATCCGCGCCCATGTCGAGGATGAGCTGGGGGGGAGTATCGCCCGATGAGAATGCGCGTCGCAGGCGGCCCGCGCAGCGGGCCGAGCCGCCGAATGGCGGCCGCCGGTGGTCCGGCGAAGCCAAGCCGGCGGAGCCGGCGCCCGGCGTTTGAGGGCATGCAACGATGAAGCCCGGCCTTCTCGTCGTCGGCGAATTGCCGGCCTGGGATATCGAGGCGCTGACCGAGCGCTTCGATGTTCATCTCTACTACGCCGCGGAAGACAAGGCCGGCATGCTGGCGCGCGGGCGCGAGACCATCCGCGCCATCTGCACCAAGGGCGAGGTCGGTGCGGATGCGGCGATGATGGATGCCCTGCCGCGCACGGAGATCATCGCCTGCTACGGCGTCGGCTATGACCTGATCGATGTCCCGGCGGCCAAGGCGCGCGGCATCCGCGTGACCAACACCCCCGATGTGCTGACCGAGGAAGTCGCTGACATGGCGATTGGCCTGCTACTGGCCGCGGCGCGCCGCATCCCGGCGGGCGATGCCTGGGTGCGGGACGGGTCCTGGAAGACGAAGGGCTCCATGCCGCTGACCACGCGCGTCTGGGGCAAGCGGCTTGGCATTGTCGGGCTCGGGCGCATCGGCAGCGCCATCGCCCGCCGCGCGGCGGCCTTCGGCATGCCCATCGCCTATAGCGCGCGGCAGCGGAAGGACGTGCCTTATGAGTGGTACCCGACGCCCGCGGCGCTCGCGCCGCATGTGGATGTGCTGATGGTCTCGGCTGCCGGCGGCCCGGCGACGAAGGGGCTGGTGGACCGCGCCGCAATCGAGGCGCTGCAGCCCGGCGCCATCTTCTGCAATGTCTCCCGCGGGACGGTGGTGGACGAAGCGGCGTTGCTGGACGCGCTCCGCGCCGGGCGGATCGGCGCGGCGGGGCTCGACGTGTTCCTGAACGAGCCGGACATCGACCCGGCTTTCCTTAGCTTCGACAATGTCGTGCTGCAGCCGCATGCGGCCTCCGGCACGGTCGAGACGCGCAAGGATATGGGCCGGCTGATGCGCGATAACCTGGAGGCGCAGATGGATGGCCGCCCGCTGCTGACGCCCGTCGCATGACGGCCGTCGTCATCCACGCCGCGCACGACCTGCGGGTCGAGGCGCATGCGGCGCCCGATCCCGGCCCCGGCGAGGTGCGCATCCGCATCGGCCGCGGCGGCATCTGCGGCTCCGACCTGCATTACTACCATGCGGGCGGCTTCGGCACGGTGCGGGTGAGAGAGCCCATGGTGCTCGGCCATGAGGCCGCCGGCACGGTGGAGGCCATCGGACCCGGCGTCACCCATGTCGCGCCAGGCGATGACGTGGCTGTGAACCCCAGCCTGCCCTGCGGCGGCTGTGCGCAATGCCTGGCCGGCCGGCCGATCCACTGTACGGAGATGCGCTTCCTCGGCAGCGCCATGCGCATGCCCCATGTCCAGGGCGCCTTCCGCCGCGCCTTCACCTGCGAGGCCACGCGAGCGGTGAAGCTGCCGCCCGGGCTTTCGGTGGAGCGCGCGGCCTTCGCCGAGCCGCTTTCCGTCTGCCTGCATGCCGCCGCCCAGGCCGGGTCGCTGCTTGGCGCGCGGGTGCTGGTGACGGGGGCGGGCCCGATCGGCGTGCTCTGCGTCGCCGTGGCGCGGCTGGCCGGCGCGCGGGAGATCGTGGCGACCGACCTCGTCGCGGAACCGCTCGGCATTGCGCGCGCCATGGGCGCGGACCGCACCCATGCCTTGCAGGCCGAGCCCGAGGCACTCGCAGCCTATACGGCGGGGAAGGGGCATTTCGACGTGGCCTTCGAGGCCTCGGGGGCGGGCGCCGCGCTGGTGGGCGCGCTGGCCGCGATCCGCCCGGGCGGGACGGTGGTGCAGGTTGGCGTCGGCGGGGAGGCAGCTGTACCGCTCTCGGCCTTGGTCGCGCGCGAGGCGCGGCTGGTCGGTACTTTCCGCTTCCACGCGGAATTCGCCCATGCGGTGGAGGTCTTGGCCGCGGGCCGGCTCGATCCCACGCCGATGCTGACCGAGGTGGTGCCTGCGGCAGAGGCAGTCCGGGCCTTCGACCTGGCCTCCGACCGGCGGCGCGCCATGAAGGTGCAACTGGCGTTCTGAGCGTCCGCTGAGGACGCAGGCCAGCCCGGCGCGGCGGCGGAGCCCGCCGCGTGTACGGTTTTTTACGCAATTGCCCACTTTCGCGTCAGATCGGCCTTGGGCTATGCCGTGCCCCAGCGCGGCAGCCGCCATTCGCTGGCGGTTCCACGTGGCATGGCCCTTGCTCGCCATTGGCAACATAGGGGCCTGTGCCAGCGGGGGCTGATCCCCGGGCTGAGCGCAGCTTGGCTGCTCCGACCCTGTGACGGATGGAGGGACCACGACCATGGCCAGCAAGGACAGCGTGATGGATCACGGCGCGCCCGGGCGCACGCGCTACCGCATCGAGCGCCGCAGCCTGCTCGCCGGTGCGGCGGGCTTCGTACTCGCCGCCGTGCCGGGTGCGCGGGTCGGCGTGGCGCAGAGCCTCGACCGCGTCTCCTTCTCGACCAATTGGCGCGCTCA
>JBIKSZ010000372.1:0-2785 GCA_044348345.1 Roseomonas sp. | reverse complement strand
CCGAAGGTTCGCTGGCCGAACGGTGCCCGCGTAGCCATCAGCCTGTGCCTGAACTACGAGGAAGGCAGCGAACGCTCCTACCCCGCGGGCGACAAGGTCAACGACGCCAGCGGCGAGAATAGCCGCGTCTTTCCCGCCGGCGTACGCAACCTGGCCACCGAATCCATCTTCGAGTACGGCAGCCGCGTCGGCGTGTTCCGCCTGCTGCGCATGTTCGACGATCTCGGTGTGAAGTGCACCGCCTTCGCCGCGGCCGTGGCGCTCAAGATCAATCGCGAGGCTGCCGACTGGATGGTCGAGTCAGGCCACGAGATATGCTCGCATGGCTGGCGCTGGAGCGAGCAGTGGACGATGTCGCGCGAAGAGGAACGGGAGAAGATCCTCTGGGCGATCGACCTGTTCAAAGAGGTCACCGGCCAGCGCCCGGATGGCTGGTACAGCCGCTACGGCGCCAGCCTGAACACGCGGGAGCTGCTGGTGGAGGAAGGCTTCCTGTACGACAGCGACGCCTACAATGACGATCTGCCCTACTTCACCGAGGTCAAGGGCAGGAAGCACCTCGTTCTGCCCTACAGCATGATCTACAATGACGGCCGGTATCAGAGCGGCCAGTTCGGCGGCCCGGATGATTTCTTCGCCCTGATGCGCCGCGCCTTCGACTACCTTTGGGAGGAAGGCGCGACCCACCCCAAGATGATGTCCATCGGCCTGCACCCGCGCTGGATCGGCCAGGCCGGGCGCGCCTCCGCGCTCAAGCAGTTCATCGAATACGCCCAGCAGCGCGGCGATGTCTGGTTCGCGCGGCGGAACGAGATCGCCCGCTGGTGGATCGATCACCATGCCTCTTTCGAACACGGCCCCGATTGGCGCTGATATGAGCACCCGCCCTGTCTCCATCGTCGCCGCCACGGGCATGCTGGGCACCGGCTTCCTGGAGCAATCGCTCCGGGAAGCCGTGGCGCGCGGCGCCGTCGCCATCGGCTGCGACGCCGGCTCCTCCGACCCCGGCCCGCGCTTCCTCGGCACCGGTGAATTGTCGCGTTCGGGCATCGCGCTCAAGCGCGACCTCGACCTGATGATCCGCGTCGGCCGCGAGGCCGGCATTCCCGTCGTTGTCGGCTCCGCCATCAATGCCGGCGCCGACCGGCAGTTGGCGGAGGCGGTGTCCATGGTCAAGGCGATCGCGGCTGAGCGCGGCCTTTCTTTCAGGCTGGCGGTCATCAGCGGGGAAGTTCCGCATCACTGGCTGGCAACGGCGCAGGATCAGGGACGCGTGCGGCCGATGGCTGGTCTGCCGCCACTGACCCGCGACGCGATCCATGGATCGGTCCGCTTCGTCGCCCAGATGGGACCGGAGCCAATCCTGCGCGCGCTGGCGGCGGGCGCAGATGTCGTGCTGTGCGGTCGCGCCAGCGACGCGGCCGTCTTCGCGGCGCTCGGCCTGCACGCTGGCGTTCCCGCCAACCTGGCCTGGCATGCGGGGAAGATCCTGGAATGCGGCGCGGCGCCGGCCATCCACCGCATCCATCCCGACTGCATCATGGCGACCTTCGACGCCGACAGCTTTACCATCGCCGTGCCCAACCCGAAGATGGCGTGCAGCCGCCTGAGCGTGCTGGCGCATGGCTACTACGAGAACGCCGATCCCTACGAGATCCACGAGCCAGGCGGCATGATCGACCTGTCGAAGGCTGTGTTCGCGGAAGTGCCGGGCGGCAAGGTGCGCGTATCCGGCTCGCGCTTCGTGCCGGCGCCGCAGTATGAGGTGCGCGTCGAGGGCAGCCGGCTTGATGGTTTCCGCTCCATCGTCATCGCGGGCATCAGCGATCCGATCCTGCTGGACGACCTCGACAGCTTCATCACCGGCTGCGAGGCCGAGATACGCCGCAAATGCGCTGAAAGCCTGGGGCTTCGCGCCGGCGACTTCCAGTTCACCATCCGCCGCTATGGCTCGGCCCAGGCCAGCTTCGACCCCGGCGCCACCGATCAGGTGGGCTTGATCTTCGAGATGGTCGCGGCCGACCAGGCCACCGCGCGTGCTGCCGTCATGATCGCCAGCCACACCGCCCTGCATCATCCGGTTGCCGGCTGGCAGGGCTTCGTCAGCAACCTCGCCATCCCCTTCTCGCCGGCCGCCTTCGATGGCGGACCGGTCTATCGCTGGTCGGCAAATCATCTGGTCCGCATCGACGACCCGCTGGCGCCCTTTGCCGCCATCGGGCCGCTACCGGTCGAGGAGGTGCAGTTCCATGCGGTTGGGTGATTGCACGAAGCTGTTGCGTTCGAAGAATGCCGGTCCGTTCATGCTGACCATGGACCTGTTGTTCAACGACATGGCGTCCTTCGATCGAGCACGGCATTCCGGCCTGCTGGAGCCCGGGCGCGTGGCAAGGCTCTATGGTGTCGATCCGGCCATGGTGAAAGTGTTTCTCGTGCCGGACGTGCTGGCGATCAAGATATCGTTCCCGCGCCCGATCCCATCAGGCGGAGAGGACGACAACGACATCTACGGCTGCCAGTACATGGCGCGACTGGCGCGCCTGCCGATGCCCGACGCCGGGTGATGGCCCGCAAGGCCCCACCGCCCATGCAGGATCACGGGCTTGCGCCGGAAGGCGTTCGGTCCGTCGAGCGTTGCATCGACATCCTCGACCTGCTGGTGGCGCAGGAACGCGAGATGACGCTGAGCGAACTGGCCAACGCCATCGGGGCGCCGAAGTCGACCACGCTCACCGTGGTGCGGACCCTGCTAGGGCGCGGCCTGGTCGCCTATGAAGCTCGTTCG
>JBIKSZ010000149.1:0-9311 GCA_044348345.1 Roseomonas sp. | reverse complement strand
CGCCGCGCTGACCCTCTACGACATGTGCAAGGCCGCCGACCGGGGCATGCGGATCGAAGCGGTGCGTCTGGTGCATAAATCGGGCGGCAAATCCGGCACTTACGAGGCGGAGTGATGCTCGCGCTGGAAGAAGCCCGCGCGCGCATCCTGGCCGCGCTCGCACCGACCGCCGCCGAGACCATCGCGCTCGCCGAGGCCTGGAACCGGGTGCTGGCAAGCCCGGTGCTCGCCCGCCTCACCCAGCCGCCGGCCGATGTTTCGGCCATGGATGGCTATGCGGTGCGGGCTGCGGATGCCGTGGCGGGCGCGCGGCTTCGCGTCACCGGCGCAGCCCCGGCAGGGCACCCCTTCGCCGGGGGCGTCGGCCCGGGCGAGGCCGTGCGCATCTTCACCGGCGGCTTCGTCCCCGCCGGCGCTGACGCCATCCTCCTGCAGGAAGACGCGACCGAGGAGGCCGGCACCGTCACCGTGCAGGAGACGGTCAAGCCCGGCCGCTGGATCCGCCGCCAGGGCCTCGACTTCGCCGCGGGCGAGACGCTGCTGCCGGCGGGCCGGAAGCTCACCGCACGTGATGTCGGCCTCGCGGCCGCGGGCAACCACGCCTGGGTCACGGTCCATCGCCGCCCGCGCATCGGCATCCTGGCGACGGGGGATGAGATCGCACTCCCCGGGGATCCGATCCCGCCGGGGGGCATCGTCTCCTCCAACGCGCATGCGCTGGCCGCGCTGGTCCGCGCCGCGGGGGGCGACCCGATGGTGCTGCCCATCGCCCCCGATGACCGCGACGCCATCGCTGCGGCCGCCAGCGCCGCGCGGGGCTGCGACATGCTGGTGACCACCGGCGGGGCGAGCGTCGGCGAACATGACCTGGTGCAGAAGGCGCTGGGCCCGGAAGGCTTCGCGCTTGATTTCTGGAAGATCGCGATGCGGCCGGGCAAGCCGCTGATCTGGGGCCGGCTGGGGCAGACGCCGGTGCTCGGCCTGCCGGGCAACCCGGTCTCGGCGCTGGTCTGCGGGGTGCAGTTCCTGGTGCCGGCCATCGCCGTGATGTCGGGCCTGCCCGGCGGGCCGCCACCGGCGATGCTGGTGCGCGCCGGCGCGCCGCTCGCCGAGAACGACAAGCGATTCGACCATCTGCGCGCCTCGCTCGGCACTGATCGCGACGGGCGGCCGGTGGCCACCCCCTTCCCCGTGCAGGACAGTTCCATGCTGGCGACGCTGGCCCGCGCCGAGGCGCTGATTCTCCGCCCACCCTTCGCCCCGGCCCTGCCCGAAGGCGCGGAGGTGGAGGCTATCCCGCTGGGGCAATTCGGAATTTGAACGGGGCGCCACGTCTGGCCTGTGGAAAAGATTTGACGCGACGCGGAGAACCTACCTAGAACACGCACAGCGATTCCCGCTTTGTTCGCCGATGCCGGCGGGCCGGTGGGACAACGGGTCCGGCACGGCCGGGTCCTGCGGTTCTGGAGGGGCCATGCTCACGCGGAAGCAGCACGAGTTGCTGATGTTCATCGACCGGCACCTGCGTGACACCGGCTTCTCGCCTTCCTTCGAGGAGATGAAGGAAGCGCTGCGCCTCAAGTCCAAATCCGGCATCCACCGGCTGATCACGGCGCTGGAGGAGCGCGGCTTCCTGAAGCGCCGGGCGCACCGGGCGCGCGCGCTGGAGGTGATCCGCCTGCCCGACGCCCTGGCCCCGCGCCAGGGCGCCGTCGCCCAGGCGGCAGCCCAGCCCGAGGCACCGGCCTTCGCGCCGAACGTCATCCGCGGGAATTTCGCGCCGAATTTGTCCGGTGTGCCGAAAGCGGCCAACGAGGCCCCGGCGGTCCATCTGCCGCTTTATGGCCGCATCGCCGCCGGCCTGCCGATCGAGGCGCTGCGCGATTCCGGTGCCTCGGTCGAGGTGCCGGCCGCGATGCTCGCCAATGGCGAACACTATGCCCTTGAAGTCGCCGGCGATTCGATGATGGAGGCCGGCATCCTCGATGGCGACACGGTGGTCATCCGCCGCGGCGACACGGCAGAGAACGGCGCCATCGTCGTCGCCCTGGTGGATGAGCAGGAAGTGACGCTGAAGCGCCTGCGCCGCCGCGGCCATTCGGTCGCGCTCGAACCGGCCAACCGCGCCTATGAGACCCGGATCTTCGGCCCCGACCGGGTGCGGGTGCAGGGCAAGCTCGTCGGGCTTCTGCGCAAGTACTGAGCCGTCACAGGGCGCCTTAAGGCGCCTGCGGGGCCAGGGGCAGCGGCTCTGGCCGGCCTGGCAAGGGCGGCGGTGGGACCCAAGGGCGGTCCCCCCGCGCAGCACGGTCCGAGAACACCTCCACCCCCGACGCGCCCAGCCGGATCGCCTGCGCGCCGGCGCGCCAGACGGTGAAGCGATCCACGGCCACGGCAGTGGGGCAGCGCGGGCGGATCGGCTCGGCCGAGACCAGCAGCGCGGCCTCGGCACAGGCCGCACGCACCGCCTCTGGCGCTGGCGGGTCGGGGAAGCGCTGGCCGCGCGGCGCCGGCGCGGAGCGCAGCAGCACGGCCATGGGCGCATCCGGCCTGGGACGGAAGCGGCAGGCAGCACGGTCGCAAGCGATCGCCCCGCCCGCCGCGTGGCCTTCGCCGGGCAGCGGAAGGGCCTCCGCCGCGCCCAACTGGCGTAGCAGCGCCGCGCGGGCGAAGGGGGTCGCCCCAGGCTGCTCCTGTAGGAAGACGCCCTGCCCCGTGCGCAGCGCGATCAGCCTGCCATCGGCGGAGACCAGCATATCGGGCGGCGAGGCCGCCACCCCCGCGGCCAGCGCGGCCGCCATCACCGGCACTCCAGCGAGCCGGACCACCCCGCGCCAGAGCGCCAGCCAGCAGAAGCCGAAGGTGGCGACGAGCAGCGACCAGCCCGGCAAGGGGTCCAGCAGCGGCGAGGCCTCCGGCCAGGCCGCCACCAGCCGCGCGGTGGCGAGGATGCCCTCGACCCCCACCCCCATGGCCCAGAGCGCCGGTGCCTCCAGCCCAAGCGGCGTGAGAACCAGCGCGACCATCCCCGCCGGCATCACCAGGACCGAGGTCAGCGGCACCGCGACGGCATTCGCCACCACCCCATAGACCTGCAGCCGGCCGAAATGGTGGAGCCCAAAGGGGGCCGTCGCGAGCGCGGCGAGCGCCGAGGTCAGGACCAGCCCGCAGCCCCAGACCAGCGCGCGCCGCCGCGATCCCCCCCGCGGGACCAGACCCGCCAGCCGCCCGCGCAGCGCCTCATACCCCGCGGCGAGTGCCAGCACCGCGGCGAAGGACATCTGGAAGGAAGGGCCGAGCAACTCCGACGGTGCCGCCAGCAGCACCACGGCCGCGGCCACCGCCAGGGTGCGCACCGTCAGCGCCCGCCGCCCGGCCAGCAGCCCGAGCGTGACCAGCGCGGCCATGACCAGGCAGCGCTGCATCGGCACCTGCGCCCCCGTCAGCAGCATGTACCCCGCCCCCGCCGTGAGCGCGCCCAAAGCCGCGCAGGCCTTGCCGGGCACGCGCAGCGCCACCCAGGGCACCAGCGCCAGCGCCAGGCGCAGCACCGCGAAGACCGCGCCCATGACGATCGCCATGTGCAGTCCCGAGACGGAGAGCAGATGCGCCAGCCCCGAATCCCGCATCGCCGCGATCTCAGCCGGCGGGATCGCAGCCTGGGAGCCGGTGAGCAGCGCCGCGGCCACCGCCCCCGCCGCGCCCGGGATCGCCGCCTGCACCCGCGCCTCCAGCCCGAGCCGCAGACCCGCGAAGCCGGGCAGCACCTCCGCGCCGGGTATCAGCGTCACCGGGCCGAGCGCCGTGCCGGACGCACCGAGGCCGGAGAAGAAGGCTGCTCGCTGGAAATCCCAGGCGCCTGGGGCGATTGGCGCGCCGGGGGGGCGGAGCTGGGCCCGCAGGCTCAGCGTATCGCCGGGCGCCGGCCGCGCCGGATCATCGGCGCGCAGCCGGATGCGGAGGCTCCGCGGTAGCGGCGCGCCGCCATTCACCTGCGCATCGCCGAGCGTGACGCGCCGCCCCTCCGGCAGCAGCGTCACCTCCGTCACCGTACCCGTGACCGCAACCGCGACCCGCGGCAGGTCGAGCGGCGGCGGCATCCGCGCCGCATGCCAGGCGGCGATCCCGAAACCCAGCAGCCCCGCCGCCAGCAGCCCGAGCAGCCAGCCCGCGACGCGCGCCCGCCGCGCCACCCAGGCGCCAAGCACCGCCAGCGGCAGCGCCGCCCAAAGCGCGCTGAGCCCCGGCTCGGCCGGCTGCGCGAAATAGACCAGGATCCCCGCCCCCAGTGCCACCGCCAGCCAGGGCGCGAAGCGGCCATGCTGGCGCGCCAGCGCCGCCTCGACCCCGGCCCGCATCCGGGTCGTAAGGAGCAGCCGCTCGGACGGGGCCAGAACCAGGCTCACACAACCCATAATCGTTTAACATAACTATCGGTTCAACCTGATGGAGAAGCTTTCATGCGGGGGCGCTGCGGCGGTTCAGCAAGCGGCGCAGGTGCTGTAAGGAGCGCCTCCGTCTCAGATGCCCGGAATCCCCATGTCGGTCCGCACCCGCTTCGCCCCCTCGCCCACCGGCTACCTCCATATCGGCGGCGCGCGCACGGCGCTGTTCAACTACCTCTTCGCCCGGCGCCATGGCGGCCAGTACCTGCTGCGCATCGAGGACACGGACAAGCAGCGCTCGACGCCCGAAGCGGTCGCCCAGATCATCGAAAGCCTCGACTGGCTCGGCCTCTCGCCGGACGAGCCGCCGGTCTTCCAATCGAAGCAGGAGGCGCGCCATGCCGAGATCGCCCGCGCGCTGCTGGCGATGGGCAAGGCCTATCTCGCCTATGACACGCCGGATGAACTCGCCGCGATGCGCGCGGCGGCGGAGGCCGAGAAGCGCCCCTTCAAATACGACGGCACGAAGTGGATCGGCCTCGACCCGGCCAAGGCGCCCTCCGTCCCGCCCGCCATCCGCATCATCGCCCCTCGCGAGGGCGAGACGGTGGTGAAGGACCTGGTGCAAGGCGAGGTGCGCGTTGCGGCGACCGAGCTGGACGACATGATCATCCTCCGCTCCGACGGCACGCCCACCTATCTGCATGCGGTGGTGGTGGACGACCACGACATGCAGATCACCCATGTCATCCGCGGCGACGACCACCTGACCAACACGTTTCGGCAGTGCATGGTCTATGACGCCATGGGCTGGCGGCGCCCGCACTTCGCCCATGTGCCGCTGATCCACGGGGCCGATGGCGCGAAGCTGTCGAAGCGCCACGGCGCGGTCGGCGCGCTGGAATTCCGGGAGCAGGGCTTCCTGCCGGAAGCGGTCTGCAACTACCTGCTCCGCCTCGGCTGGGGCCATGGCGACACCGAGGTCATCTCCCGCGAAGACGTGACGAAGATCTTCGACATCGCCGATGTCGGCCGCGCCGCGGCGCGGATGGATTATGCGAAGCTCACGCATTTCAACGGCGTCTGGCTGCGCGCAGCCGATGATGAGCGCCTGACGCGCGAGGTGCTGGAGCGTTTCGCGAAGCGCGGCGTGCTGTTCGGCACCGATGGCGGGGCGCGGCTGCGCCAGCTGATGCCCGACCTCAAGGAACGCGCGAAGACGCTCGAGGAATTGGCGGGCGCGGCCCTGTTTGTCGTGCAGGACGGCACGCCAGCGATGGAGGCGAAGGCCGCCGCGCTGTTGACGTCCGAGGCGAAGGCGCTGCTCGCCGATCTCGCCCAGTTCCTCGGCGATGCGCCGTGGGAGCGGAAGGAGCTGGAACAGTGGCTCCGCGATTATGCCGATGTGAAGGGCGTGAAGATGGGGGCCGTCGCCCAGCCGCTCCGCGTCGCGCTGACCGGCAGCACCTCCTCCCCCCCGATCGATGCGGTGCTCGCCGTGCTCGGCCGCAGCGAGGCTGTGACGCGCATCCTGTCCGCCGCGGGCTGACCCCGCGGCGGCACCTGCCGCGACCAAGCTGAACGCCGGCTACCGCCGGCTGAGCGCCGCGGGCCGGTCCCCGGCCGTGGCGCAGCCCAGCCACTCGGAGTGCGCATGGGAGCGTCTCTTGTAATTTTCACTCATCAAAACTCCTATTGTGTGAACTGAACTCTTCTTGTTGGTGGCGGGTCTGAGAGCGATTCCGATCCTGTGTTGACTACTGCGTTTCCCATTTTCTGCCTCTGCGGTTGCAGCGGAGCGCAGGTGCCGAGCCTCGGGGCCATGCCCGCGGGGAGCGGCGCGGGGACAAAGGGGGTAACAGGCATGATCGTGGCGACCGGTACAGAACAATGACGCGGGGCGACGGCGGATCACCACAAATCCTGCTGCTGGATGATGATGCCGACTACTGCGCCCAGCTCTCCAGCTACCTCGAGGCCTATGGCTTCAGCGTGAGCACCGCCCAGACTCGCAGTGGCTTCAACGCGCAGCTGGCCGAGGCGGAGCCCGACCTCATCATCCTCGACCAGCGGCTGGGCGAGACGACAGCAACCGATGTGCTGCGCGCCCTGCGCGCGCGCCACGACACGCCTTGCATCGTCATCAGCGGCGCCGCCGACCCCTTCGAGCGTGTCGTCAACCTCGAGCTCGGCGCGGATGACGAGGTAGGCAAGTCGATCGCTCCGCGCGAGCTTCTGGCGCGCATCCGGGCGCTGCTGCGCCGTGCGCGGGTCCTGGGCCATGGAAGGCACGCAGCCCCTGCGGAGCGCGAGCCGCCCGGCGCCGGCTGGCAGCTCTCGCTGGAGCGGCGAGAATTGTGGCGCGCCGATGGGCGGACCTGCCCGCTGACCACGGCGGAGTTCGAGCTGCTGCGCATCCTGGTGGAACGGCGTGGCGAGCCCATCAGCCGGCAGGAGCTGATGCTCGCTGTCTTCCGCCGCCCCTGGAAAGCGGATGACCGCGCCGTGGATACGGTGGTGCGCAAGCTGCGCCGGAAGATCTCCGGCGACCATGGCGATGGCGGGATCAAGACGGTCCGACCGACCGGCTATATCTTCGTCGGCTTCCCGAATAGCGGGCCGTCGGACCGGCTCTCGTAAGGCCGGGGTCGCCCAGGCCCTCCCCCGCCGAGGCGGGGGAGGCATGGGATCACGACATCCGCTCGATCAGCTCGATCTTGTAGCCGTCCGGGTCTTCGACAAAGGCGATGATGGTGGTGCCGAACTTCACCGGCCCGGCCTCTCGCGTCACCTTGCCGCCACCGGCGCGCACCGCCTCGCAGGCCGCCTTCACATCCGGCACGCCGACCGCGAGATGGCCGAAGGCTGTGCCGATCTCGTAAGTCTCGACGCCGTAATTGTAGGTCAGCTCGATCTCCGCCTGGCCTTCCTTGTTGCCCTCGCCATAGCCGAGGAAGACCAGGGTGTACTTCCCATCCGGCACGTTGCGCCGGCGCAGTTCCTTCATCCCCAGCAGCTGCGTGTAGAAGGCCACGCTCCGATCCAGGTCACCGACCCGGAGCATGGTGTGCAGGAACCTGCCGGTCATCGCGTCTCTCCTTGTGCCGCCACAAAATGATCGGGGCGGATCGCGATCAGGAACAGCCCCGCCGCCTCTGCCGCCGCCACCGTCTCTGCCCGGTCCACCACCAGCGTGCCGGCTTGGGCCGAGCGGGCCTCGATGGCGATGCCCGCCAAGCCAGCCGCAGCCGCGCCACGCACGGTCTCGGGGCCGATCGTCGGCAGGTCCGCCCGGATCTCCTGCTGCGGCTTCACCAGCTTCACCAGCACGCCGCCCGCCCCGTCCCGGCGCAAGCCGGCGCAGCGCGCGAGCAGCGCATCGGTTCCCTCGATCGCTTCGACGCCCAGCACGAGCCCCTGCTGCACGACGCAGCCCTGCCCGACATCGGCTGCGCCGAGCGCCCGCGCCACGGCGATGCCGCGGGCGATATCGGCGCGCGCCTCCGCATCCGGCATCCGCGCGGTGAGCGGCCCCTCGGGCACCAGCAGCTCCCCCAGCAGCTCCTGCGGGCCGAGCGGCCGGAAGCCTTCCTCCCGCAGCACGCGCAACACGGCCGAGAGCAGCCCGTCATCGCCACCGAAGATCGCCCGCCGCCCGAGCTTCGCGACGAGCCGCACGCCCTCCGCGTCGAAACGGAAGGACAGCAGCGAGGGCCGCGCGACACGGCCTGCCATGACCAGGTCCCGCGCGCGATGGCCCCGCAGCACCTCCAGCATGCGCCCGATGCGCCCAAGCGGCACCACCTGATGCGGGAAACGCGCGTAATCGGCTGGGTCGGCGAAGCCCTCGATCAGGATGCAAACGACCGGGCGCCCCGCCTTGGCCGCAGCATCGGCCAGGCGCAGCGGCATCGTGCCGCCGCCCGCGATCAGCCCGAGCGGCTCGGCCGGGGCCGACATTCAGGCGGCGTCCTGGTCCTCGTCCTCGGCCGCGCGGCCGAAGGGGCAGAGGCCATGCCGCCCGCGCTCCCGCGCGAAGGCCAGCAACTCGGCCACAAGGGCATTGCCGGGGTGGGCGGCGGCGATGACCTCGATCTGCTCCTCGGGGCGGCCGCCGCGATAGAGGTCGTGCACGGCGCGCGCCAGCACCATCACCTGTTCCTTGCTGAGCCCGGCCCGGCGGCGCAGCGCGATGGTGTTGAGCCCGTGCAGCTTCGCGCGGTAGCCCTTGGCACGGCCGAAGGGCAGCACGTTGCGCTCCACCCCCGACATGCCCGCCACCAGCGCCATACGGCCGATGCGCACGAATTGCTGCACGGCAGCGCCGCCCTGGATCACGGCGGCGTCGCCGATCTCGACATGGCCGGCCAGCATCACGTTGTTCACCAGGATCACCCCGTCGCCGAGCTGGCAGTCATGCCCGACATGGGCGACACACATGATCAGGCAATCGGCGCCGATGCGCGTGATGCCGCCACCGCTGACGCTGCCGCGATGGATCGTCGCATGTTCGCGCACGATCGTGCGCGGGCCGATGATGACACGCGTTGGCTCGCCCTTGTAGCGCAAATCCTGCGGCGGCAGGCCGATGGTGGCGAAGGGGAAGACGCGCACCCCGGCGCCGAGATGCAGATGCCCATCCAGCACGACATGCGCATCGAGCACGACGCCTTCGTCGAGCACGCAATCGGGGCCAATGATGCAGCCCGGCCCGATCCGGCAGCCGGCGGCGATGCGCGCGCCGTGCGCGACGATGGCGCCGGGGGCGATGATGGCGGCGGGGGAGACCCCCGGGAGCGACTGGTCCAAAGGGGCGCTACTTGTCCAGGATCATCGCGGAATAGGTGGCCTCGGCGACCACCTTGCCGTCGACCTTGGCCTCGGCGCTGAACTTCCAGATGGAGCCGCGCTGCTTCTCCTTCACCA
>JBIKSZ010000371.1:0-2787 GCA_044348345.1 Roseomonas sp. | reverse complement strand
CGCGCGCCTGAGGATGGCGTGAAGGCGAAGTCGAACTGGCCGGTGATGAGGTCCGCGATCAGCGGCCCGCCGCCACGATAGGGGATGTGCGTGTTGCGCATGCCGCCGATCATGTTGAACTGCTCGCCCGCCAGATGCCCCGCGCCGCCGACGCCGGAGGAGCCGAAGGAAAGCGGGCGCTGCCGCGCCGCCGCCACCAGCTCCGCCACGTTGCGCCAGGGCCGGTCGGCCGGCACCGCCAGCACGTTCAGGATCATCGCCACCCGGCTGATGGCCGTCAGGTCCGTCTGCGGGTCGAAGGGCAGGTTGCCATAGAGCGTCGGGTTCACCGCCAGCCCGCCGATCGTGCCGATCAGCAGCGTGTAGCCATCCGGGGCCGCGCGGGTGACCGCTTCGGTGGCGATGTTGCTGCCCGCGCCGGCGCGGTTTTCCACCACGACAGGCTGGCCTAGCAGCGTCTGCAGGCGCGGCGCCAGCAACCGAGCGGCGACATCCGTCGTGCCGCCCGGCGCGAAGCCGACCAGCAGGCGGATGGAGCGGTTCGGGAAGCCCGCGCCTTGGGCATGGACTGCCGGTGCGGCGAGCAGGGCCGGCACGGCGGCGATCAGGTGACGGCGATGCATCTTCATGTTTTCCCCCAACGAAAAATCAGCGCGGCAGCAGCGTGTCGCGGATGAAGGCCGCGGCCGCGCAGGCCTCGGCATCCTGGTCGGCAAAGCCTGCAAGCTGCAGGCCAAGCGGCAGGTCCTGGTCGGCCAGCAGCGGCAGGGCGAAGGCCGGGCCGCCGACCATCGTCCAGGGCAGCGGGTAGTTGCGGGACCCGGTCCAGCCATGGTCCTGCACGGCCGGCCCGGACGCGGCGAGCAGCAGGAAGCCATCCGCGCGCCCGGCAAAGGCCGCCACGCGGTCGCGCAGCGCCTGGCGCGCCGCGAGCGCCGCACGGTAGGTCGCCGCGGTCATGCCCTCGGCGCGCCCCAGCAGCTCCTGGATGCGGGCGCCGACCATCTGCGGGCCATGCGCGCGATAGGCGCGGAGCGGCCAGCGTGCCTCCCAGGCCAGCAGATCGTTGGACCATTCCCCGATCTCGCGCAGCGCCGCTTCCAGCGCCGCGACCTCGGCGTCGTTCGCGGCATTGAGGATGCGCACGCCCTTGGCTGCCAGCTTCGCCACCGCGGCCTCGAAGGCGGCTTGCGACCCCGCGGGCGTCTCGGCCCAGCCGAGCGTGTCGAGGCGCACCAGCGCCGCCGGCTTGCGCGCGGCGGGCAGCGTTTCCGGCCCCTCGATTCCGGTGTGCGGCGGGGTGCCGCCGGCACGGCGGCCGATCTGGATCGCTGCCGCCCAGACATCCTCAAGGCTCGCCCCCAGCAGGCCGAGATGGTCGAGCGTGGCCGCGAGCGGCGCCAGCCCGCCCGCATTCAGCGCGCCATGCGTCGCCTTCAGCGCATAGGCGCCGCAGAAGCTCGCTGGGCGGAGCGTGGAGGCATGGGTCTGGGTGCCGAGGCCGAGGGCCGCCATCCCCGCCCCCACCGCCGCCGCCGAGCCGGAGGAGGAGCCCCCGGGCGTGCGGGAGGTGTCATAGGGGTTGCGGGTCGGGCCCGAATTGCCGACGGCGAATTCGGTGGTGACGGTCTTGCCGAGGATCACCGCGCCCGCCTGGCGCAGCGCCAGCACGCCCGCGGCATCGCGCCGCGCGCCCCAGCCTTCGTAGATCGGGTTGTTCATCTGGGTGGGCAGGTCGGCGGTCTCGATCATGTCCTTGACCACCACCGGCATCCCATCCACCGGGGAGAGGGGCGCGCCGGCCTTCCAGCGGGCGGAGGCCGCATCCGCCGCAAGCCGCGCCGCCGCCAGGTCATGCGCGACGAAGGCGGCGATGGCCGGCTCGTCACGCTCGAGGGTGGCGATGCAGCCCTCCAGCTCCTCGCGCGGGGAGGTCCGGCCGGCCCGGAAGGCGTCTGCCAGCGGCACGAAGGGGCGGAGCAGCGGCTGCGCGGGGGTGTAGGGAACCCGCCGCTGCGGCGCCTTGGGGTCGAGCGGCTTGACTGGCAGCACGGTCACGCGGGGTCTCCGGCACATTGTTCTGTCGCGGGGCGCGGGATGACAGGGGGAAGGGAAGGGGCTGTCAATGCGGGCTGGCCGTCCCCCGCGCGGGCCAGGGAGGCCGCTGCCGGCCCTTGCGTCCAGACCGGCCTTCCGGTAGGCGTCGGCCCCGCGCTGGCACCCCTGGAGGCCGGCGGTTGCGCGCATGCGCAACACACATCTCGCAAAAGGAGCCTGGCGATGGTCCAGACTGTTCGGATCGAGGCCGTGGCGCGCGAGCGTGCCGGTAAGGGGGCGGCGCGCGCGACCCGGCGTGGGGGCATGGTCCCCGGAGTTGTCTATGGGGCGAAGCAGGAGGCGACCCTCGTCGCCCTCGACCCCCGTGACGTGATCAAGGAACTGACCAAGGGCGGCTGGCAGTCGCACCTCTATGAGGTGGCGGTGAAGGACGGCCCGACGGAGCGCACCATCATGCGCGACGTGCAGTTCGACCCGGTCACCGACCGGCCGATCCATGTGGATTTCCAGCGGCTCGCGCCCGGCGCGCGCATCCGCATCCGCGTGCCCGTGACCTTCCTCAACGAGGACACCTCGCCCGGCCTGAAGGCCGGCGGCATGCTGAACGTCGTTCGCCGTGACGTCGAAGTACTGGCCGAGCCGGACAAGGTGCCGGAGAAGTTCGAGATCGACCTGGCGAATGCCAAGATCGGCGAGAACCTTCGCTGGTCCTCGATCAAGGACCATTTG
>JBIKSZ010000370.1:0-2788 GCA_044348345.1 Roseomonas sp. | reverse complement strand
CAGCACCAGCGGCTGCAGCGCGTTGCGCAGACGCTCTGACGAGCAGTGCATTCCGTAGGCCGCGAGCGTCCCGGCCGGCGTGGCGATCACCGTGGTCAGCACGGCGGCCGCAAGAGAGGTCCAGGTAGCGTCCATCCAGGCATCCGAGCCGAAATACTCGCGGTACCAGCGCAGCGACCAGCTCTGCGGCGGGAACTCCAGGTACTGCGAGTCCGAGAAGGACATCGGGATGACGATCAGCGTCGGCAGCATCAGGAAGAACAGGACCAGCGCGCCGTAAAAGGCCAGCGCGCGTTGCGTCCAGGGATTTTCGCCGGGCATGCGGTCCATGGCGCTACCGGACAAAGAGCCGGTCGAGCCCGAAGACGCGGTGCAGCACCGCGACGAGCCCGAGCGCGAGGGCCAGCAGCACAACGCCAAGGGCGCTGGCTGCCCCCCAGTTGGAGAAGATGGTGATCGTGCTCTCGATCCGCTGTGCTAGCATCTGCACGCGCCCGCCGCCGAGCAGCGCCGGCGTGATGTAGAAACCGAGCGAGAGGATGAAGACCAGGACCACGCCGGCGAAAAGCCCGGGCAGCGACATGGGCACGAAGACGCGCCAGAAGGCGCCGGTCGGGCTCGACCCCAGCCCGATCGCGGCCCGCACGAGGTCACTGTCGATCGCCTTCATGGAGGCGTAGAGCGGCAGGACCAGGAAGGGCAGCATGATGTGAACCATGCCAATGATACTGGCCGTGAGGTTGTGCGCGAGTTGCAGAGGCGCCTCCACGACGCCCAGCGACAGCAGCGTATTGTTGATCAGCCCGTTGCGCTGCAGCAAAACGAGCCAAGCATAGGTCCGCACCAGCACGGCGGTCCAGAACGGCAGCAGCACGCAGATCAACAGCAGGTTGGCCAGGCCGGGCGGCTGGCGCGAAAGCCAGTAGGTCAGCGGATAGCCCAGCAGCACGCAGAGCAGCGTGACGGCCGCGCTGATCTCTAAGGTGACGATGAACGCCTCGACGTAGAGATCGCCCGTCAGACGCCCATAATTCGACAGCGACCAGTCCCCTGCGCGGTCCTGGAAGGACAGGACGGACAGCCAGAAGACCGGCAGGAAGACCAGCACCAGGATCAGTAGCACAGCAGGCTGGCTGAGACCGAGGAACAGCCGCCGCTCGCGCGCGCGGAGCCTCGCCAGGTCGGCGGCGTTGGCGCCGAGGCTCACGCGTGATCCTCCGGCAGCACCACCGCGTCGTCGCGGTGCAGGCCGAGGCGCACGACGCGGCCTTGTTCGGGAATCGCGCCCTGCGCGGCGCGGCTGGCCGGAAGCCGCACGCTGATCTCTCGTCCCTCGCCGACGTCCACCAGCAGCAGGATGGAGTCGCCCTGGTAGATGGCCTGGCCGACGTTACCCGTGATCAGGTTGTGGGCGCCGTCCTCGGGCGGGTCGAGAAGCAGCAATTCGGGCCGGATCATCAACTGCAGCCCGCCTGTGGCGGGCAGCGCCTCGGCGGGGTGCAATGGGCGGCCCTGGAGCGTCGCCACGGCGCCGTCACGCCGTAGCGGCAGCAGGACGGACTCGCCGATGAAGTCCGCGACGAAGAGGGAGCGCGGGCGGCGGTAGAGCGCCTCCGGCCGGTCGAGCTGCGCGATGCGCCCCTTGTCGATCACCGCGATGCGGTCCGACATGGTCAGCGCCTCACGCTGGTCGTGGGTGACATAGACGATCGTGGCGTCGACCTTCCGGTGCAGGGCCTTAAGCTCGATCTGCATGTGCTCGCGCAGCTTCTTGTCGAGCGCGGAGAGCGGTTCATCCATCAGGATGATCCGCGGTTCGAACACCATGGCGCGGGCCAGCGCCACGCGCTGCTTCTGGCCGCCGGAGAGCTGGTGGATACGCCGCTCCCCATAGCCGCCGAGTTGCACCATCGCGAGCGCCGCTTCCGCCCGGCGGCGCTGCTCATCCTTCGAGACGCCGCGGATCTTGAGGGGATAGGCGACGTTCTCGGCCACGGACAGGAAGGGAAAGAGCGCGTAGCTCTGGAACACCATCCCGATGCCACGCTTGTGCGGCGAGGTGGCGATCACCTCGTCCTCGCCGAAGCGGACGCTGCCGGAGTCCGGGCTGACGAAGCCCGCGAGCGCCATCAGCAGCGTGGTCTTGCCCGATCCCGACGGCCCGAGCAGCGTCATGAACTCGCCCGCGCGGATGTCGAGCGAGACATCGTCGAGCGCGCGGACCGCGCCGTAGGTCTTGACGAGGCCGCGGACGCTGATCGGTAGCGAGCGCTGCCGTGCAGCGGAGCCGTCCATGCTCAGCGCCGTGCCTGCATGACGCGGTCGAAGCGCTCGGTCAGCTGATCGAGCCGGCCGATATAGAAGTTCGGGTCGATCAGCAGCTGCTTGTCGATGTTGGCGGGGTGGGTGTTGATCTGCAGTGCCTCCTCCTCCGTCAGGATGCCGGCGCGAAAGGCGTTGGCGTTGACGGGGCCGAGCGGCATGGCCTTGGCAAGGCGTGCCTGAGCGTCGGGCTTAAGCATCTCGTTGATCAGACGCATGGCGTTGGCGCGATTCGGCGCGCCGCGCGGAACCATCAGGGCATCGATGTCCATCGTGCCGCCGTCGAATCGCCAGCCAACCTGCCGGCCGGAGGCGATCACGCTGACCACACGGTTGTGGCCCATATGGATGATATCCACCTCTCCATCGCGCAGCAGTTGCGCCGCCTGAGATCCGCCCCGGTACCAGACGGTGACATGAGGGGCGATCTCCGCGAGGCGCGCCCAGGCGCGCTCCATGCCTTCAC
>JBIKSZ010000148.1:0-9351 GCA_044348345.1 Roseomonas sp. | reverse complement strand
CGATGGTCACCGACCGGCCCGGACTGCTGCTGGGGATCGTGACCGGGGATTGCGCGCCGGTGCTCTTCGCCGATGCCACGGCCGGCGTGGTGGGCGCTGCCCATGCCGGCTGGCGCGGGGCGGTGGCCGGCGTGATCGAGGCGACGATCGCGGCCATGGAAGCGCTCGGCGCCGAGCGCGGGCGGGTCCAGGCCGCCGTCGGCCCCTGCATCGCCCAGCCGAGCTACGAGGTCGGCCCCGATCTCCGCGCCGAGTTGCTGGCGCGGGATGCCGCCGATGCCCGCTTCCTGGCCCCCGGCCGGCAGGAGGATCGCTGGCAATTCGACCTCCCCGGCTACTGCCTCGCCCGCCTGCTTGCGGCCGGGGTGGCGGAGGCCGGCTGGGTCGGACGGGATACGCTGGCAGAGGAAGACGCCTTCTTCAGCCACCGCCGTGCTACGCTGTCCGGCGGCGGACCGATCGGACACCAGCTATCCGCCATCGCGCTGCCGGGATGAGCCGATGCCCTATGTGATCATGTTCAGCATGATGATCGTCGTAACGATGCTGGTCTCCTGTGTCCTGGTCTAGGCGCTGGTCCCGCCGCGGGGCGCTGGCCGGGCTGCTCGGCCTCGCGGCCTGCGGCGACCTGCCGCAGCCCTATCGCGGCCAGCCCGGCGAGTTGGCGGCCCGGCTGGCGCGGCCACCCGCCTATCGGGTGGCGGTGCCGGTGCCGACGGCCTCCCTGCAGGAGCCCGATCGGGCCGCCGACTACGCCCAGGCACTGGCCGAGGCGCTGCTGGCGCAGGCCGTGCCGACGGTCGCCGGTGAGCCGCTGCCGCTCGACTGGGTGGTGGAGGTGACGGCGACGCGCCAGGCCGCCGGCATCCAGCCACGCTACATATTGCGCGACGCCGATGGCGCCGTGCTGGGCGAGGCCGGCGGGCGGATGGTCGGCAGCCGCGACTGGCAGGGGGCCGATGCGGCCGGGCTGCGCCGCGCCGCGGCCGAAGGCGCGGCGGCGGTCGCGGCGATGGTCGGGCGCGTGGACGCGCTGCGCCGCACGGGGGATGAGCGCGCCGTCGGCGCCGCACCGCGGGTGGTGCTGCTGCGCCAGGTGCGCGGCGCGCCGGGCGATGGCAACCGCAGCCTGACGGCGCGCATGGCCGAGCGGCTCGCCGGGCTTGGCTATCAGGTGCAGGACCAGGCCGAGGGAGCCGGCTATGCCGTGGAGGGCGTGGTCGAGATGGCCCCGTCCGGGCGCGGGATGCAGCGCATCGAGATCGTCTGGACCATCTCCCGCCGCGACGGCCATGATTTGGGCCGCGTGCTGCAGCTGAACGAGGTGCCGGCGGGGTCGCTGAACGGCCTCTGGGGCGATGTGGCCTTCGTGGTGGCGCAGGAAGCCGCGGGCGGCGTCCGCGACGTCATTGCCAATGCCGAGGCAACGCCCGGCCAGGTGGCGGCGCCGGCCGCGACGCCCGTGGCGGCGCCCGCCCAGGAGACCGCGGCCGGGCCGGGCGCCGGGACCGCGGCGGTGGCAGCACCGCGCGCCACGCCCCGCATCGCGCCGCGCCGCGCCCCCCCCGCGCGCGCCCGGCCCTGACCGGGACGGCCAGTTGCCATGCGCCCGGATCATCGCCACGCGATGGACTCACGAGTGTCACGTTGCTATCGCTCCGCGCGCCCGCTTGCGGGCGGTCGCTCGAACCCTCCTCTCCGGGGTGCCGCATGAAGATCATTGCCTGCAACAGCAACCGCCCGCTTGCCGAGGCGGTGGCCGCGGCGCTCGGCATGCCGCTCACCCAGGCTTCCGTGCGGCGCTTCGCCGACATGGAGATCTTCGCCGAGATCAACGAGAACATCCGCGGCGAGGATGTGTTCGTCATCCAGTCCACCAGCTACCCTGCCAATGACAATTTGATGGAGCTGCTGATCATGCTGGACGCGCTGAAGCGCGCCAGCGCGCGGCGCATCACGGCGGTGATCCCCTATTTCGGCTATGCGCGGCAGGACCGGAAAAGCGGCCCGCGCACGCCGATCAGCGCGAAGCTGGTGGCGAACCTCATCACCGCGGCGGGCGCCAACCGCGTGCTGACGATGGATTTGCATGCCGCGCAGATCCAGGGCTTCTTCGACATCCCGGTGGACAACCTCTTCGCCGCGCCGCTCTATGGCCGCGACATCCAGGAACGCTTCGCCGGGCGCGAGACCATGGTCGTCTCCCCCGATGTCGGCGGCGTGGTGCGCGCGCGGGCGATCGCGGCGCGGATCGGCGCAGACCTTGCCATCATCGACAAGCGCCGCCCGCGGGCCGGTGTTTCCGAAGTCATGAACGTGATCGGCGAGGTCGAGGGCCGGCACTGCATCCTGGTGGACGACATCGTCGATTCGGGCGGCACGCTCTGCAACGCCGCCGAGGCGCTGCTGAAGCATGGCGCGAAATCGGCCAGCGTCTATGTGACGCATGGCGTCTTCTCGGGCGGTGCCGTCGCGCGCGTCGGCGCGGCGCCGATCGAGACGATGGTGGTGACCGACAGCATCCTGGCGACGGAAGCGGTGCGGGTCTCCCGCAACATCCGCCAGCTCACCATCGCCCCGCTGATCGCCGAGGCGATGAAGCGCATCAGCGAAGAGAGCAGCGTCTCCACGCTGTTCAACTGAGGCCCCGCTTTCCCCTCCCCCGCTTACGGGAGAAGGAGAAGAGCGCAGCTTACGCTGGGGCGAACAGCGGCACCGGCGGGCCGCCCTCGGTCGGGGTGAAGACCAGGCGCAGCGCCATGCCGATGCGCACCGCCTCCGGCGCGACCTGCACGAGGTTGGTGAAGACCCGCGGCCCCTCGGCCAACTCGACCATGGCCGCGATATAGGGCTCGGCGACACGCATCACCGTGAAGCTGTAGAGCGTCCCGCGGCCGCTGGCCTCCACCAACTCCACATGCAGCGAGAGCGTGAAGGGCGACACCCCGCGCGGGGGGAAGAAATGCCGCCCCGTGTCGCGGCAGAGGCCAACCATGAGCCGGCCTTCGCTGCATGCTTCCCAGAAGGGGGCGGTGGTGGGATCGGGGATCGGGGCCTGGATCGCTCGCATCGTCATGGCGCTAGTCCCTCTCCATGATCAGCGTCGCGCTGCCATGGCGATGGCCGAGCAGCCCGCCCGTGCCATGCGCCAGCGCCAGATGGCAATCCTTCACCTGCACGGCCGGGTGGGCTTCTCCGCGCAGCTGGCGGACGGCCTCGATCACCTTGGTCATGCCGCCGCGATTGGCCGGGTGGTTGTTGCAGAGCCCGCCGCCATCGGTGTTGAAGGGCAGCTTGCCGATGCCGCTGATCAGGTTGCCGTCCGCGACGAAGCGCCCGCCCTGGCCCTTCTCGCAGAAGCCGAGGTCTTCCAGCTGGATCAGCACGGTGATGGTGAAGCTGTCATAGATGCTGGCGTAGCGGATGTCGGCGGGCGTGACGCCGGCTTCCGCGAAGGCGCGTGCGCCCGAATACCGCGCACCAGAGAAAGTCAGGTCGTTGTAGCCGCCGGCATGGGTCTTCAGCGCCTCGCCCGTGCCGCGCACCGTCACGACAGGCCGCTTGAGGCTCCGCGCGATCTCCGGCCGCGCGACGATCAGCGCGCCGCCGCCATCGCTGATGACGCAGCAATCCAGGCGATGCAGCGGATCGGCGACGAGGGGGGAGTTCACCACCTCCTCCACCGTCACGGGCTTGCGTAGCATGGCGTACGGGTTGTGTTGCGCATGCTGGCTGGCCGCGACCTTGATCCAGGCCAGCTGTTCGGAAGTGGTGCCGAATTCATGCATGTGCCGCATCGCGCACATGGCGTAGGCGGCCGCGACCGTGCGGCCCATCGGGATCTCGAACTGGTCGTCGGGCACGGCGGGGTTCTGCGCGCGGGTCGCGGTGCCGGTCGCCTGGCCCTCGCTGCGCGGCCGGCCGGCGAGCGTGATCAGCGCGACATTGCAGCGCCCGAGTGCAATGGCGGCCGCGGCGTGCGCGACATGCGCGATGTAGGAACTGCCGCCGATATCGGTGCTGTCCACATGCCGCAGGCGATCCAGGCCAAGGTAGTCGGCCATGGAGAGCGGCCCCATCCCGGGCGCGTCGCCGGCGCAGAAATATCCGTCCACATCATCCTTGGAGAGCCCCGCATCCTGCAGCGCGCCCCAGGCAACCTCGGCATGAAGTTGCGCGGTGGAGGTGTCGGGGGCCTTGCGGGTCGGGTGTTCATAGGCCCCGACGATGCAGGCGCTGCCATTCAGGCTCATCCTTGGCTGCGCCGATGCTGCCGCATCGTCGCCCTCAGACGCCGGCGCGCGCCTCCGCGCGCTTGGCTTCGCGCCACTTGGCGCGGCGGCCATTCGGCCGCTCGGTCGGCTATGCCGACCGCAAATGCCCGCCTCGATGCCATCTGCATCTCTTTCCCTGGACGCGCCCACTGGACGCGGCCGGAGACTGGCAAGCGGCGCCGTGTTGAGCAAGCCGGGGGCAGCTGCGCTATACTGGCCGCAAGGAGGAAGGCCCCATGGACGTCACCCAAGCGACGGCTTCTGTCGGCACGCACGCGGCCGGCTACATGTCAGGCTTCGGCAATTCCTTCGAGACCGAGGCCCTGCCCGGCGCGCTGCCCGTCGGGCGCAATTCGCCCCAGCGCTGCGCCTATGGGCTCTATGCCGAGCAGCTCAGCGGCTCGCCCTTCACCGCGCCGCGGGCGAGCAACCAGCGCAGCTGGCTCTACCGCATCCGCCCGACGGTCGCGCATATCGGCCGCTTCGCGCGGCGCGACCTGCCCTTCTGGGTGAGCGCGCCCGATGCCGCGCGGCATGACCTGCCGATCCAGCCGCTGCGCTGGGACCCGATCCCGATCCCGGGCGAGGCCCTCACCTTCCTGACCGGCATGCGCACCGTGACGACCGCGGGGGACGTGACGTCGCAGACCGGGATGGCCGCGCATATCGCGCTCGTCACCGCCAGCATGACCGACGAGACCTTCTGGAATGCGGATGCCGAGATGCTGGTCGTGCCCGAGCAGGGCAGTCTGCGCTTCCGCACGGAGTTCGGCGTGATTGACGCCGCCCCGGGCGAGATTGCGGTGATCCCCCGCGGCGTGAAATTCCGCGTCGAAGTGGGCGCGCCCGCGCGGGCCTATGTCTGCGAGAATTACGGCGGCGCCTTCACCCTGCCCGAACGCGGGCCGATCGGCGCGAACTGCATGGCGAACCAGCGCGACTTCCTGGCCCCCGTCGCGGCCTATGAGGACCGGGAAGCGCCGCATCGCGTGACGGTGAAGTGGGGCGGCGTGTTCTGGACCAGCGAGATCGGCCACTCGCCGCTCGATGTCGTGGCCTGGCACGGCAATTACGCGCCCTACAAATACGATCTGCGGCGCTATTCGCCGGTCGGGCCGATCCTGTTCGACCACGCCGATCCCTCGATCTTCACCTGCCTGACGGCGCCGAGCGAAACGCCGGGCACGGCGAATATCGACTTCGTGCTGTTCCCCGAGCGCTGGCTGGTGGCCGAGAACACGTTTCGGCCGCCCTGGTACCACATGAATTTGATGAGCGAGTTCATGGGCCTGATCTACGGCCAGTACGACGCGAAGCCGCAGGGCTTCGTGCCGGGCGGCTTCTCGCTGCACAATTGCATGCTGCCGCACGGGCCGGATGCGGAGGCTTTCGAAAAAGCCTCGACGGTCGCATTGGCGCCGCACAAGCTGACGGGCACGATGGCCTTCATGTTCGAAACCAGACTGCCCCAGCGCGTGACGGAATTCGCAGCCAGCCTGCCGCAATTGCAATCGGGCTACCGTGATTGCTGGACGGGGCTGAGGAAGACATTCGATCCATCGAAGCCATGACCATGCTGGACCACACCCACCTCGCCACGCGCGGCAGCTTCGTCGCCTCCGCCAACGGGCATCCGGATTTCCCGCTGCAGAACCTGCCGCTTGGCGTCTTCGCGCCGGCGGGCGGGACGAAGCGGGCAGGCGTTGCCATCGGCGACATGATCCTCGACCTCGACGCACTGCTGGCGACGGGGCTGCTGGAAGGCGCGGCAGGCGAAGCCGCGGCGGCCGCGACAGGCGGGGCGCTGAACGCGCTGCTCGCGCTCGGCGCCGCGCACCGGCAGGCGCTGCGCGACCGGCTGTTCGCGCTGCTGTCGGAAGGCAGCGCCGCCGAGCAGCGGCTCAAGGCCCTGCTGCACCGCGCCGCGGATTGCACGCTGCATCTGCCCGCGCGCATCGGCGACTACACGGATTTCTATGCCGGCATCCAGCACGCGACGAATGTCGGCGCGCTGTTCCGGCCGGACAATCCGCTGCTGCCGAACTACAAGCATGTGCCGATCGGCTACCACGGCCGCGCCAGCTCCGTCGTGCCCTCGGGCCATCAGCTGCGCCGCCCGAACGGCCAGCGCAAACCCGCCGCCGAACCGCAGCCAAGCTTCGGCCCGAGCCGCAACCTCGACTACGAGATGGAGCTCGGCATCTGGATCGGGCCGGGCAATGCGCTCGGTGAGCCGATCCCAATCGGGCGCGCGGCGGATCACATCGCAGGCTATTGCCTGCTGAACGACTGGTCGGCGCGCGACATCCAGGGCTGGGAGTACCAGCCGCTCGGCCCCTTCCTCGGCAAGAATTTCGGCACGACGATCAGCCCCTGGATCATCACGCCCGAAGCGCTCGCGCCCTTCCGCATGGCGCAGCCCGCGCGGCCCGCGGGCGATCCGAAGCCGATGGACTATCTGTGGGACGAGGCGGACCAGGCGCATGGCGCGCTGGCGCTCGAGCTTGAGGTGCTTCTGATGACGCCCGGGCTGCGTGCGAAGGGCCTGCCGCCGCACCGACTCTCGCTCGGCCAGGCGAGTGCGATGTACTGGACGCCGGCGCAGCTCGTGGCACATCACGCCTGCGGCGGGTGCAACCTGCAGCCGGGCGATCTGCTGGGGACGGGCACGCTCTCGACCGAGGGCGCGGAGGGCTGGGGCTCGCTGCTCGAGATCACGCGTGGCGGCAAGCAGCCGGTGGAGCTCGCCAGCGGCGAGACGCGGCGCTTCCTGGAGGATGGCGACGAGCTGACGCTCGCCGCGCATGCGCGCAAGCCGGGCTATGCCACGATCGGCTTCGGCCCCTGCAGCGGCGTGGTTCAGCCGGCGGTCTGAAGCGCCTTCGGCGCGCTGACGCTGGCACGCAGCCGCGCATAGTCGCGGAGGAAGGCCAGCACCTCCGCGTGGCGCGGCGTGCCGGGGTCGTGCATCCCCTCCCGGATCTGGCGCGCGAGCAGCACCAGATTGGCAGAGGGCAGCGACGTGACATCCGCAGCCCCTTCGCGGATCGCGAGCGCCATCGCGGCCGCGACCATGCGCGCGGCGAAGGCCTTCTCCGGCGGGAGGGCGGGCAGCAGCTCGTTCAGCACCACGTCGCGCGCGGTGGCGAGCAGATCCGCGGCGTCGGGCTTCTCCAGCACTACAGCGCCTCCGCCATTTGCAGGATGTCCCATTCAAGCTCGGGGACGATGTGGCCGGTCAGCGCGAGTTCCAGGCTGCGCTCCTCGCCGGAGATGTGGCGCATCGCCTGGTCGGCGGCGACCACCGCCCAGCGGATGGTGGCGAGCAATTCCCACCAGCGCACGCGCCGATCCTCCACCGCCGTGCCGGATTCCGCTTCGTAGCCCGCGTAGAAGGCCGCGCGCGGGCCGATGCCGCCGGCCTCCTGCGCCACATTCCCGAAGCGCCAGCATTTCGCACAGAGCCAGCCGAGATCGGCCGCCGGATCGCCCCAGGCGGCGAATTCCCAATCGAGCACCGCAGTCACGCCCGCGGCATCCAGCATGATGTTGCCGGTCCGGAAATCATTGTGGTTCAGCACGGGCGGCACCGGCGGCGGCGCGGCGCGCTCTGCCGCGCGCAGCCCCCATTCGAGAACCGGGCGCGGCGTGCCCGCGGCATCGAGCCGCGCGCGCATCGCAGCGATCGCCGCCAGCCCTGCATCGGACGGCGGCTCGCCGAGGAAGCCGAGCTCCGCGCATGGCGGACGGATGCGATGGATCTTAGCGAGTTCGCGCCCGAGCGCCGCGGCAAGTTTCTCTCGCCCGCCGCCCAACGTCGCGTCTTTCACCACGCGCGGGCCGAGCGCGGTGCCGGCCACGCGGCGCATGACGAAGAAGGGTGCGCCGATGATCGCGCTGTCCTCGCAGAGCAGCAGTGGCTCCGGGACCGTCACGCCCGCGGCATGCGCCGCGCGCAGCAGCGCGTATTCCGCCGCACGCGGCAGGCTGACCGCCAGCACCGCCGCGCTGTCCGTGCGCAACACCCAGCCCTGCGTCACGCCGCGGCTTTCGATGTCGAGCGCCCAGTTCTGCTGGATGGCCCCACCCGAGAGTTTCCGGGCCGCGGCAATCCGCAGCCCGGCATCGCCGGTGGCGCCGGCGAGCCAGTCGCGCAGGCGGGCGAGCTGCTCCTCAGTCACGGGCGCCCCAGGCGAAGAAATTCGCGCCCTCGCGGCGGAGGAAATTGGCGATGACCATGCGGTGCACCTCGCTCGCGCCATCCACCAGGCGGGCCTGGCGGGCGTAGCGGTACATCCACTCCACCGGCGTGTCCTTGGAATAGCCGCGCGCGCCGAGCAGCTGCAGCGAGGTGTCCACCGCCTTGTGCAGCGCATCCGCCACGACGATCTTCGCCATCGAGACTTCCTTGCGCGCGAATCCGCCCTGGTCGAGTACCCAGGCCGCCTTCATCGTCAGCATCCGGCCGATCTCGAGCTCCATCGCCGCCTGCCCGATCAGCCCCTGCACGCTTTCGCGGTCGATCAGCTTCATCCCGAAGCTGTCGCGGTGCTTGATCCGTTCCATCGCGATCTCAAGCGCGCGGCGCCCCATGCCGAGCCAGCGCATGCAATGCGTGAGGCGCGCCGTGCCAAGGCGGATCTGCGTGAGCTTGAGGCCATCGCCGACGCCCATCAGCACATTCTCATCCGGCACTTCGAGCCCGTCGAATTCCAGCTCGCAATGCCCGCCATGTTCCTCCGGCCCCATGATCGGAATGCGCCGGACGATGCGCCAGCCGGGTTGGTCGGCGTGGAACAGGAAGCAGGTGAGCCCCTTGCGCTCGTCGTCCGAGGTGCGCGCGATCAGCAGGAAATGCTTCGATTCACCCGCGCCGGTGATGTAGTGCTTGCGGCCCGTGATGCGCCAACGGTCATTGCCGACGCGCTCTGCCCGCGTGTAGGTCAGGCCGGGATCGCTGCCGCAGCCATCGGGCTCCGTCATCGCGAAAGACGACTGTACCGCGCCATCCACGATGGGCTGCAGCCACTTCGCCTTCTGCGCCTCGGTCGCGACCTTCTCCAGCACGATCATGTTG
>JBIKSZ010000369.1:0-2800 GCA_044348345.1 Roseomonas sp. | reverse complement strand
GGGCCCCCCCCCCCCCCCGCGTGGGGGGGGGGGGGGGGGGGGGGGGGCCGCGGAGGCGACGTGCAGATGTTGTGTTCGCACGCCACAGTCCCGCAAACCTAGATCCTCGCGGCCTCGCTCATCCTCGCACCCCGCTGATCCTCGCACCCCCACCCTGACCCTCCTCCGCAGGCGGGGGAGGGAACCGATCGGAGACCCCCAATGGACCTCGGCATCTCGGGCAAGCGCGTCCTCATCACCGGTGGCTCTAAGGGCATCGGGCTGGCTTGCGCGGAGAGCTTCGCGGAGGCCGGCTGCGACATCGTCCTCGTCAGCCGCAGCGCGGAGAAACTGGCGGCGGCGGCCGATACGCTGCGCGGGACGCGGCAGGTGAACGTCACGACCTTCGCCGCCGACCTCTCGAAGCCCGAGGAGCGCGAGCGGCTGCACGCGGCGCATCCCGACCCCGACATCCTGGTGAACAATGCCGGCGCCATTCCCGCCGGCCGCCTGCAGGACATCGGCTTCGCGCGCTGGCAGGAAGCCTGGAGCCTGAAGGTGCTGGGCTACATCCATATGTGCCAGCTCTACATGCCGGGGATGGAGGCGAAGCGCGCGGGCGTGATCTGCAACATCATCGGCATGGCCGGGCGCGCGCCGCGCGCGGGCTATATCTGCGGCGGCACGGGCAATGCGGCGCTGATCGCCTTCACCTCCGCGCTCGGCGGCGCGGCGCAGGAGGCGGGCGTGCGCGTCTTCGGCATCAACCCGGCGGCGACGGCGACGGACCGGATGATCACGCAGGCCCGTGTCAATGCGAAGCTGAAGTTCGGCGACGAGGAACGCTGGGCGGAGACGCTGACCGGCCTGCCCTATGGCCGCCCGATCGAGGCGAAGGAGATCGCCGACCTCGCGGCCTTCCTGGCTTCGCCGCGCGGGGCCTATGTGAACGGCACTGTCGTGGATGTGGATGGCGGGGGCATGTTCCGCTGATGCGCGCGGCGCTGGCACTCTCGGTGCTGGCGCTTGGGGTCTGCGCGGCCAGCGCGCAGACCGTCTCCCCGCTGGCGGGCACGAGCTGGGAATTGGTGGAGCTGCGCTCGCCGGAAGACAGCATCGGCATCGTGCGGGTGGAGGATCCGTCCCGCTACACGCTGGAATTCGGCGCCGATGGCGCGGCGGTGCTGCGCCTTGACTGCAACCGCGGGCGCGGCAGCTGGCGCAGCGCGGAGCCGCACCGCCTGGAATTCGGCCCCATCGCGATGACGCGCGCCATGTGCCCGCCGGGCTCGCTGGATACGCGGGTGGGGCGGGAACTGCCCTGGGTGCGCATCTTTGCGGTCCAGGGCGACACGCTCAGGCTCGAACTCTTCGCCGATGGCGGCCAGCAGATCTGGCGGCGCACCGCCCGTCCATAGGCCCTACGCCGCGTCCAGGGTGAAGAGCTTGCCGACGGCTGCCGGCACGACGCGCTCCCCGAAGGCACGCTCCAGCGCATTCACCGCGCGCCAGCCCGTGCAATGCGCGGGGATCAGCAACGGCAGGTCGAAGCTGGCGAGATCCGCGACAGTCTCTGGGATGATCGCCTCATTGTCGCCGGACAGGTGAAAACCGCCCATCGCGGCGAAAAGCGGCACGCCGGGAAAGGCCTCCCGCGCCGCATGCAGCACATTGACGATGCCGGCATGTGAGCAGGCGCTGAAGACGACAAGGCCGCGCCCGCGCAGATGCACGGCGCAGAAGCGCTCATCCATCAGCAACTCGTCGCTCTCCCACGGATCGGCGTCCGTGGCGCGGGCGACCTGGCCCGGCAGGCCGCGCTCATAGGCGGTGCGCCGGGGAATCTCGCCGCTGATCCAGAGCGTGCCGTCGAACAGGGCCTGCGGCTCTGCCGTCACGACCGGCGCTGCGCCCATCGCGGCCCATTCAGCCGGCTGCGGCACACGCTCCATCGGGAAGACGCCGCCATCGGGCTGGCGGCTGCCGCGTTCGCGGAACATGCCGGGATGAAGATGCAGCGGCACTGCTCGGCCGCCATTGGCCGCGGTGATGAACTCGAGCGCTTTCGGAATGCCACCGGCATGGTCCCAATGGCCATGGCTCAGCATCGCCGCCTCGATCGCGCCGAATGCCACGCCGAGCTTCGGCCCGTTGCGCTCGATCGCATAGGGATCGGGGCCGCCATCGAACAGGAAGGCATGGCGAGTGCCGCCGCGATGCAGTGTCAGCACCAGGGCCAGCCCGTGATTGGCGCAGCAGAGCGCCGGGCCTGAGCTGCGCTTGAGCCCGTTCCGGCGCAGCATGTTCCATTCGCGCGTGACGAAGGACGGCGCGCGCGAGAGGCTGTCGGTGACGTTGTCCACCAGCACCTGGATCTCCAGGCGGTCGACCGGCTGCAGTGTCATGATGCGGCTCCTCCCGCCGCCAGCATGGCAGCGGAAGATGCCGGGCGGCTAGATCCGCTCGATATCCGCGCCCACGGCCGCGAGCTTGCGCTCCACCGCCTCATAGCCGCGATCCAGGTGATAGACGCGGTTGACGATGGTCTCGCCCTGCGCGGCGAGCCCGGCCAGCACCAGGGAGACGGAGGCGCGCAGATCCGTTGCCATCACCGGCGCGCCTGAAAGCTTCGGCACGCCGCGCACGATCGCGCTCTGGCCGTGATACTTGATGCGCGCGCCCATGCGCATGAGTTCGGGCACATGCATGAAGCGGTTCTCGAAGATCGTCTCGGTGATCATCGAAGCGCCGTCGGCCACGCACATCAGTGCCATGAACTGCGCCTGCATGTCGGTGGCGAAGCCGGGGAAGGGCTCCGTCA
>JBIKSZ010000368.1:0-2802 GCA_044348345.1 Roseomonas sp. | reverse complement strand
GGCGGTCTCGGGCCTCGGGCCGGTGACGGTCGGCATCGACGCGCATGGCAACAGCCTGTTCGATTCGCTGCAGGCGCAGGCGCAAGACCGCATGGCGGGCATCCTGGAGGCGCTCGCCGCCAGCCGCGCCAAGGGCTGATCAGCCCGCGGCGCCGATCGGCACGCATCCCGGGCACGACGGTGCCCTCTATTGTCGCGGGCCTTGGCGAGACGGGGCGCGATCGTCACGCAGCCGCCGGCTCCAGCCGGAACGGCAGGATCGCACCCGCGGCGGCCGCAGCGTCGCCCACCACCCAGCCGCGCACGGCCGCGCCGATCTCGACATAAGGCAGCGAGACGGAGGACAGCCAGGGCGCCACCCAACGGTTCAGCGGGCTGCCGTCGAACCCCCAGATCACCGGCGCCGCCGCCGGCCTCAACGCAGCCAGAACCCGGTGCAGGGAAAGCGCGATGAGGTCTGAGGTGCACATGATCCCATCAGGCCCCGACGCGCGCTGCCGCCACCGCTCCGCCGCAGCAGCGCCGATCCTGAGATGGTCCAGCCCGTCCCCGCCCAGCACATCCGCTGCACGAAGCGCCCGCCCGCCAGCGGCGCGAAACCCTTCCACCCGCTCGGCCGTCGCTGAAGAGAACAGCGGCCCGTGCACGACCCCAAGGCGACGGCAGCCGGCAGCCAGCAGCGCTGCAGCCACCGCACGGCCGGCCGCCTTGTCGTCGATGCCGACGAACGGAGCATGTGGCGCATCCGGGCAGCGGCGCCCGACGAAGAGCAGCCGCTCGCCTTCCGCCTGCCGTTGCGCGAGCGCCGGGCTGGCAACAGCGCCGAGAAGCACCGTCGCGCGCGGGCGCAGCGCGCGCGTCGCGGCCAGGGCCTCGTCCTGCAAGGCGACCTCGTCATGCGTGTCGCAGAGCACAACCCCGATCCCGTCGGGGCGCAGCGCCGTCTCGATGGCGGCTGCGAGCGTTGCCATGGTCGGGTTGGCGAGGTTCGGCGCAAGCAACACGACAAGTTCGGCGACGCCCCGGCGCAGCTCACGCGCTGCAGCGAGGGGGCGATAGGCCAGCCGGTCCGCGACCTCGCGCACGCGCCGCACGGTCTGCTCCGTCGCCTTGCCCGGAATTCCATTCAGCACGCGGGAGGCTGTGGCGGTGGAGACGCCGGCCGCGGCGGCGACCTCGCGTAGCGTCGCAGGTCCGGCGGCAGCGGCTCGTTTCAGTGTGGACACTCGGCACCTCTCCGCGCTACGCTTCGGGTAATCGATTACCCGCCTTGATGCTCAGGCGGCAAGACCGGGCCGCGGCACACGCGACCCAAGGCAAACACACAGGGAGAACGCCATGACGCACAAGACCGCGGGCGAAGCCCGCATGACGCGCCGCACGCTCGGCGCCGCCGCTGCCGCAGCGGCTCTCGGCCTGCCGAGCATTGCACGCGCACAGGCCGCCACGCTCACCATCTGGCACGACCTCGGCGACAACGGCATCGCCTGGTTCGAACGAATGGGCCAGGCCTTCGCGCAGACCAGGCCGGGCGTGACCATCCGCAGCCAGTCCTTCCCGACCGACCAGTGGTTCGGCCGCGTGATCGGCGCGATCAACACGAACAGCGCGCCGGACCTGATCTTCAACAATTACGAGCGGGTGATCCGCATCCAGACCCAGACCAGCCGCGTGATGGATATGCGCGCCGTGCTGGACGGCGTGCAGGATCGCGATTTCCTCTCCGCCGAGGATCTGCGCGTCGGCACCTTCCGCGACCGCATGATCATCATCCCGATGCAGCGCGTGCAGATGGCGCTCGGTACGCGCCGGTCCTGGCTGGCCAAGGTGGGCGAGCAGGTGCCTGTGACCTGGGACGACGCCAAGCGCGTGGCGCAGAAGTTCCGCGAGAACGACCCCGACGGGAATGGCCGCGCCGATACCTTCGGCTTCGCCCTGCAGGCCGCGCGGCCGCGCGACCTGATCCATATGCTGGACCTCTTCACCTTCGGTGCCGGCCTGTCGCACACGCTGCTGGATCCGGCCGGCAACATCACCATCGACCAGCCCGAGCATGCGCTGGTGCTTGCTGAGTTCCTGCGGACCTACTCCACCTATCGCTTCGTGCCGCCCGACACGATCAACCATTCCTTCACCGAGATGTACCAGGTGATCGAGGGCGGTCGTGGCGGCATGTTCCGCGTTGGCGACTGGAACGTCCGGCGCTGGGACCAGGCGAACACGCTAAACGGCGACTTCGTGTCCCACCCCTGGCCGAAATTCTTCGCGAACCGCGACCCGGCCGTGGTGATCGGCGGCATGCGCGGCGTCGGCATCCCGGAGAATGCGCCGAACCGCGACCTGTCCGTCGCCTTCGCGCGCTTCATGCTGACCCGCCCGGCGCAGCAGGCGAGCCTGGAGATCATGGGCGCCGCCGTCCGCAAGGACCTGGACGTGTCGTCGCTCTCCGAGCGCCAGCAATGGTTCGCCCGCGCCAACCACAAGCTCGTCGCCTACGACTTCCCCGAGGCGACGCACGCCTGGTACCCGGAGCTGGAGGCGCAGTTCCACCGTCGCCTGATGGCCGCCATCGGCAGCCCGCCGCGCGACATGGACGTCTTCATCCGCGAGCTGGCGCGCGACATGCGCGACGCGGCGCAGCGGCTGTCGCGCGGCTGAGTTGATACCGATGTTCGCGAAGGTCAGGGCCGAGGGGATCTTCTATCTTCTCGTCCTGCCCTTCGCGGCGCTGACAGTGGTGTTCGGCCTGTGGCCGATCGTGCTGTCGGTGCAGGTCTCCTTCACCGCATCGGCCACCGCGCT
>JBIKSZ010000147.1:0-9373 GCA_044348345.1 Roseomonas sp. | reverse complement strand
GCCGCCAGCGCGGCCGGCGGCGGCATCGTCCGGCTTGGTCCGCGGCGCTACCGCGCCATCGCCGCCGAGATCGTCGTGCAGGAGAATGTCGCGCTCGAAGGGCCGGTCTTTCCCGGCGGGCAGCGGCCCGGCGCCAATTACAGCGCAGTGGCGGGGACCATCCTGCTCGATCCGGCGCGCACCGTGCGGGTGATGCGCGGCGCCACGCTGCGACGCGTCGCGCTGATCCGCGACGGGCTTGGCGCGCCGCCGACCACCCTGCGCGCGGCCATCAACCTCCGCGCCGCCATGGCCGGCACGGCGATCACCATCGGCAACGGCTCTGGCACGCATCACGATGCGCTGGTCGAGGATGTGCTGGTGCTGGGCTTCGACCTGGCATTGCGCGCCGACAACACGCAGCGGCTCGGCATCCGCCGCCTGCGCGGCGACAACCGCAACGGCATCTGGCTGACGCGCAGTTCCGACATCACGCGCATCCATGACGTGCATTTCTGGCCCTTCCTGACCGGCAGCCTCGCGAATGTCTCGATCGTGGAGGCGCCGATCGCCGCCGCCGCCAACAATGGTAACGGGTTGATCCGCGTCACCACATCCGTCCCGCACAACCTGGCCACAGGCGACCTCGTGAATATTTACGGCGTGGCCGGTGTCACGGCGGCCAATACGCGGGCCACGGCGACGGTGGTGGACGCGACCCGGATCGACTTGCAGGGCACCAGCTTCGCCGGCAGCCACACCGGCGGCGGCACGCTCGCGGTCTGGAACAACCGCCGGCTCGGCACCGCCTTCCGCATCGAGACCAGCGATATGGCGGAATGCGTGAACTGCTTCTGCTACGGCTACGATGTCGGCTTCGATCTTGGCGATGGCGCACGGTGCATCCAGCTCAGCAATTGCAGCGTGGACGACCTGCCGGCACTGCGCGACCCGCTGACGACCGGCGCCTGGCTTCGCGGCAGCGCCAGCCGCGCCAAGTGGCTCGGCGGCTTCATCAGCGCCATGGCCACTGCGATCCGCGTGAATTCGACCACGGCGAACGAAGGCGACAACCAGTTCGTCGGCGTCCTGGTGGGCGGCGGCGGGGCGGGCCGCAGCGTCGAGGTGCTCGATGGCGGCCTGACCCTGCTTGCCTGCGACCTGCCATCGGCCAGCATCCATCTCGCCAGCGCCGGCGACAACCTCGCGGTCCTTGGCTGCGACACGCGCAGCGCCAGCTTCAGCGGCCAGGCGGCGGCGGATCTCGCGCGCATCATCCTGGTCGGGAACCGTGCGCAGGCCGCGCGCTCCTCCCCCGACCAGGCCAGCACGGTGCTGGCCCCGCGCTCCGCCAGCCTCGGGGCCAGTCTCGATCTCGCGAACCAGACAGGCGCCGTCGCCTATTCCATCGCGCTCGGCGCCGGCGCGCTGGCGCCGCTGCAGCTTGGCGGCAACGTCGCCAACAACCCCAATGGTGGCGTGGTCTTCGGCGCCGCATCCGCCATGACGGCGCCGATGGACGTCACGCTGCGCCGCGCCTCTGCCAGTCCGGCCGCGAACCATGTGCTCGGTCAGCTCAATTTCAGCGGCAACAATGCGAGCGGGGCGGAGACGATCTTCGCCCGCGCCGGCGGCATCAGCGAGACGGTGACCACCGGCAGCGAGGCCGGCGCCTTCGTGGTCGAGACCCGCAGCGGCGGCGCCATCGGCGAAAGGCTGCGCGTTGCGGCGAATGGCACTGTCACGCTCACCGGCCAGATGGTGCTGCCCGCCGACCCGACGGCCACCAACCACGCCGCGCGCAAGGGCTATGTGGACGCCCAGTTCACCAGCCGGCGGCTGCCAGTGGTGCCGGCCGCGGCCGCCACGCCGCTGACGCTCCTCAACCACAATGCCCGCCTCATCAGCGCCAATGCCGGCACGACGCTGTCCATCGACTGGGCGGCGACAGGCGACGGCTTCTCCTGCCTCGTCGCCAACCGCACGGCCGCCGACCTCGCCATCGCGATGACGGGCTTCACCGGCACGACGCCGACCAACCCCGAGGGCATGACGCGGATCCGCACGGGCGGCCTGGCGACACTGCTGGCCTTCAGCCCCGATGGGGGCGCCACGCGGCTTCTGATGCTCACCGGCGCCGTGGCGCCCTGACCCGCTGAACGCCAGAGCCGATCCGCCGCTTCCAGCCGAAGGACGCCCCGCATGACCGACCTGACCGACCACGCCAAGAACCTGCTGGCTCGCGCGCTGTGCGGGCGCAGCCCCACCCTGCCGAGCGCCGCCTGGGCCGCGCTCGGCACAGGGGGTGCGGATGCCACGGGGGTCACGGGGGAGCCGGCCGGCAATGGCTATGCGCGCCAGCGCGTGACCTTCACGGGCACCGGCGCGCAGCGCAATCTTTCGGCAATCACATTCGCATTCACGACATCCATCGGCATGGTGTCGCACCTTGGGCTGTTCGATGCGGCAACGGGTGGCAATCCGCTCACCTGGGCGCCGCTCTCCGCCCCCGTCACGGTGGCGGGGCCCGGCACGATCACCATCGCCGCCGACGCCCTGACGATCACCCCCGGGTAGAATGCCCGGCTGACACTTCGCGTGCTATTGCCCTTGAAGCCGAGCGTGGCGGTCGGATAGCGTCGCCATGTCGGGGTTGGGGAGAGAGACGGGGTGAACCCGTTGGACGCGGCACGTCGCGTGGCGCGCGAAGCGCTGGGCGAGGGCGAGATCTGTGGCACCTGCGGGTCCCGGGTCGCCGGGCTCTGCCGTCCGCTGGACGCGGCGAGCCTGGACGATGTTCTGGCCGAGGCCGTGCAGATGACCTTCGCCCCGCGCGACATGCTGTTCCAGGAAGGCGACCGGGCGGGTCATGTCTTCACCCTGGTCCAGGGCACGGCGAAGCTGACTCGCCTGCTGCCGGACGGGCGGGAGCAGGTGCTCGGCTTCCGCTTCGCCGGCGACGTGCTGGGCTATACCGGCGCCGAGCGCTACCCCTTCGCGGCGCAGCTGCTGACGCCGGCGCATCTCTGCCGGCTGGAGCGCAAGCGCCTGGACCAGCTGCTGCGTCGCTACCCGGCCTTGGAACGCCGACTGCTCGATCTCTGCGTGCAGGAACTGGCCGCGACGCAGGACCAGCTCGTCACCGTCGGCCGCCGCACCGCGGAGGCGCGGGTCGCCGCCTTCCTCCTCTCCCTCGCCGAGGCGGGCCAGCGCCGTCATCAGCCGGGTTCGGTGCTCGACATGCCGATGACGCGCAGCGACATCGCCGATTTCCTCGGCCTGACGCTTGAGACGGTGAGCCGGACGCTGACCGCCTTCCGCCGGCGCGGCTGGGTGCGCGAGCCCGCCCATGGCCGCATCGAGATCCTGCGGCGCGAGGCCCTGACCGAGCTGACCGACGGGACCGCGGAGCCCTGAGGGCGGCGCTGGACGCGGGCGGGGCGGCACGTCAGATAGGCGCCATGACCGAGAACCCGCTGCTCGCGACATGGACCACGCCCTTCGGCGTGCCGCCCTTCGACCGCATCCGGGAGGAGCACTTCCCCCCGGCCTTCGACGCCGCCATGGCCGCCCAGCGCGGGGAATACGCCGCGATCGCCGCGGACCCCGCGCCGCCGTCCTTCGCCAACACGATCGAGGCGTTGGAACGCGCGGGCAGCCTGCTGAACCGCGTCGCCGCCACCTTCTTCAACCTCGCCGGCAGCCGCGCCACCGAGGCGCTGCAGGCGGTGGAGCGCGACATCGCGCCGCTTCTGGCGCGGCACAACATGCAGCTCGCGCTCGACCCAGGGATTTTCCGCCGCGTCGCCGATCTGCATGCACGGCGCGGATCGCTTAGCCTCGACCACGACCAGCTCCGCCTGCTGGAGCGCACGCATATGAGCCTGGTGCGCTGCGGCGCTGCGCTCGACGAGGACGCGCGCGCGCGACTGACGGACATCTCCTCCCGCCTCGCCACGCTGCACACGCGCTTCGGCCAGAATGTGCTGGCCGATGAGAACGCATGGCACATGGCCTTGGCCGAAGGCAACCTCGACGGCCTGCCGGATTTCGCCCGCGCCGCCGCGCGCCAGGCGGCGGCGGAACGCGGAATTGCGGGCTATGCCATCACGCTGGCCCGTTCCTCGGTCGAGCCCTTTCTCACCTTCTCCACGCGCCGCGATCTGCGCGAGACGGCCTGGCGCGCCTGGGTCGCGCGCGGGGCGCTGCACCCAGAGCGCGACAACGCAACACTGGTGCGCGAGATCCTGGCGCTGCGCGCGGAGCGTGCGCGGCTGCTGGGCGCCGCCGACCACGCGGAGTACCGCCTCGCGGACACCATGGCCGGCCATCCGGACGCGGCCGAGGCGCTGCTGCGGGCTGCCTGGGAACCGGCGAAGCGCCGCGCCGCTGAGGAACGCGCCGAGCTTGCGGCACTGGCCCGCGCCGAAGGCCATGGCGGCCCCGTCGAGGCCTGGGACTGGCGCTTCTGGGCTGAGCGCGCACAGAAGGCGAAGCACGATTTCGACGGCGCTGCGCTCAAGCCCTATCTGGAGCTGGAGGCGATGCTGCGCGCGCTGTTCGACACGGCGCGCCGCCTGTTCGGCATCACGCTTGAGGAACGCGCCGACATCCCCGTCTATCACCCCGACGTCCGCGCCTTCGAGGTGAAGGATGCGGCGGGTGGGCATGTCGGTGTCTTCCTGCTCGACAATTTCGCCCGCGCGGAGAAGCGCTCGGGCGCCTGGATGAGCAGCTACCGCGTCGCGGATTCCCTGGATGGGCGCGTCGCACCGATCATCGTCAACAACAACAATCTGGCGAAGTCCGCGCCGACGCTGCTGTCCTGGGACGATGCGCGCACGCTGTTCCATGAATTCGGCCATGCGCTGCACGGGCTGCTGAGCACTGCGCGCTACCCGTCGCAATCCGGCACGGCCGTGCTGGGCGATTTCGTCGAATTCCCCTCCCAGGTGATGGAACACTGGCTGTCGGTGCCGGAGACGCTGCGCGCCCATGCCCGCCATCACGCCACCGGCGAAGCCCTGCCCGAGGTGATGCTGGCGAAGCTGCTGGCGGCCCGGAACGAGGGGCAGGGCTTCGCGACCGTCGAATACGTCGCCTCCGCCCTGATCGACCTTGCGCTGCACCGCCATCCGGCGCCGGAGACGCTCGACCTCGCCGGCTTCGAGGACGCCTTCCTGGCGGAGATCAACATGCCGGAGGCGATCGGCCTGCGGCACCGCCCGATCCATTTCGGCCATCTCTTCGCTGGCGGCGGCTACGCAGCGGGCTACTATTTCTACATGTGGGCCGAGGTGCTGGACGCCGATGGCTTCGCCGCCTTCGAGGAAGCCGGCGATCCCTTCCATCCGGACCTCGCCGCCAAGCTGAAGGCGATCTTCGCCGCCGGCGGCACCGCGGACCCGATGGCGCTCTACATCGCCTTCCGCGGGCGGAAGCCAGAGGTTAACGCACTGCTGCGCAAACGCGGCCTGCTGCCGGCAGAGGCGGCGTAAGCGAAGCATTAACCCCCTTCGGCCTTCTGTCGCACGCAGGAGATCTGCGGAGGCCGCCTGATGTCGTCGAAGCCGGTGCTGCATGTGCTGGACGACGACCCGGTCATCCGCACGCTGGTGTGCCGCGTCGGGGAGCGCTGTGGCTACCGCGCGGAAGGCTTCGTCGAACCCGGCGCCTTCCTGACGGCCATCGAGGCGGACCCGCCAGACCTGATCGTGCTGGACCTCGCGATCGGCGAGGCGGACGGGATCTCCGTACTGCAGGCGCTCTCGCGCCGGCGCTGCACGGCGCCGATGATGATCTCCTCCGGCCTCGACGAACGTCTGCTGACCAGCGCGGTCCGGATCGGCCGCAGCCTCGGCCTTGCTATGCTCGCCCCGCTGCGCAAACCGGTCACTCCGGCGGAGCTGGCGGCCGTGCTGGCCGCCGCGGCGCAGGATAGCCTGCCGATCCGCACCGGCGATCTCGACAAGGCGATCGGCGACGGCCAGCTCGTGCCCTACTACCAGCCGAAGGTCCGCGTCGCCGACCGCAGGCCAATTGGCGCCGAGGCGCTCGCGCGCTGGGAACACCCGACCCGCGGCACGCTGCCACCCGGCGTCTTCCTGCAACTGGCCGAGCAAGGCCCCGCCATCACCCCGCTGACCTACCTGATGGTCGAACGCGCGGCCCGCGATTGCGCCGCCTGGCGCGCTGCCGGGCATGACCTGTCGGTCTCCGTCAACATCTCGGCCCGCTGCGTCTCCGAACCCGATTTCGCCGACCGCGTCGCCGAGCTGGTCGCCTCGGCCAACGCCGACCCCGCCGCGCTGACGCTCGAGATCACCGAGACCGCGGCGATGGCGGATACGGAAGTGGTGACGGCAGCGCTCGCGCGGCTGCGCATCCGCGGCTTCGCGCTGTCCATGGACGATTTCGGCACGGGCTATTCCTCGCTGGCCGAGCTGCACCGGATGCCCTTCTCCGAGCTCAAGATCGACCGCGCCTTCGTCTCCGGCATGCTGCATGACCGCGAGGCGCTGGTGATCACCCGTGCTGTGATCGGCCTTGCGCGCACGCTCGGCCTGCGCACCGTCGCCGAAGGCGTCGAGAGCGAAGATGTGCTGGCAGCCCTGGCCGAGATGGGCTGCGACGTGGCGCAGGGCTTCCTGATCGGCCACCCGATGCCGCCTGCACAGTTCCTGACCTGGCTGGCCGGTACCAACACCGATGCGCCCAAGGCCGGCACGGCGCTGCGCATCGCGGCCGCCTGAGCCGAGCGGGGGAGCAAGACCATGCGCATCGCCGATGCCATCGCGCGGCACCAGGGCACCGAAACTGCGTTGGCCGAGGCCGCCAGCGCGCTCGAAGCGCAGCTTGGCTCTGCCGGCCCGCCGGGCCTCATCCTGGCCTATGCCGATGCGCGCCACGACGCGGCACAGCTCGCCGCCGGCCTGGCACGGCGCTTCCCGCAGGCCGCGGTGATCGGCGGCAGCTCCTGCCTCGGCGTCATGACCTCGGCGGGCTTCGCGGCCGCCACAGGGGATGACGCGCCGACGCTTGGCCTGCTCGGACTTGCGGATCCGGCTGGCGCCTTCGGCGCTGCCATCGCCGCGCTCGGCACAGATCCGCGCCGCGCCGCGGCCGAGGCCACCGAAGCCGCGCTGCAGCAGGCTCGGCGCCAGAACGAGACGCCCGGCCTTGTCTGGGTCTGCGCCGCGCCGGGCCATGAGGAGGAGGTGCTCGCCGGCATCGCGGATGTGGTTGGCCCGCGCGTGCCGGTGTTGGGCGGCAGCTCGGCCGACAATGCGGTGGCGGGCGATTGGTGGCAGATCGGCGGCGGCGCAGCGCTGCAGGGCGGCGTCGCGGTGGCCGTGCTGTTCCCCTCGCTCCGCATCGGCCATGCCTTCCAGAGCGGCTATGAGCCCGCGGGCCCTGGCGGCCGCGTGACCGCCGCGCGCGGCCGTACGGTGCTGGCCATCGACGGCGCGCCGGCGGCCGAGGTCTATCATCGCTGGACCGGCGGCCGGATCGGCACCGCAGCCGCGACGATCCTGGCGGAATCGACCTGGGCGCCGCTGGCGCGGAGTGTCGGCGCGGTGGAAGGCGTGCCCTTCTGGCTGCTCGCCCACCCCGCGCATGTGACGGAAGACGGCGCGCTCGCGCTATTCGCGGAGATGCCGGAAGGCACCGAACTCGCGCTGATGGCCGGCACCGAGGCCGGGCTGATCGGACGCATCGGCCGCGTCGCGCGGGAAGCGATGGACGCCGCGGAGCTCACCCCGGCCGAGGTGCGCGGCGCGATGGCCATCTATTGCGGCGGCTGCATGCTGGCCGTGCGCCCCCGGATGGATGAGGTGGTGGCCGAACTGCGCGCCGCGCTGCCAGGGGCGCCCTTCCTCGGCGCCTTCACCTTCGGCGAACAGGGGCAGTCCGTGGCGGGGGTGAACCTGCACGGCAATCTCATGATCTCGGTCGTTGTCTTCGGCTGAATGACCGGCACCGCATCCGCGCAGGGCGAGATGCGCGAGCTGCTGCTCGCGCTGAAGCGTGCGCGCAACGACGCCGATCGCCGCGCGCTCGAGACCGCCGTGATCCTGGAAGTGCTGGAGACGTTGCTGCGGCCATTGCCGCCGGCGCGCATGGTGCTGCGCGTGCTGCGCGTCGTGCGCCGCATCCTGCCCTTCGAGGACGCGGTGGTGCTGGAGCCAGACGGGCCCGGCACGCTGCGCGTGGCCTTCGCGACCGAAGCCGGACGGTTGGGCACGCGCTGGCCAGACAGCCCCATCTTCGACCGTGCCCGCGCGGGCGAGGTGGTGAACCTCGTGGACATCGCTCGCGTGCCGGACTTTGCCGGCAAGACGAACCCGATGCTCCACAAGCCGGGCGGGGCGCTGGCGATCGCGCTGCCAGTCGGCGCGAACGAAGGCAGCGCGCCGCTGGTGGTGCTGCGAGCCGCCGAGCGTGGCGGCTTCACCGCCGAGATGGCGCGAACGGTCCGGCGGCTGATGGTGGTCGCCCGCCAGGCCTTGGCGAGCCTCGAGGCGCGGCGCCTGCGCGAGCAGGCCACATCGCTGGCCGCCGAAAAGGACGCCTACGAAGTCGCCTGGCAGGAAAGCGAGCGGCGCGAGGCGATGGTGCGCGGCATTCTCGAAGCCATCCCGGTCGGCATCTACCTCAAGGACGAGAAGGGGCGCTTCGGCTATGTGAACGCGACAGCCGAGCGCATCCTCGCCCGCCCCAAGGCCGAGCTTCTCGGGCGCCTCCCCTCCGAAGTGCTGCCGGCGGATCTCGGCGCGAGCAAGGAAGCGGATGACCGCGCGCTGCTCTCCGGCCAGGTCGCCGGGCCGCTCCGGCGCGACATGACGCTCGGCACCGCGGATGAGCCGACTCATGTGGAGATCAACAAGGCCGCCGTGATGCTCGATGGACGCCGGCGGGTGGTCGCCACCTTGCAGGACATCACGCTGCGCCGCGCCGCCGAACGCGCCATGCTCGCCGCCAAGGAGGCCGCCGAGGCCGCGAACCGCGCGCAGAGCGACTTCGTCGCCACGGTCAGCCACGAGATCCGCACGCCGCTGAACGGCATCCTCGGCATGACGCAGGCGCTTCTCGCCCAGCCGCGCAGCGCCGCGGACCGGCGCGCGCTCGGCCTCATCCTCTCCTCCGGCGACATGCTGCTCGGGCTGATCGACAACATCCTGAACCAGGCGAAGATCGAAGCCGGCAAGCTCGACCTCCTGCCCGCGGAGACCGACCTTGCCGGCGCCGTGCACCAGGTCGCTGCCTTCTGGACTGAGCGCGCCCATGCCAAGGGCCTCGACCTCGTGCGCATCATGGATGGGCGGATGCCCGCGCGCGTGCGGCTCGATCCGCTGCGCCTGGCACAGGTGCTCAACAACCTGGTCGGCAATGC
>JBIKSZ010000146.1:0-9376 GCA_044348345.1 Roseomonas sp. | reverse complement strand
CCCGGCCTTGAAGGCCTCTACCACCACCGTGTCGTCGCGGAAGTATTCGAAGCGCTGCACTGCGAAGTTATGCTGCCCGCGGGAGGAAGGCAGGTCGCGCGCCCACCAATCCTCCACTCGGCGATAGGTCACGCTGCGGCTGGCGTCGAAGCGCTCCACGCGATACGGGCCGGAGCCGAGCGGGGCTTCCAGTAGCGGGCGGGTGAAGTCGCGGCTGGCCCACCAATGCTGCGGCAGGATCGGCAGCTCGCCGCAGATCAGCGGCAGCTCGCGGTTCTCGTTGGAGCGGAAGCGGAAGGTGACGCGGCGCTCGCCCTCCGCCACGGCCTCCGACACGTCGCCGTAATAGGCGCGGTAATGCGGCCGCCCGTGCTGGCGGAGCGCGTTGAAGGTCCAGACGACATCGGCCGCGGTGATCGGCCGCCCGTCATGCCAGCGCGCGGCCGGGTTCAGCTCGAAGCTGACCGAGAGGCCATCGGCGGGCAGATCAATCCATTGCGCGACAGCGGGGTAGGCGGTGCTGGCCTCATCGGCGTTGGTCTTCAGCAGCGTCTCGAAGAGCAGCCCGGCGCCGACGGCGGGCGTGCCGCGGATGATGAAGGGGTTGAAGCTGTCGAAGGAGCCGAGCGCGGCGCGCACCACTTCCCCTCCCTTGGGCGCGTCGGGATTCGCCCAAGGGAAATGGGTGAAGTCGCGCGGCAGGGAGGGCGGGCCGAGCAGCGAGAGCGCGTGGGTGCGCAAGCCTCCGCCCGGCAGGGCGGTGCCCGGCGCCGGCACGGCGGCGCGGCCGGGCGTGGCCCTGGCGGCCAGCCCGAGGGGCAGGCCGATTGTGGCGGAGAGCGAGAGCAGGTCGCGACGGCGCATCACCACAGTTTGGGGGTTCCCCCTCTCCGGGACAACCGCGCGCGTCACCCGGCCAGGTGCCGTGTGACGGCGGGCAGCAGCGCCGGGTCCCCGACGGCCAGCACCGAGCCATCGCCATCGAGCGTCAGCGGCCGCCCGGCCCAATCTGTGCAGCGCCCGCCCGCGCCTTCGATCACGGGGACGAGGGCGGCCCAATCCCAGGGTTTCATCGTCGCGTCCACAACCACATCCACCAGGCCGATCGCGAGCAGGCCGTAGGCGATGCAGTCCCCGCCCCAGGTGGTACGCCGTGCTGCGGCCTTGACCGCGGCGAAGCGCGGGGCGGTTGCGGCATCGAACATGTCGGGCGAGGTGCAGGAGAGTTCCGCCTCGGCCAGCGTCGCGCAGGGCCGGCAGCCGGGCGTGCCGCCGATGGGGGAGCGCAGTGTCGTGCGCTGGCCCGCGACGCCGATCCAGCGTTCCCCGGTGACCGGTTGGTCGATGATGCCGAGCACAGGCGTGCCCCGGTGCAGCAGCCCGATCAGCGTGCCGAAGAGCGGCCGCCCGGTGACGAAGGCGCGCGTGCCGTCGATGGGGTCGAGCACCCAGACCCATTCGGCCTCAGCGCGTTCGTCGCCGTATTCCTCGCCGATGACGCCATGCGTCGGCAGGCGGGCGGCGAGCAGGTCGCGGATGGCGCGTTCCGCGGCGCGGTCAGCCTCGGTGACAGGGCTGGCATCGCCCTTCGCTTCCACCAGCAAGGCGGAGCGGAACAGCGGCCGGATGACCCGACCCGCAAGATCCGCCGCCTCTTCGGCAACCGCGAGGAAATCTGCCGCTTGCGGCATGTGGGTGGCCCCCCGATGCCCTCCCGCGGCTTTGCCGCGGGAGGATGAGCCCCCCTTAAAGGATCAGCACCAACGCGGGGCCCCCGCGGCGTTGCGCAGCAACGTCGTGGGGATCAGGGTAGCGGCTTCGGGTTGGCGTCGAGCGTGCGCAGGAAGGCAATCAGGTCGGCGCGCTGCTGCGCATTGGCGATGCCGGCGAAGGCCATGCGGGTGCCCGGCATGGCGGCTGCGGGGCGCAGCAGGAAGGCGTTCAGCTCCTCATAGCCCCAGGGCTTGTCGGCCAGTGCGCGGTTGGCGGCGGAGTAGTTGAAGCCGGCCACGCGCGCATGGTTGGCGCCCACGATGCCCCACAGATTGGGGCCCACGCCGTTGTTGCCGCCCTGGGTGAAGGAATGGCAGGACGCGCAGGCGCGCTGCGCCACCTGGCGGCCATTATCGGCATTGGCGGCGGCCAGCAGAGGCGCGATCGGGTCGATCGTCGGCGCCGCCGGGGCGGCGGCAGCCTGCGCGGGGGGCGGCGCGCCAGTGGCAATGGCGGCCTGGTACTGCCGCGGCGGGGAGACCAGGGCGTCGCCCACCACCCCGGCGATCATGAAGGTGATCCCGGCGGTCAGGACCGCGGCGGCTGCCTTGTTGAATTCCAGACTCATCCCGGAATGGACCCTTCCAAACCGCGACCCTGCGTGCCCGCCAAGCCCGTGGGTCCGCGACGCGCTGCCGCGTCGCACGAACCCAGTCCTGGCGCAGGCTTGCGCCCACGTCGCCCTGCCGTAAAAGCGGGCGGAACATAGAGGCGGTGGTCCAACTCGACAACCCGCCGTCACCTTCCGGGCCGGCGCTTTCTGCCGTGTCCGGGACGATCCGCAGGACGCCGCGATGACCGCCGCCGCCCCGAAGCCCGCCTCCGCCGCACCCTTCGGCGCCGAGGCCGCCCGCACCATCGCCTTCCAAGGCCTGCTGGGCGCCTATTCCGACCTGTCCTGCCGGCACGCCTATCCGGGCTGGGCGACGCTGCCCTGCCCCTCCTTCGAAGCCGCGATGGAGGCGGTGCGGGACGGGCGCGCGGCGCTGGCCATGCTGCCCTGCGAGAACAGCCTGGCGGGCCGCGTGCCCGACATCCACCGCCTGCTGCCGGAATCCGGCCTGCATGTGGTCGGCGAGCATTTCGAGCGGGTCGAGCACTGCCTGTTGGCGCCGAAGGGGGCGAGCATCGCGACCCTCAAGCGCGCCCACAGCCACCCGATGGCGCTCGGCCAGGTGCTGAACCTGATCCGCGACCTCAAGCTGCAGCCGGTGATCGAGGCCGACACCGCCGGCGCGGCCAGCCTGATCGCCGAGCGCGGCGGGGTGGAGGACGCGGCCATCGCCAGCGAGCTGGCCGCCGAGGTCTATGGCCTCGAGATCCTGCGCCGCAACGTCGAGGACGAGGCGCACAACACCACGCGCTTCTATGTCATGTCCCGCGCCCCACTCTCGCCGCCCTATGGCGAGGGGCATTGGGTGACGAGCTTCGTCTTCCGCGTCCGCAACATCCCCGCCGCGCTCTACAAGGCGCTGGGGGGCTTCGCGACGAATGGCGTGAACATGACCAAGCTTGAGAGCTACATGGTCGGCGGGTCGTTCAGCGCGACTCAGTTCCTGGCCGATGTGGATGGCCATCCCGGCGAGCCCAGCTTGGCGCGCGCGCTGGAGGAGCTGGCGTTCTTCTCCGCCGATCTCCGCGTGCTCGGCACCTATCGCGCCCACCCGTATCGCCTGGCGCAGCGCGAAGGAAACTAAGCGCCACGCCCCCATCTGGGGGCGCGGCTTCCAACCGTGCAGCGGCCGCCCGTTTGGCGAAGTACCCCGTGAGTTGCGCCCCGAAGCCGATGATCTCGGCCTACAGCAGGCACTCGGTATCAGTTCCGCCGAGGCGACGCCCCGAGGTAATCCTGGACGGTCTGCCAGGCGATGCGTTGCAGGAACGCCGCCGTCTCCGGCTCCAGCCCCGCCGTGTAGCGATTGCCTTCCGGCGAGCGCCCGAAGAGCGCGGCAAAGGTCGTCGCTGCGGCCAGGTAGGTGCCAGGCAGAGAGGGATGCCGCAGATCGGGGACGTAGAGGTCGAGGCCTGGCCGCTCCGCCATAGCGCGCGCAAAGGCGAGGCCCGCCGGGATGACCAGCGCCCGGTTGTCATTGCCGGCGCGGGTATAGGCCGCCGCCAAGCCTTGCAGCATCTCCGGCCGGTTCTTGTTGGCCCAGGACATGAAGAAGACCGGCTCTGCGCCCTGCGCGCGGACGGTGTCCGCGGCGCGGCGGGCAGTCGCGGGGAACTCCGCGCCGAGCTGCGCATGGATCGGGCAGACGCTGCAATCCATCATGACGGCAATGTCGAAGAGCCGAGCGCCCGGCGGGTTCATGACGATGTCGTTGGCGGCGTTGAATGAGTAGGACGCCACCGCGCCGGGACGGAAATAGGAACCGATATCGTGCCAGGCGAGGCCCGAGCCGCTGATGGTGATCGAGGTCGACCTGAAGGGCGTGGTGATCCCCGCGCCGCGCAAGAGCTGGTTCACATGCCCATGCATCGAATTGTTGTAATAAAAGAACGAATTTCCGACATACAGGACTGAGGCCGGTGGCGCGGCCAGTGCGCCGACCTCTGGCCTTGTCTGCGCAACAGACGGCAGCGACGCCAGGATCATCGCCAGCGCAAGGACGTACCGACCCAAAACCCGATGGCGCATGACCTGGACTCCTCCCATCAGCTGAGACGGGAACGATGCCGCCTGCCTCGCGGGCCTGCAAGACGGGGTCGTTACGCCGCAGATGAGCGGGCAGCCCGGGATGGTGCGTTGGGCGGGGACGTCGCTTCCGCTGTCCTTGCTGGGCCAGGCCCGACGGGCCCAGCGCGTCAGAACATCCCCGGCCGGCGCACCGGCTCCACCCCGCCGCCGCGGATCAGGCCGCGCCGGCGGAGGCAATCCTGATAGGCGCGCGCCACGGCATCCTGCCGTTCCGCCGCCATGCGTTCCTGCTGCGCCACATTCCCGATCAGCGTGCGCCGGCCGATATCCACCACCGCGGGGGCGTTCTCCGCCTCGGCGCGGCATTCCCGATGGGCGGGGTCGTCCGGGCCGCGGAAGGCGGCCTCGTCGGCGCGGTAGCTGGGGGTGCAGGCGCCGAGCAGCAGCGCGGCGAGCACCAGGGATCGGCGCATGGGCACCATCGGCAGCGGGATCGGGCGCATCAGGGGGCGGCCTCCAGCCAATCCTCGATCAGGCGGCGCGCGATGGAATCGACGCGCGGCAGCGAAAACCCGTGCGCGGCAGGGTTGCGCACCTGGTCGCGCGTGAACCAGCGCGCGTCCTTCAGCTCCTCCGGGTCGATCGTGATCGCGTCCGACAGCCCCTCGGCATGGAAGCCGATCATGATGGAGGAGGGGAAGGGCCAGGGCTGGGAGGAATGATAGGCGACCGCGCCGACCTCGACGCCGGCTTCCTCCTTCACCTCGCGCCTGACCGCTTCCTCGAAGCTTTCGCCCGGCTCCACGAAGCCGGCGAGCGTCGAGTACATCGCCACATTCGGGAAGCGATGCGAATGGCCCAGCAGGCAGCTGTCGCCGCGGACCACCAGCATGATCACCGCCGGGTCGGTGCGCGGGAAATGCTGCGCGTTGCAGGCGGTGCAGACCATGGCGTGGCCGGCGCTGCGCGGCGTGCAGGGCGCGCCGCACACCCCGCAGAAGCGATGCTTCGTGCGCCAATGCATGATGCCGCGCGCATGGGCGAGCACGCTGGCTTCGCCCGCCGGCAGCAGGCCCGCGACCTGGCGGAGATCGGTGAAGCTGCCCATGCCGTCGGGCAGCAGGGGCAGGGGATCCTCGGCGGCCGAGCAATCCACGGTGAAGACCGGGCGCTGCTCCCACAGGCCAAGGAAGGCCCAGGGGCCGTCCTGCATCCGCACCGCCTCGGCGGCCGCGGCGGTCAGCAGCACGGCTTCGGGCCGACCCTCCTCGACGCCCTTCATCAAGGACTTGGCGCGCCAGACGGGGGCGAACAGCGTCTCGGGGTCGGCCAGCGCCTGGTGGATCCAGTCCCCGTCCTCCCGCAGATGGCCGGCCCGGTCGAGCGGGCTGCCGGTATAGGCGTTGGGGCGGCTGGCGGGGATCGAGAGCATCGCCGCGTGATGTGCCACGCGCCCGGGTGGCGGGCAACCGAGCCGGCGGTGTGATTGAGCCTGACGGGCCCGGCGCGTCGGCACCATTGCCCCGCGGCCCCGAAGACCCGATATTGGGGTCGGAAGGTCGGCGTCGGACGTGCTCCTCGCCAACCCGGTCAGGTCCGGAAGGAAGCAGCCGTAACGAGTTCTCGCGCGGGTCGTCCGCCGGCCTTCCACCGCCTGCGATCGCCTGAGGGCGCGGGTCCGTATGGGCCGAGCACCGGAGGCGTGAATCGTTGGCGCAAGTTCCACCGCGTCCCAGACGCCGGCCCTGTGATCCGGGCCTGAGTACCCCACCCGGACAGAAGCGCGCATGGCCAGCGACATCTTCGGCAACCCTCTCCCGCCTGACGACGAGGCCCTGCCGGAACCGCCGGCGGCCGACGGCCCCGGCCTGTTCGGCGATCCCGCGCCGCCGCCGCCGAAACCTGCCGCAGCGCCACCCCCAGCCGCCCCCGCGCCCGCGACATCCGCCGAGCCGCAGGCCGCCCCCTATCGCGTGCTGGCGCGCAAGTACCGCCCGACGAATTTCGCCGAGCTGATCGGCCAGGAAGCCCTGGTGCGCACGCTGGGCAATGCCTTCGCGCAGGGGCGCGTGCACCACGCCTTCATGCTGACCGGCGTGCGCGGCGTGGGGAAGACAACCACTGCCCGCATCATCGCCCGCGCGCTGAACTGCGTCGGGCCGGACGGCCAGGGCGGGCCGACGCCCGACCCCTGCGGCGTCTGCCCCGAATGCCGCGCCATCCTGACGGACCGCCACCCGGATGTGCAGGAGCTGGACGCCGCCAGCTCCAACTCCGTGGATGATGTGCGCGAGCTGCGCGAACGCCTGCGCTTCCGCCCCGCCCAAGGCCGCTTCAAGGTCATCATCCTGGACGAGGTGCATATGCTCTCGTCCGCCGCCTTCAACGCGCTGCTGAAGACGCTGGAAGAACCGCCGCCGGATGTGAAGTTCATGCTGGCGACGACGGAATTGCGGAAGGTGCCGGCGACCATCCTCTCGCGCTGCCAGACCTTCCATCTGCGCCGCGTCCCGCAGGAGGTGCTGCGCAGCCACTTCGCGACTATCTGCGCGAAGGAAAGCGTGGCAGCGGAAGACGACGCGCTGGCGATGGTGGCACGTGCCGCCGATGGATCCGTGCGCGATGGCCTGTCCATCCTCGATCAGGCGATCGCGCTGGCCGGCGGCGGCACCGTCGCGGCCGAAAGCGTGCGCGAGATGCTCGGCCTGGCCGACCGGGCGCTCGCCATCACGCTGATGGACGCGCTGATGACCGGCGATGTCGCACAGGCGCTGGCGCTTTCGGAACAGGCGCATGCGCGCGGCACCGATCCCGGCGTGATGCTGTCCGACCTGCTGGCGCTGACGCATCTGCTCTCACGGCTGCGGACCATCCCCGATCTCCGCCGCGATCCCTCACTGACGGAAGACGAGCGCGGGCGCGGCGCGGCGCTGGCCGACAAGCTCTCCATCCCCGTCCTCGCGCGCGCCTGGCAGATGCTGCTGAAGGGCGTGCAGGAGGTGGCGCAGGACGGTGTGGACCGGCGCGCCGCGGCGGAGATGGTGCTGATCCGCCTGGCGCACGCCGCCGATCTGCCAACCCCGGGCGACTTGGTGCGACGCCTGTCGGAGCAGGGCGCGCCAAGCGGCGCGGCGCCGGGCCAGGCGCCGCCGCCCAATGGCGGGGGCTTGCGCGCGGTGGCGGGTGGCGGCGCGGTGATGGCGGCCGCCCAGCCGGTCGCCGCGCCAGCGATCGCGCAGCCTTCATCTTGGCGGGAGGTGGTGGCGCTGGCCTCGGGCAAGGATCCGAAGCTGCATGCCGATCTGCGCTTCTACGCTCATCCGGTGCGCGTGACGCCCGGCCATATCGAGCTGCGGCCAGCCGCGGCCGCGCCGCGCGACCTGTCGCCGCGGCTGGTCGCCTTCCTGCATGCGGCGACCGGCACGCGCTGGACCGTCAGCCTGGTGAATGCGGGCGGCGAGCCGACACTGGCGGAGCAGGGACGTTCGGCGGAGCAGGACCGGCTGGCGCTGGCGCATAGCCATCCGCTGGTGCAGGCGGTGCTGCAGGCCTTTCCGGGCGCCACGATCGAGATGGTGCGGGATGCGGCGCTCGACGCCTATGGCCTGCCGCCGCCATCTGCCGGTGGCGATACCGATGACGGGCGCGATTTCGCGCCACCAGATGCCGAGCCCGCCGGGCTCGACGACGACATGACCGAGGAGGACTGAGCCGCCATGAAGAACCTGGGCAACATGCTCAAGCAGGCGCAGCAGATGCAGTCGCGCATGGCCGAGATGCAGGCCAAGCTCGAGGCGATGGAAGTGCAGGGCCAGTCCGGCGCCGGGATGGTGAAGGTGCTGCTGTCGGGCAAGGGCGATCTGCGCCGCGTGACGATCGACCCCTCGCTGCTCGCGGCCGACGAGAAGGAAGTGCTGGAGGATTTGCTGGTCGCCGCGCATGCGGATGCCAAGCAGAAGGTCGAGGCGACGATGGCCGAGGAGATGCAGAAGGCCACCGCCGGCCTGAACATCCCGGGCGGCCTCGGCGGGCTGAAGCTGCCGTTCTAGGCGCTGGAGGTGCGGCTTGCAGCCCGCATCGCGGGCTGCGGCCACGGATGCGGCCCGCGCACCAACCGACCGTCGTGCCGGGTGCGCCAGTGGCCTGCGCGAAGCCAAGCCGCCGGCAGCGGCGCCCGGCGTCTGAGGGCACATGCATAACGATCCGATCGAACGCCTGATCGCGCTGCTGGCGAAGACGCCCGGCATGGGGCGGCGCAGTGCGCGGCGCGCCGTGCTGAAGATGCTGATGCGCCCGTCCGAGACCATGCTGCCGCTGGCCGATGCGCTGACCGAGGCCGCGCGTGCGGTGAAACCCTGCGAGGATTGCGGCAACCTCGATTCGCAAAGTCCCTGCGGCATCTGCCGTGACCCGCAGCGCGACCGGCATCTGGTGTGCGTGGTGGAAGGTGTCGCCGATCTCTGGGCGCTGGAGCGCGCACATGCGCATCGCGGGCTCTATCACGTGCTGGGCGGCGTGCTGTCGCCGCTGGGCGGCGTGGGGCCGGAGGACCTCTCCATCCAGCCGCTGCTCGCGCGCATCGCCGAGCGTGGCGAGGAGGGCGGCGTGGAGGAAGTGATCGTCGCTTTGCCGGCGACCGTGGATGGCAGCGCGACCGCGCATTACCTGACCGACCGGCTGAAGCCGACGGGCGTTGCCGTCACGCGGCTGGCGCAGGGCGTGCCAGTGGGCGGTGCGCTGGATGTGCTGGACGAGGGCACGCTCGCCGCCGCGCTGCGCGCGCGGCGGCCCGTTTAGCGGCCTCAGGCGCCGGCGGCGGCCGCTGCGCAGCCCGGCCAGCCGCGTGCGGCGGCCGCTGTCAGACGCCCGATTTCATGCCCTTGGTTTCGCGCTCGATGTAGCGGCGCACGATCGTGCTGAGGTGCTGGTCGATGAACTCGGCCATGCGGATTTCCTCGTTCA
>JBIKSZ010000145.1:0-9384 GCA_044348345.1 Roseomonas sp. | reverse complement strand
CCTTCCTGTCCGATGGGCTGGTGGCGCGCACGGAAGGCCGCCACCCGGATGCGACACGCCGCTACGAGGCCGGCGGGCAGGACCTCGCGCGCGGGCGGCCGGTGGTGGTGCTGGTGGATGGTCGCACCGCCTCGGCAGCCGAGATCGTGGCGCTGGCGCTCGCGGATCGGCGGCGCGCCGCCGTGGTGGGCAGCGCGACCATGGGCAAGGGGTTGATCCAGCTGATCGCGCCGCTGCCCAACGAAGGCGAACTCATGGTCACCTGGTCCCGGGTGCTGGCGCCATCGGGCTGGCCGCTGCACGGGATCGGGGTCTTGCCGGTGCTCTGCACCAGCCTCGGGCCGCAGGCGCTGGCCACGGGGCTGGCGGGGCTGCAGGCGGGCCAGGCGCCCATGGCGGCCACGCTCGCACGCCAGCGTGCGGCCCGCGCGCCGGTGCCAGCCGCCGAACAGCTGGCGCTGCGCGGCGCCTGCCCGGCGGCTGAGGGCCGGCAGGCGGATCTGCTGGCCGCCCGGGCGCTGATCGAGAGTCCCGCCGCCTATGCCGCGGCGCTCGCCGCCGCGGGGCCCTGAGAGGCCTTTTGAGGCCGCGGCCGCCCCTATGGCGGTTCTGCCTTGACCCGGCGGCGCGTCCGACTATGTTGCGCCACCCTGCCGGGCCGCCCCTGGGCGTGCGCGGCGTTCGAATTCGACCGCCCTAGACCGCTGGAACCGCCCCCATGGCCAAGGCCAATACCGTCCTGATCAAGCTCGTGAGCACCGCGGAGACGGGCTATTTCTACGTGACGAAGAAGAACACGCGGAATGCCACCGGCAAGCTCGAACTGAAGAAGTACGACCCGGTGGCGCGCAAGCACGTCGCCTTCCGCGAAGCCAAGATCAAGTGATCCTGGCGGCCTTCGGGCCGCCCCGAGGTCACCTGGTGCTGATCGCCTGACGCTGAGCCCGGCCCCACGGCCGGGCTTTCGTTTTGGGCGCTCCGGCGAGTCCCGCGTCAGCGGTCGGCCAGCGGGAGGTCGTGCGCGGAGGCCGTCTCCACGCGGTTCCGGCCATTCTCCTTGGCGCGATAGAGCGCCGCATCGGCCGCGCTGACCAGATCATCGCCCGCAAAGCCCGCCGCGCCCGCGGCAACGCCGACGCTGACCGTCACCGGCAACGCCACGCCCTCCACCATCACCGGCCGGCTGCCCACTGCCTGGCGCAGACGTTCGGCCACCAGGCGGCCATCCTCCACTGCCGCGCCGGACATCACGACCAGGAACTCTTCCCCGCCATAGCGCGCCACGACGTCGGCCGAGCGCAGATGCGCGCGCACGCGCTCTGCCACCTCGCGCAGCGCGCAGTCGCCGATGGCGTGGCCATGGGTGTCGTTCACCGCCTTGAAGTGATCCACATCCAGCAGCAGCACCGCGGCGCCAGCATTGCGCAGCACGGCGTCGAGGTGCCGGCGCACATAGCGACGGTTGCGCAGTCCCGTCAGCGGGTCGGTCACCGCCATCTCGAGCGAACGGTCGAGATCCGCGCGCAGCATGTCCTGGTAGCGCTTGCGGCGAATCTGGTTGCGCACCCGCGCCCGCAGCTCATTCGGGTCCACCGGGCGCAGCACATGGTCGTTGGCGCCGATCTCGAAACCGCGCCGCACGAGGTCCTTCTGCACCTGCTCGCCGATCAGGATCACCGGCAGCTCGCGCGTCACCGTCTCCGCCCGCAGGCGGGACGCAAAGCGCAGCGCGTCCACGGTGTCGAGCGACAGGCTGAGCAGCACCACATCATGGCCGCCTTCCATCAGCGCGTCCCAGGCCGAGGCGGCGTCCAGGCGGCTCGTGACGTCGAGCCCTTCCGTCCGGAGGACGCCGGCGAGATGCTCGGTCTCCGCGGGCTCGGCGTTCACGATCAAGGCGCGCGCGCCCGCGACACCGACCGGTGGCCCCGCCTTCGGCTCGAAGCCAAGGTCGCGTGCCGTCTCAGAGCGCAGGCGCCAGGCATCCGTCACTTGCTTCACGCGGAGCAGCGCGCGGAGCCGCGCGAACAGCATGGCGTCATCAACCGGCTTGGAGAGGAAGTCGTCGGCCCCGGCATCGAGCGCCCGCACGCGCTCGGCCTGCTCGGTCAGCGCAGTGACCATCACGACCGGGACATGCGCCGTCAGGGGCTGGGCCTTCAGACGACGGCAGACCTCGTAGCCGTCCATGCCGGGCATCATGACGTCGAGCAGCACGACATCGGGCAGCCAGCGCGCAGCGACCGAGAGCGCCTCGGGCCCCGAGGCGGCCACCGCGACCTGATAGTATTCGTTGAGAAGCTTGACCTCCAGCAGCCGGAGGTTGGCGGCGATGTCATCCACCACCAGGACGCGGGCGGTCATGCCAGGCCTCGCGCGGGCGTGTGCAGGGGATGGTGAACGCGCCGGCGCGTCGCCGATTTGTCACGGCGCTGTCGCCGAACTGTGCGGGCAGTGTCGCAGCGACCCGGATAGGCGTGCGGCCATCCTGTCACGAAGCTGCCAAGGAGATGAGGATGTCGGACAGCGTTGCCCCGGACGCCGGTGCCCGTTCGCATGGGGAGGTGAAGAACACCACATTGTTCCTCAAGCGCTGGCTGGCCAACCCGCTGCAGATGGGCTCGGTGATCCCGTCCTCGCCGGCGCTGTGCCGGCGCATCGCCGCGCTGGTCCAGTGCGGGCCGGACGAGGTGGTGGTGGAACTCGGCGCCGGGACGGGGGTGATCAGCCGCGCCCTGCTGGCGGCCGGCGTGCCGCCGGAGCGTCTGGTGGTGGTCGAGATCGTGCGCGACATGGCCGATCACCTGCGCAGCGTGCTGCCCGGCGTCACCGTGATCCAGGGCGATGCCTTCGAACTGGCGCGCGCCCTGCCCGAGCGGATGCATGGCAAGGTCGGCACGGCGATCTGCGGCATCCCGCTGGTCATGCTGCCGCTGGAGCAACAGAAGCGCTTCGTGGATGCGGTGGAGAGCGTCGCCCCCGGCAAGGGCTTCCTGCTCTACACCTACTGCATCACCTCGCCGCTGCCTTACCGGAAGCTCGCACTCACCGCGAAGCGGGAGGCCTGGACGCCGCTCAACCTGCCCCCGGCCAGCGTGTGGCACTACCAGCCCGTGCGTTGAAGCGGCCAACCGCAACACTGCCCTCACCCCGCCCCTCCTCGCACCGCGGCGCGCCTTGGCCGCATCGGTGCAGACTAGGCGTCATTACGTGAACGCAAGGTACCACCCTGCGTAGAAAAGAGCCACGGGCGAAGGGAACCGGCGGGCGTGATGTGAACAGACGGGTAGGACAGGATGGCCGGACGAAGGGGCCTCAGCCGCTAGCGAGGACCGCCTCCGTCCCGTCCACCCGCTTGAAGCGCGCAACCAGCCGCGGATGCGGACTGCGACGTAACCGCAACGCGTCCTCAAGCCCTCTTCCAGCAAGAGCGTTGCGCACCGCCTCCACCTCCGGGTGCTCGGCTTCGAGCGCTAGCAGGCGGATGCCCGAATCCGGCAGGCGCGGCGCCGCCCCCTGGCCGTCATCCCACTGGATCAGGGAGGGGATCAGGTTGCGCATGTCCTGGTTCTGCGGCGGCATGGCCATCCGCCAGGACAGGCTGCCCCGCGACCAGGGGCGGATCGTACCGGCCTGATGCGCGCCAAGCCGGGTCACCACCGCCTCCAGCGCCGGGGTGCGGGCGACCCAGCCGATCAGGCGCGGCTCCGCCTCCAGCATCAGCTTCACGCCGGGGTCATCCAGATCGAAAGGGCGCGGATGCGCGGGCATGGGCTGGTCCGGATCCGGCGCGATCACTTCCAGATAGACCTGGCTCCCGAGGCCGAGCAGCAGGTTGTGCGTGCCGATGCCCGCATGCTGGCCGCCGGGGCCCGGACGGGCGCCGAGATGCGCCGCGACATAGGCCGCCCCTTCTTCGAGGGTGCGGGCGCCGATCACGATGTGGTCGATCTCTGCCATGGTCTGCCTTTGCCTGCTTTCGCCGCCTGCTTCAGCCGCCCGCCTGCAGCCTCGCCCATCACGGCAGAGCTGGAACGGGGTGGAACCGGGCCGGTTCGCCCGCCCCGGGCCGTCCGACGCGGCGCGGCGCATCATGCCAGGGCGCGCGCGGCGCGAAGCTGCGCCAGATCAAGCGCCTCCGCCTGCGCCGCCCGGCATCGCCTGGAAGGCCGAGCATGGCCCTGGCCTAGCAGCCGCGTCCAGCATCAGGCCCCTGGACGACGGAGGGGCGCGCGGGCGAGGCTCTGGGCAGCCAAGGGCATGGAGGGGGCAATGAGCGGCACGCAAGGGCGCAATGTGGGTGCGCTGGACCAGACGATCCGCCTCTTCCTCGGGACGGCGCTGGTGATGATGTGGATCTTCGGCCCGCTCGGCTGGTGGGGGATCCTGGGTTTCCTGCCGTTGGTCACGGGGCTGACGCGGGTCTGCCCGATCTATCCCCTGTTCGGCCTCTCCACCTGCCCCGCGCCGCCGCCGGAGGAGAAGCCGGGCGAGGCCGCCTGAGGTGCCTCGCATCCTGCAGATCTCGGACCCGCATCTCTCGCCGCGGAGCGCGCTGCTGCATCGCCTCGGCGCGGAGGAGGTCGAGACCGAATTTCTCATACATGAAGAAATCGTAACGCTGCCGCTCGACGAGATCCGCGAACATACCTATCCGGGCTGACCGCGCCCGTCCCTTCCGCGGGCGCGAAGCTGCGCCCGCATGGCCATGGCGCATCGAGGAGAGCCGCATGCTCGCCATCCGCACCCTGCCCGCGCTGCTCGAACTCGGCGAGGCCGCACGCCCAGCGCTGCGTGCGACGGAAGGGCGCGCGGCGCTCACCTACGCGGCGCTGCGCGCACTGGCGGCGGACACCGTCGCGGCGCTCAACGCCAAGGGCATCGGACGCGGCGATCGGGTCGCAATCGTCATGCCGAACGGACCGGAGATGGCGGCCGCCTTCATCGCCATCGGCTGCGGCGCCACCACAGCACCGCTCAACCCCGCTTATCGCGAGGATGAGTTTTCCTTCTACATCGACGATCTGAAGGCCAAGGCGCTGGTGGTGATGCGCGGCGTCGAGACACCGGCGCGCGCCGCGGCCCAGAAACTTGGCGTGCCGATCCTGGAGCTCGTCCCCGGCGAGGCTGCCGGCGCCTTCACGCTGGAGGGCGGCGCGCCCGGCATGGCGTTGCAGCCGGGCCTCGCGCAGGAGGACGACGTCGCGCTGGTGCTGCACACATCGGGCACCACGGCGCGGCCGAAGATCGTGCCGCTGACGCAGGCCAATGTGACGGCGTCTGCCGCGCATATCGGCGCGGCGCTGTCGCTTGCGCCCGCCGATGTCTGCCTGAACGTCATGCCGCTGTTCCACATCCATGGGCTGATCGCGGCCGTGCTGGCCTCGCTCCGCGCTGGCGGCACGGTGGTCTGCACGCCAGGTTTCGACGCGCTGCGCTTCTTCCGCTGGATGGAGGAAGAACGTCCGAGCTGGTTCACCGCCGTGCCCACCATGCACCAGGCGATCCTCTCGCGCGCCGAGCGCAATGCGGAGATCATCAAGCGCGTGCCGCTCCGCTTCATCCGCTCCTCCTCCGCCTCACTGCCCGGCCCGGTGATGGAGCAACTGGAGAAAACCTTCGGCTGCCCGCTGGTCGAGAGCTACGGCATGACCGAGGCCGCGCACCAGATGTGCTCGAACCCGCTGGAAGGCCCGCGCAAGCCGGGCAAGGTAGGCCGCGCGGCGGGGCCGGAAGTTGCGATCATGGCCGATGACGGCACGATCCTGCCGCAGGGCGAGATCGGCGAGGTGGTGATCCGCGGCCCCAACGTCACCAAGGGCTATGAGGCGAACCCGGAGGCCAATGCCAAGGCTTTCCATCAGGGCTGGTTCCGCACCGGCGACCAGGGGATGTTCGACGCCGATGGTTTTCTGCTGCTGACCGGGCGCCTGAAGGAGCTGATCAACCGTGGCGGGGAGAAGGTCTCGCCGCTGGAGGTGGATGGCGTGCTGTCCGCGCATCCGGCCGTCGCGCAGGCGCTGACCTTCGCCATCCCGCACGCCAAGCTCGGCGAGGAAGTCGGCGCCGCGGTGGTGCTGCGCGAAGGCGCCGCGCTGACGGAGCGCGAGCTGCGCGACTTCGCGGCGAAGCAGCTCGCGGATTTCAAGGTACCGCGGAAGGTCGTGTTCCTGCCGGAGATTCCGAAGGGCGCGACAGGCAAGCTGATGCGCATCGGTCTGGCCGAGAAGCTGGGGATTTCGCTGTGAAGCTGTGCGTTTTCGGAGCGGGCGCCATCGGCGGCCTGATGGCCGCGAAGCTGGCCGCAAAGGGCGACGTCGAGGTCACCGTCATCGCGCGCGGGCCGCATCTGGCCGCGATGCAAGCCAAGGGGCTGACGCTGCGAAGCGACGGTGCGGAAACGGTGATCCCCGTCCGTGCAGTGGCCAGCGCCGCCGAGGCCGGGCCGCAGGATTATGTGCTGGTGACGCTGAAGGCGCATTCCCTGCCTGGCGCTGCCGAGCAGATGCAGCCGCTGCTCGGACCGGAGACGGCGATCGTCTCGGCGGTGAACGGCATCCCCTGGTGGTATTTTCATCAGTTGCCCGGCCCCTGGCAGGGCCGCGTCGTCGAGAGCGTGGATCCGGGCGGTGTCGTCTCCCGCCTGTTGCCGCCGGAGCGCGCCATCGGCTGCATCGTGTACCCGGCGGCCGAAGTGCCCGAGCCCGGCGTGATCGAGCACACCTATGGCGACCGCTTCACGCTCGGCGAGCCCGATGGCAGCCGCACGCCCCGCATCGCAGCGCTGTCGGAGGCCCTGATCGCCGCCGGCTTCAAGGCGCCGGTACGCCCGAAAATCCGCGACGAAATGTGGGTGAAGCTCTGGGGCAACATGGCCTTCAACCCGATCTCGGCGCTCACCACCGCAACGCTCGATGTGCTGATCGCCGATGACGGGCAGCGCGGCGTGGCGCGCGCGATGATGCTGGAAGGCCAGGCGGTGGCGGAGGCGCTCGGCGTGCGCTTCGCCATCGACGTGGACAAGCGCATCGCCGGCGGTGCCGAGGTCGGCGCGCACAAGACCTCCATGCTGCAGGATCTGGAACGCGGCCGCCCGATGGAAATCGAGGCGTTGCTCGGCGTGGTGGTGGAGCTGTCCGAGCTGGTCGGCGTTTCGGTGCCGACCAGCCGGACGGTGCTGGCGCTGGTCAGGGCGCGCGCGCGGGCCGCCGGCTGCGCCTGAAGGCGCTGCGGGGCCTCACCAGCCCCGATGCCGCGCCGCGGCATGGCCCGCGGGCAGGCGCGCGCCGGCGCCGAACAGCTTCTCGCGGTAGGTGCCGGGCGCGTAGCCGGTCTTGTACAGGCCGCGCTGCTGCAGCACAGGCACGACCAGCTCCACGAAGCCCTCGAGGCATTCCGGCATCACGGTGCGCGAGAGGTTGAAGCCGTCCACATCGGCCTCGCGCATCCAGCGTTCCAGCGCATCCGCCACCTGCACCGGATCGCCGACGATCGGCGGCTGGCGGCTGCCGAGCACCGACTGCTCCAGCAGCTTGCGCTTGGTCCAGGCCGGGCCGGCCACCTTCTTCATCGCCTCGACATTGGAGCGGATGGCCTGGGTCGGCCCGGCCTCGATCGGCTCGTCCATGCCATATCGGGCGAAGTCGATGCCGAGGGAGGCGGAGGCATGCGCGAGCGCGCCTTCCGCATCCGCGTGGCGCGCGTAATCGGCCAGCATGGCACGCGCCTCGGCCTCCGTGCGGCCAACGATGATGGTCGCACCGACGAAGACCAGGATCGGCCGAGGCGCGGCCCGCGCGCGCAGATCATCCACGATCTGCCGCACCACATGCGGCGCGGTGCCGTTGACGAAGACGCATTCGGCATGGGTGGCCGCGAAGCGCCGCCCGCGGTCGCTCGCCCCAGCCTGGTAGAGCACCGGCGTGCGCTGCGGCGAAGGCTCGCAGAGATGCGGCGCCTCGATGCGGAACTGCTTGCCGTGATGCTCCACGCGCCGCACGCGGGCGGGGTTCGTGTAGGTGCGGCTGGCAGCATCGCGCTGCACGGCATCATCGGCCCAACTGCCTTCCCACAGCGCGTAGAGCGCCTCCATCACCTCATCGGCCAGGTCATAGCGGTCGTCATGCGCCATCTGCCCGTCATAGCCGAGCGCGCGCGCCGCACTGTCGAGATAGCCGGTGACGATGTTCCACCCGATCCGCCCATGGGTCAGGTGGTCGAGCGTGCTCATCCGCCGCGCGAACAGATAAGGCGGCTCATAGGCGGTGTTGGAGGTGACGCCGAAGCCGAGATGCGTGGTCACTGCCGCCATGGCCGGGATGGTCAGCACCGGGTCCAGCAGCGGCACCTGCACGCCCCCCTTCAGCGCCGCATCGGGGCTGCCGCCATAGACATCGTAGATGCCGAGCACATCGGCCAGGAACAGACCGTCGAACAGGCCCCGCTCCAGCAGCCGCGCGAGGCTCATCCAATGGTCCAGCCGGGCGTAGTTGCGGGAATTGTCGCGCGGATGCGTCCACATCCCCTGCTGGATATGGCCGGGGGTGGCCATGTCGAAGGCGTTCAGCCGGATCTCGCGGGGGGCGGCACGGTTGGTCATGCCCTGTCGTACCGCAAGCCACGGCGTGGCATAAGCGCGCCGCTTCGCGCCCCCCTGCCCCTCCTCCTGCCCTGGACCGCCATGATCCGCCTCGACAATGTCAGCAAGCAGAACGGCACCCGGCTTCTGTTCATCGAGGCCTCCGCGGCGCTCCAGCGCGGGGAGAAGATCGGGCTGGTCGGCCCGAATGGCGCCGGCAAGACCACGCTGTTCCGCCTGGTGACCGGGGAAGAGCAGCCCGATGAGGGCCAGGTGCTGGTCGAGCGCGGCGTCAGCATCGGCTTCTTCAGCCAGGATGTGGGCGAGATGTCCGGCCGCAGCGCCGTGGCGGAGGTGATGGACGGCGCCGGCGCCGTCAGCGAGGTGGCGGCCGAGCTGGCCGAGCTCGAAGCCGCCATGGCCGACCCCGCCCGGATGGATGAGCTCGACGCGATCATCGAGCGCTTCGGCGAGGTGCAGGGGCATTTCGAATCGCTGGGCGGCTATGCGCTGGAAGGCCGCGCGCGGGAGGTGCTGGCGGGCCTGTCCTTCAGCCAGGAGATGATGGATGGCGATGTCGGCGCGCTATCGGGCGGCTGGAAGATGCGGGTCGCGCTCGCCCGCATCCTGCTGATGCGCCCCGACGTCATGCTGTTGGACGAACCCAGCAACCACCTCGACCTCGAAAGCCTCATCTGGCTGGAGAATTTCCTCATCGCCTATGACGGCGCGCTGCTGATGACCTCCCACGATCGGGAATTCATGAACCGCATCGTCGGCAAGATCATCGAGATCGATGGTGGCTC
>JBIKSZ010000367.1:0-2823 GCA_044348345.1 Roseomonas sp. | reverse complement strand
TTCCTTCGCCGCCGCGGCGGCGGCGCGCGCCAGCACGGCGGGGCTGGTCAGCACCGCGCCAAGCTGGCGCGCGAGCGCATCTGCGGTGAAGGCGGGCTGGGGCATCAGCCAGGCGGCGCCGACGGCGGCGAGCGACCGCGCATTGGCGGTCTGGTGATCGTCGATCGCGTTCGGCAGCGGCACCAGGATGGATGGCCGCCCGGCGGCGGCGAGCTCGGCGACGGTGGAGGCGCCGGCCCGCGCAATGACGATATGCGCCATGGCCAGCCGCGTCGCGATGTCGCCGAAGAAGGGCGAAAGGTCGGCGGGCACGCCGGCCTCCCGATACGCCGTCTCGACGCGCGGCAAATCCTCCGCGCGGGTCTGCTGGGTCACGACTAGGCGCCCGCGCAGCGCCTCGGGCAGGGCGGCGATGGCCGGGGGCACCACATCGGCGAAGATGCGCGCGCCCAGCGAGCCGCCGAGCACCAGCAGACGGATCGCACCCTCCTCGGCCGGCGGCGTGTAGCCCTGGCCGGCGAGGGCAGCGAGCGCGGGACGCACCGGGTTGCCAACCACCTCGAGCTTCGCGCCGGGCGGGATGCGCGCCGTGTCTTGCGCCGAGACAGCGAGCAGATCGGCGCCGGGCGCGAGCAGGCGGTTGGCGCGGCCAAGCACCGCATTCTGTTCGTGCAGTGCCGTCACCGGGCGCTTCGCACGCGACAGGGTGCGCGCGGCGATGATCGGCGGCACCGAAGGATAGCCGCCAAAGCCGATCACAGCCGACGCATCAAGCCGGGACAGGATGCGACGCGCTTCGAGCGTGCCGGCCGCCAGCGCTAAGGCGCCCTTCGCCGCGGCCTTCGCGCCGCGGCCGACCATGCCCGAGCCCTTCAGCACGAAGCGCTCGGCATCGCCGAAGGCGGGGCTTTCGAAGGCGGCGCTGCGCGCATCGGTCATCAGCGCGATCCGCTCCCCGCGCGCGACGAGCTCAGCCGCCAGCGCCTCGGCCGGGAACAGATGGCCGCCGGTGCCGCCGGCGGCGATCACGACCGGGCGTGCGGAGGGGCCCGGCATCATCGCTCGTCCTCGGCGCGCGACAGGCGCCGGCGCGTCAGCGCCAACAGCATCCCCATGCCCAGCGCGATGGCGAGAACTGAGGAGCCGCCATAGCTCACGAAGGGCAGCGTCATGCCCTTCGTTGGGATGAGGTGCAGGGTGGAGGCCATGTTGACGAAGGCCTGCAGGCCGAACTGGGTCAGCAGCCCGGCGGATGCCAGCACGATGAACAGGTCGGTCTCGCCCAGCAGCCGGATCAGACCACGCACCACCACGAAGGCGAAGAGCGCGAGGATAACCAGGCAGATGACGAGCCCGAACTCCTCGCCGGCCACGGCGAAGACGAAGTCGGCATGCGCATCCGGCAGCACGTTCTTCACGCGCCCCTCGCCGGGGCCGCGCCCGAGCAGCCCGCCATGGCCGAAGGCCTCCAGCGCGACGCTGACCTGGTAGTTGTCGCCCGATGCGGGATCGAGGAAGCGGTGCACGCGCGACTGCACATGCGGGAAGATCGTATAGGCGAGCCCCGCCCCCGCCACGCCGAGCGCACCGACGAAGCCGACGACGAAAAGGTTCAGCCCCGCGACGAAGAACTGGGCGAAGAAGACGGCGGTGATGACCAGCAGCATGCCGATGTCCGGCTGCCCCTTCATCAGCGCCGCGATGACAAGGAACATCACCAGCGCCAGCAGCGTCGCTCCATGCCGGCGATTGACCTTGCCTTCGGCGATCAGCCAGGCCGCAACCACGGCGAAGCAGGGCTTCAGGAATTCCGATGGCTGCAGCGAACCGAGCCCCGGCACGTTGATCCAGCGCCGCGCGCCCTTGATCTCGGCGCCGACCAGGAGCGTCGCTCCGACCAGCGCCACCGCGCCGGCGAGCCCGACCCAGCCCAGCAGCCGCACCTGGCGGATGGAGAGCATCGAGACCGCGAGCATCAGCGTGGTGGCCATCCCCAGGTACACAACCTGGCGGATGAAGAACATGTTGCGCGAGGACGCGCCGATACGCTCTGCCACCGCAGGCGAAGCAGCGAGCACCATCACATAGCCGAAGCCGACCAGGATCAGCAGCGCGCCCAGCGTCCAGCGGTCGATGGTCCACCACCAGCGCCCGAGGGTCGAGGTATCGGCGCGCGAGAGCGACATCAGGCCGCCCCCCTGCCGCGCGGGACCGCATCCGCGGCCATCATCTGCTGCACCAGGGCGCGGAAGCGTTCGCCGCGCGCGTCGAAGCCGGTGAACTGGTCGAAGCTGGCGCAGGCTGGCGAGAGCAGCACCACCGGTGCGGCACCGCCCAGCGCGGCCGCGGCCGCCACGGGCAGCGCCGCGTCGAGCGTGCCGGCGATCTCGTGCGGCACGCCATGCGCGGCGAGGGTCGCCGCCAGCATCGGCGCATCCCGCCCGATCAGCGCCGCGCGCGCGATGCGCGGGAAGAACGGCGCGAGGCTCTCGATCCCGCCATCCTTCGCCAGGCCCCCGGCGATCCAGACGACCCGCTCATAGGAGGCCAGCGCACGGGCGGCGCTGTCGGCATTCGTGGCCTTGCTGTCATTGACGAAGGTCACGCCCGCCAGCGTGCCGACGCGTTCCTGCCGGTGCGGCAGCCCCGGGAAACTGGCGAGGCCGGCCGCCACCTGCTGGCGTGACAGCCCAGCCTCGAAGGCGACGGCGGCGGCGGCGGCGGCGTTCTGCGCATTGTGCGACCCGGGCAGGGACGGGGCATCGCGGAGGTCGGCGATCGGGACGGCCTCGTCCCTGAGGACGCTGCCCTCCGCCCAGATCC
>JBIKSZ010000013.1:0-29088 GCA_044348345.1 Roseomonas sp. | reverse complement strand
GCCCTCCCAGGCGATCTCGGCCAGCTCCCGCGCCGCGCCATGGGCGGCGGGGGAAGCGGCGTCGGCGCGCGGGGTGGTGACCAGCGTCCAGCCGGCCTTGGGCATGGGGCGGGCCTGGGTGATGCCGTCGGGCAGCTGGACGACGAGGCGCGTCATGGTCGCGCCGTCACAGCCATGGGGCACGCGGAAGACCGCGCGGTAGATGGAATTGGCCGGCGCCTGCTGGACTTCCAGCGTGACATGCGCGGCCGCGGGGCCTGCAACGAGGAGGCCGAGCGCCAGGGCGGCGCGGCGTGCAATAGACATGGATTTTCTCTCCGGAACCGTTGGGAAGGGGGACGGCTCAAGAGGTCGGTGGCGCCCTTGGCTGGCAGGAGGGTGCTGGGGTCGGCAGCGGCGCCGTTGGGCGCGGGGCCGGCGGGTCGGCGGCCTGGGCCAGCAGCAGCGGCGGCGCCAGGGCGACGACCGGCGGCGTCAGCGCCGGCGCGGCGGGGCCGAGGCAGGCCGGGCAGGGCGGGACGGCCGCATGGCCCCCGTGCTCGCCCCCCTCCTCCCGCTCGACCGGCATGACGATGCGGTGGACGCCATCCGCGGTGCAGATCTCGACCGTCAGCCCCTCAACGGGGGCGGCGAGGCGCAGGCAATGGGCGAAGGCCGTGCCCCACTGCAACAGCAGCAGGAGAGCCAGCAGCTTCATGAGGGCGGGGCGGCAGCGCACGGGCCCAGTTACCACCAAGCCACGCGGTCAGGAAAGCAGCGGGTGAACACGGTCGGGCCGCCTCAGGCCAGCTCGTACTCCACCTCCGGCACGTAATGCGCCGCGTCCTTGCCGAGGTGGGAGGAGAACAGCGTGAAATGCTCCACCGCGACCGGCGGCGGGCGGAACAGCGCATGCGCCTGCAGGAAGGAGACCAGCTTGAAGGTCTCCGCGCGGTCGGTGCGGGCCAGGGTCACATGCGGGGCGAAGCGGCGACGCTCCGGCTCCAGCCCGATGCGCTGCAACGCCGTCTCCACCTTGCGCTGCAGCCGGGCCAGCGCTTCCGACGGTTCCGCGGCGACATAGAGCGACTGGATGCGCCCGCCCTTCTCGAAAGTGCCGAGCCCGGCTAGCGCGAGCTCGAAGCGCGGCGCGCGGATCTGGGCCAGCGCCGCATCCACCTCCTCTGCCTGCCAGGGCTCGATCTCGCCGATGAAGCGGAGCGTCAGGTGGTAGTTCTCAGGCGGGATCCATTTCGCGCCGGGAATACCCCCCGCGAGCGCCGCCAGCTGGGTCTTCACCAGCGCGGGCAGGGCGAGGGCGACGAAGAGACGCAGCATGGCGGGCCCTCCGACCGAATCGAGTCTCGCTAGCCTGAGACGGAAACCCGCACCCGGTCCAGAAGCGTTTCGATGAAAGGCAGCATGCGGCTCGCGATCAGCGCCGCCCCTTCGGCCGTCGGGTGGATGCGGTCGGGCTGGTTCAGCCGCGGCTCCCCGGCCACGCCGTCCAGCAGGAAGGGGTAGAAGATCACCTCAGGCCGGTCCCGGGCCAGGCCTTCGAAGACGCCCGTGAATTCCCGCCCGTATTCGGCGCCGAGATTGGGCGGCGGCAGCATGCCGGCCAGCAGGGCGGGGATGTTCCGCCGCGCCAGCGTGTCCAGGATGGCCGTCAGATTCGTGCGCATCTGGCTGGGCGGCAGGCCGCGCAGCCCGTCATTGCCGCCCAGCGCCACGATCGCGGCATGCGGCCGGTCGGCCAGCGCCCATTCGATGCGCGCCCGCCCGCCTGCCGTGGTGTCGCCCGACACGCCGGCATCGATCACCCGCACATTCCGCCCACCTTCGCGCAGCAGGGCCTGGATGCGCGCGGGCGGCCCCTCGGCGCGCGCGAGGCCGAAGCCGGCGGTGATGGAATCGCCGAGCATGAGCAGGCGGAGTTCCGCGGCTTGCGTCGCCTGCGCGCGGGCGCCATTCGTTCCGGCCAGCAACACTCCGAGACCCGCGGCCGCCTTTTGCAGCGCCGCGCGGCGCCCATATCCGGTGAAACCTCCCATGGACCTCCCCGCCGTGACATCGCCGCTGATCGAGGCCCGCAACCTCGTCTTCACCGCTGCCGCCATCTCCGGCCCCGTGCAGGTGCTGCGGGGCGTGGACCTGGTCGTGGCCGCGGGGGAGGCGGTGGGGATCGTGGGACCGTCCGGTTCCGGCAAGACCTCGCTCCTGATGCTGCTGGCCGGGCTGGAGCGCCCGACCGGCGGTCAACTCTCCGTCGCGGGCCGCGACCTCGGTGCCCTCGACGAGGATGCGCTGGCGCGCTTCCGTCGTGACGAGGTGGGGATCGTCTTCCAGGCCTTCCACCTGGTGCCGACCATGACGGCGCTGGAAAATGTCGCCGTGCCGCTCGAATTCGCCGGCCGCCGCGACGCCTTCGAACGCGCCGCCGCGGCGCTGAAGGAGGTCGGGCTCGGCCACCGCCTGGAGCATTACCCCGGCCAGCTCTCGGGCGGGGAGCAGCAGCGGGTCGCACTCGCCCGTGCGGTGGTGGCGGAGCCGCGGCTGATCCTGGCGGATGAGCCGACCGGCAATCTGGATCGCACGACCGGCGCGGTGGTGATGGATCTGCTGTTCGGGTTGCGCGCGCGGCTCGGCACCACGCTGCTGCTGATCACCCACGACCCCGCACTCGCCGAGCGCTGCGAGCGGCAGGTGCGGATCGAGGACGGCAAGATCGTCGCCGATACCGCCCTGGCGCGGCTGGCCGCCGAATGATCGCGCCCATGATCGCGCATGTGACGCAGGGCTGGCGGCTTGCGCGGCGGGAATTGCGCGGCGGGCTGAAGTCGCTCCGCATCGTGCTGGCCTGCCTCGCGCTCGGCGTCGCGGCCATCACCGCCGTCGGCACGCTGCGCGCGGCGATCGATGCCGGGCTGAAGGCCGATGGCGCGCGGCTGCTCGGCGGCGATATCGAAGTGCGGACCACGCAGCGCCCGATGGCCGAGGCTGCGAAGGATTGGGCCACCGCGCGCGGTGCCGCGCTGTCGCAGGTGATCGAGATGCGCGCCATGGCCATCGCGCCGTCGGGTGAGCGCGCGCTGGTCGAATTGAAGGGTGTCGATTCAGCCTATCCGCTCTATGGCCAGCTGCTGCTCTCGCCGGAGACGGCAAGCCTCGCGCGGCGCGACGGGCGCTTCGGCGTGGCACTTGACCCCTCCGTGGTGGACCGGCTGGGCTTGCGGCTTGGCGATGTCGTGCGGCTGGGGGAGGCGAGCTTCACCTTCGCCGCCATCGTCGCGACCGAGCCCGACCGCGTCGCGAGCCCGACCGTGCTCGGCCCGCGCGCCCTGGTGCTCGATGCCGCGATCCCGGAGACGGCGCTGGTCCAGCCCGGCTCGCTGCTGGCCTATGACCTGCGCCTGCGCCTGCCGCCCGGCACCGACAGCCGCGCCTTCGCGCGCGACTGGCAGGCGGCGCATGGCGATGGCGGCTGGCGCGTGCGCTTCGCCGGCCAGGCGGAGCCCGGCGTGAACCGCTTTCTGGATCGCGCCGCGGCCTTCCTGGTGCTGGCAGGGCTGACGGCGCTGCTGGTGGGTGGAATCGGCGTGGCCACCGGCGTGCGGGCGTGGCTCGAAGCCCGCGCGCGCACCATCGCGACGCTCCGTTGCCTCGGCGCCCCGGCGGGCACGATTCTCGCGACCTATCTGATCCAGGTGCTGGTGCTGGCCGTGGGCGGCATCGCGTTGGGGCTCATCGCGGGCTTCGGCCTGACCTGGCTCGCCGCGCAGGCGCTGGCCGGTGCGCTGCCCGTGCCGCCGCGGCTTGGGTTCTACCCGCGGGAGATGGGGCTGGCGGCGCTCTACGGGTTGCTGACGGCGCTCGCCTTCGCGCTCTGGCCGCTCGGCCGCGCGCAGCGCATCCCGGGTGCGGCGCTGTTCCGCGACACCATCACCGCAACGCCGGGCTGGCCCGCGCGCGGCGTGCTGGTGGCGAACGCCCTCGCCGTGCTGGCGCTCGGCGCCGTTGTGGTGGGCACGGCGGAACAGCCGCGCTTCGCGATGGGGTTTCTGGCCGGCGCGGCGCTGACGCTGATCCTGTTCCGCATCGGTGCGAGCCTGCTGATGCGCGCCGCGCGCGCCTTCCGCCATGTGCGCCGCCCAGCGCTCAGGCTCGGCCTCGCCAATCTGCACCGCCCCGGCGCGCCGACGCCGACGATGCTGGTGGCACTCGGCATCGGGCTGACGACGCTCGCCGCCATCGCGACGATCGAGGGCAATCTGCGCCGCCAACTGGCTGAGCAGATGCCGGCCTCGGCCCCTTCCTTCTTCTTCATCGACATCCAGAACGACCAGGCACGCGACTTCGATGCGTTGGCCCTCGCGCAGCCCGGCGTGGACGATGTGCGCCGCGCGCCAAGCCTCCGTGCGCGCATCGTCGCCGTGGACGGCATCCCGGCCGAGCGCGTGACTGCGACCGAGGAAACACGCTGGGCGCTGCGTGGCGATCGCGGCCTGACCTATGCCGCGACACCGCCGGACGGCACGCGGCTGGTCGCCGGCCAATGGTGGCCGGCCGATTATGCCGGCCCGCCGCTGCTGTCTTTCGACGCCAATCTCGCGCGCGGCTGGGGGATCGGGATCGGGTCGGTCATCACGGTGAATGTGCTCGGGCGCGACATCGATCTGAAGATCGCCTCGCTGCGCGACATCCAGTGGCGCGGGCTTGGCATCAACTACGTCATGGTGGCGTCGCCCGGCATGCTGGAAGCGGCGCCGCACACCCACATCGCGACGGTGCGCAGCACGCAGCAATCCGAATCGGCCGTGCTGCGCGCGCTGACGGACGCCTTCCCGAATGTCTCCGGCATCCGCGTGCGCGATGCGCTGGAAGCGGTGGCGGGGCTGCTCGGCCGTGTCGGGGTGGCGCTGCAGGCGACCTCCTCGGTCACGCTGCTGGCGGGGATGCTGGTGCTGGCGGGTGCGGTCGCGGCCGGGCAGCGGGCGAGGGTCCGCGATGCGGTGGTGCTGAAGACAGTGGGCGCGACGCGCAGCCAGATCCGCGCGGCCTGGCTCGTGGAATTCGGCCTGCTCGGGTTGGTGGCGGGGCTGCTGGCGGCGGCGGCGGGCTCGGCGGCCTCCTGGGCCGTCACGCGCTTCGTCATGCGCGGGGAGTGGGTGTTCCTGCCGGGCACGCTGGCGCTGGTGGTGGCGGGCTGTGTCGGGCTGACGCTGGCACTCGGCTATGTCGGCACCGCGCTCGCGCTCCGCGCGCGGCCCGCGCCGCTGTTGCGCAACGAGTAAGTATGGAATGCTCGACGCTATGGAAGATTCAATCGTAGAGCCCGATGCCAGCCGCCTGCGCCACGCCTATGCGCTGGCCGGGCAGGCGCGTGCGCGCGGCGACCGGCCCTTCGCGGCGGTGATCATCGCCGAGGACGGCACCATCCTGGCCGAGGGCCTCTCCACCCAGGGTACGGGCGGCGGCGGCACGCTCGCGCATTCCGAGATGAATGCCTGCCAGGCGGTGATCGCGGCCGCGATCCCGCGGGCGAGGCTGCGGCGCGCCACGATCTATTCCTCGGGCGAGCCCTGCGCGATGTGCGCCTCGGCGATCTTCTACACGGGCGTCGGGCGCGTGGTGTACGGGCTGTCGGCCGCGGCGATCCTGCATCTGCGCAACGCGCAGCCGCACACGGCGGGCCTCTCGCTCTCCTGCCGGGCGGTGCTGGGCAGCGCGGCGGAGAAGGTCGAGGTCGTCGGCCCCTGCCTCGAGGCCGAAGGCGCCAAGCCGCATGAGGGGTACTGGACCGAAGGCGCGGCCTGACGCCAATGTCACATCGCCGTCGCGACGCCGGGAGCGGAACGGCGCGACTCAGCGGTTGATCGGTATTACGAAAACTCCATATGATAAGGCACGCCGGGACGTCCCTCACTCACCCCGTCCCGCCGGGAGGATGATCTGACCATGGCTTTCGGTCCCGACAACCGCTTTCAGACGGGCACGTCGGCCTGGACCCAGCCCCTCGGGCGGTCCGCGGCCGTTGATGCCGCCCAGCTCGACGCCGGCCTGCGGGCGTACATGCTCCGCGTCTACAACTGGATGGCCTCCGGCCTCCTGCTGACCGGCATCGTCGCCTTCCTGATCGTCAACACGGGCGCGTCGGAGCTGTTCTACCAGGTGGTCCGCACGCCGCGCGGCAATGCGACGGTGCCGACGATCCTGGGCTGGGTGGCGATGCTCTCGCCGCTCGCCTTCATCCTGGTGCTGAGCTTCGGCATCAACCGGATGAGCAAGACCACGGCGCAGGCGCTGTTCTGGATCTTCTGCGCGGTGATGGGCGCTTCGATCAGCAACATCCTGCTGATCTACACGGGCGCTTCCGTCGCTTCGACCTTCTTCATCACGGCGGCGATGTTCGGCGCGGTCAGCCTTTATGGCTACACGACCAAGGCGGACCTCACGCGCATGGGCTCCTTCCTGATGATGGGCCTGATCGGCATCCTGATCGCCGGCCTGGTCAACATCTTCCTGCAGAGCTCGGCGCTGCACTTCGCCATCAGCGTGATCGGCGTGGTCGTCTTCGTCGGCCTCACCGCCTACGACACGCAGCGCATCAAGGCCGACTACATCGAATACGCCTACGCCGAAGGCACGGATGGTGCCGCGAAGCGCAGCGTCTTCGACGCGCTGGGCCTCTACCTGAACTTCATCAACATCTTCCAGCTGCTGATGCAGCTGATCGGCGTGCGCCAGAACAGCGACTGACGCGACAACCGGCCGGTCCTTCGGGGCCGGCCGGAGCGCCGCGGCGCCAGCCAAAGAAAAACCCCGGCAGGGCGGCCTGCCGGGGTTTTTTGTTGGTACGAGTGCGGAAAGCAAAGCACGCCCATACCAAGCGGCGGTGATGGCGATCCGATGGCGGCCGGCGTTCTACACGCTGGCCGAGGCCGCGAATGCGGCCCGCCGCTACTGCGGCGAGCCAAGCGGCCGGAGGTCGCGCCCTGCGCTTGAGGGCACCAAAGCGGGCTTAGGCCGATTTCAGGACGACCTGCAGCTTCTCCGCCGCTGTCGGCTTGTCGGTGCGGTCAATGGCGGCGAGCTCGGCCGCCAGGCGATCCAGCGCCTGTTCGTAGATCTGCCGCTCGGAGAAGGACTGGTCCGGCTGGCCGGCATTGCGGTGCAGGTCGCGCACCACCTCCGCGATCGCCAGCGGGTCGCCCGAGTTGATCTTCTGTTCGTATTCCTGCGCGCGGCGCGACCACATGGTGCGCTTGATGCGAGCGCGGCCGCGCAGCACCTCGAGCGCTTCGTTGATCACCTCCTGCGTGGCCAGCTTGCGCAGGCCCGAGGAGGACGCCTTGTTGACCGGGACGCGCAGCGTCATCCGGTTCTCCTCGAAGGTGACGATGATCACCTTCAGCGACATGCCGGCCACCGGCATGTCCTCGATCCCCTGCACCTGGCCGACGCCATGGGTCGGGTAGACGACGTAGTCGCCGGCCTTGAACTCGACCTGCGGCGACCTGGCCCGCGGCGGCGGGACATGCGGGCCGCCATGCATGGACGAGCCATGGTGCGGCCTGGCGGGCGCGGCCGCCGCGACGGGCGGGGCTGCGGCAGGCGGAGGCGCGGGCGGCACCTTGGCGGCCGGGGCAGCAGCCTTGGGCGGGGCGGCGGGCGCGGGCTGGGCCGGCGGCGCCTTCGGGGCCACCGGTGCCGGGCTGACCGCTGGCGCGGCGACCGCCGGGGCCGCAGGCTTCGGCGCGGCCTCTGCCGTCGGCGCGGGCTTGGCTGGCTTCGGTGCCGCGGGCTTGGCCGGCGCCTTGGCGGGCGGCGGCGGAGGCGTGACCTGGGACGCAGGCTCCGTGGCCACCGGCGGTGGCGCGGCCGCCGCGGGGGCAGCCTTCGGGGCCTCCTTCGCCGCCTGCTCCGCGGGGGCCTGGGCCGTCGCCTTCACGGCTGGCTTCTGGGCCTGCTTCGCGGGGGCCTCGGCCAGCGCCTTCGGGGCGCCCTTCGGCGCTTGTTCCGCAGGGGCCTGGGCCGTCGCCTTCACGGCCGGCTTCGGGGCTTGCTTCGCGGGGGCCTGGGCCGTCGCCTTCACGGCCGGCTTCGGGGCTTGCTTCGCGGGGGCCTGGGCTGTCGCCTTCGCAACCGGCTTCGGGGCCTGCTTCGCGGGGGCCTTGGCTGGCGCCTTCGCAACCGCCTTCGGGGCCGGCTTCGCCGGGGCCTTGGCGGCTGCCTTTGCAACTGCCTTCGCAACTGGCTTCGAGGCCGGCTTCACCGCCGCCTTGGTCGCTGCCTTGGCCGGTGTCTTCACGGCCGCCTTCGGGGCGGGCTTGTGGGCTGCTGTCTTGGCCGGGGCCGCCTTCGCGACTGGCTTCGCGGCGGCGCGGGTCGCCGTCTTGGTGGCGGTCTTCGCCACAGGCTTGGCCGCCGGCTTGCTGGCCGGCTTGGTGGTGGCGCGGGTCGCTGTCTTGGCGGTGGTCTTCGCCACAGGCTTGGCCGCGGGCTTGCCCACGGGCTTGGCTACCTTCGCGGCGGGTTTGGAGGTCTTGGCCGGCGGGCTGGCGGGCTTCTTCGCGGCTTTCTTCGCGGGCTTGGCGGCGGCCTTGGCCGGCGGCTTCGCCGGGCTCTTGCCAGCCCGGTTGGTCTTCGACTGCGCGGTTGCCTTCATGACGCTACCCGCCCGTTCGTCGCCCCGGGTTTCAGCGACCCCGGCCATCCGTCGCACGAATCCGTCCCCGACGGGCAAGGCTGGGCGCGCCGCAGACGCGATGCGCCCCTTTCCCGAGGAGTAAGCCCAGCCCCGCCGCCGCGCCTGAGGTGCAGCGCCCGGAACCGAAGCCCGTTTCCCGATCCCGTTGAAATGATACCGCAATCTACAAGAGATTGCCATCCCCGGACCGATTCGGGGTCCGCGAGGCTCAGGGGCGGGTGCCGCAGGCCTCTGCGGCCGGCATTCTCAGCGGTGTTTCAGGGCTTGCCGGGTTCGGGGTTGAACAGCTCCGCCTTGCCGGGCTTGTCCTTCCACGCATCGGCGTCGTCCGGCGCCTCGCCCTTGCGGGTGATGTTCGGCCATTGCGTCGCATAGGTGCGGTTCAGCTCGACCCAGGCCGAGGCCTTGTCGTCGCTGTCCGGCACGATCGCTTCCGCCGGGCATTCGGGCTCACACACGCCGCAGTCGATGCACTCGTCGGGATGGATGACCAGCATGTTCTCGCCGACGTAGAAGCAGTCCACCGGACAGACTTCGACGCAGTCCATGTACTTGCACTTGATGCAGTTCTCGGTGACGACGTAGGTCACTTCAACCCTCCGGGCACGCGCCTGGGTCCGCAGCGCATGCGGCCTCCGGCTGCAAAGAATTGGCCTGCCCCGCCGCACAAGGCAAGCCGGCGCGGCCTATCCAGCGTCGTCGGACAGGTCCTCGTACAGGCCTCGTGCCTCCGCCGGCGGACCACGCCGGGTGGCGAGCGCCAGGACGCGCCAGACCCGCACCCTTCCGTGCAGGGCGATGGTCAGCACATCCCCGACGCGCAGCCTGGCATGGGCCTTGTCGGTCGGCTGGCGGTTCAGCCGGATCGCGCCAGCCGCGACCTGGCGCGCGCACTCTGCTCGCGTCTTCGCCAGCCGCGCGCACCACAGCCAGAGATCGAGCCGCTGGAAGGGTTCGCCCGTGAAGGCCCCATCCCCCGGCTCCGCCATTTCAGTCCTTCTTGAGCTTCAGCTGGGCGAGCATGGCGAAGGGCGAATCCGCCTTGGGCCCGGACTGGTATTCGCGCGGCCCGCGATCGGCGTCGCGGTCACGGTCGCGCCGCGGGCCGTCGCGGCGCGGCCCCTCCTGCCGCGGCCCCTCATGGCGGGGCCGATCCGGTCGCGGGCCATCCCGCCGCGCGTCGCGCGCGGGGCCGCCTTCGGGCCGGGGGCCGTCCTGGCGGGGCCCATCCTGGCGCGGTCGGTCGAAGCGCGGCCGCTCCTCCCGCCGCTGTTGGCCCTCGGCGGGTGGCGCAGAGGCGGGGCGGTCCTGGCGCGGCGCGCCATCCTGGCGTGGGCCGCGCCCATCGCGGGCTCCACGGCCATCCGCATGGCGCGGGCCACGCTGGTCGGACCGGCGCTCGCCCTGGGCATCGGGGCGGCGGTCGCCGCGCTGGTCGGGCCGCGGCCGGCGCAGCTCGCGCGGGATGGGCGGGCCGTACATCGTCGCGGGATCCCAGCGCGGCGCGCCATCGCGCGTGCCACCGGGCGCACCGCTCGGCGCACCCGGCTGCCGCTCAGCGCGTTCGGGCCGCGGCGGGCGCGGCGCAGGTCGCGCCGGGCGCTCATGGCGCAGCACGCCGAGCCGCGCCGGCGCGGGCGGGCCGAACTGCCCCTCCTCCAGCGTCTCTGCCGGCATCAGCCGGAAGCCCATCGCCTCCAGCACCATGGGCAGCACATCGCCCTTGATGCCGAGGCGGGAGGCGAGGCCATCCGGCAGCGGCGCCGGGGCGCGGCGCGTCAGGTGACCGAGCTCACCCGCCACGCGCTCCACCACATCGAGGCGCAGCAGCACATGGCCGGCCTGCAGCCAGCCCGCGAAGGGGGCGAAGTGCGGCGGCCAGCTTTCCGGCGGGCGCGGCGCCTGCGGGTCGGCGGGCGGCGGCTGCGGCGTCTCCGGCAGGGTCAGGGAGACGAGGCCCGGATTGGGCAGCGCCGGCGTCGGCAGGTGATGGCGCAGCGCCCAGAGCTGCGCGCGCAGCGCCATCGCCCGCGGCTTCAGCACATCCGGCAGGTACAGCGCATAGCGCCCCGCGCGGATGCCGATCGCCTTCAGCCGCGCGCGCAGCTCGGTCGGGATCTCGCGCTCCGTCGCGCCGGGCACCAGGCCCATGCCCTCGCGCAGGCGATAGGCCGGGCCGCGCAGCGTGTTGTCCTCGGCGGCCTTGGCCTCCACCGCGGTGAGCGGGCCAAGCTCCTTCTGCACCAGCGCCTCAAGCCAGGTGGACAGGCGCGCGCGCACGCGGTCGCGCTGCGCATTGTCCAGGAACTCGCTGGCGATGGGGTCGAGGAGCGGCTTCAGCGGCTCCGGCCCCGGGCGCAGCCGCGCGACCTCTGCCCCGTCCCACAGCACGCGGTGCTGCGGCGTCAGGCTGAAGGCCTCGTCCTTCGCCGTCTCGAGCGCGGCGAGGCGCCGCGGCATCTCCTCCCGCAGCGCGCGGCGCGCGGCGCGGAGCACGAGCTTCTTCTCCTCCGCCTCGGTTGCGGCGGGGTCGGGTTCGAAGTGGAAGCCCTTCACGCGGCCGACCGTGTGGCCTTCCACCACCACCTCGCCCTGGCGCGTCACGGCCGAGAGCAGGTTGGCATCGTCCTCGTCGAGCCGGCGGATCAGATGCGCGGCGCGGCGGTCCACGAAGCGCGCGATCAGGCGTTCGTGCAGCGCGTCGGAGACATTGTCCTCGGCCTTGCGCGCCTCCGCCTGGTGGCTCGGCGCGTCCGCCAGCCAATCGGCGCGGGCGGCGATGTAGGACCAGACGCGGATATTCGCGAGCCGCGCCATCAGCGTATCCAGGTCGCCCTCGGTATTGTCGAGCGCGGCGACCGAGCCGGCCACCCAGTCGTCGGGCAGGCGGCCATCCTTCGCCAGATGGCCGAAGATCTTGCCGCAGAGCCGCGTGTGGCTGTCATCGGCGATCTTGCGGAAATCGGGGACCTGGCAGGCTTCCCACAGCAGCCGCACGCGGGCGCGGCCTTGCGCGAGGTCGCGCATCTCCGCCTCACGCGACAGCGCGTGCAGTGTGATGTGGTCCACCGCGTCATTGCCCTTGGCGAGCCCGCCCATCGGCGGCGGCGCGGCGAGTGAGGCCAGCAACGCATCCACGCTGCCGAAATCGAGGTCGGCATTGCGCCAGGCGAGCTGGGTCAGCGGCTCGAATGTGTGGTTCTCGATCTGCCGCGCCATCTCGTCCGGGATGGGCGCAGAATCAGCGGTGGAACCAAAAGTGCCGTCGCGCATGCCGCGCCCGGCGCGGCCGGCGATCTGGGCCGCTTCCTGCGACGTCAGGTCGCGCAGCGCATGACCGTCGAACTTGCGCAAGGATGCGAAGGCCACATGGTCCACATCCATGTTGAGGCCCATGCCGATCGCATCCGTCGCGACCAGGAAATCCACCTCGCGGTTCTGATAGAGCGCCACCTGGGCGTTGCGGGTCCGCGGGCTGAGGCGCCCCATCACCACCGCGCAGCCACCGCGGCGGCGGCGCACGGCTTCGGCGATCGCATAGACCTCGGTCGCGGAGAAGGCGACGACGGCCGAGCGCGGCGGCAGGCGCGTGAGCTTCGCCGGCCCCGCATGGGCCAGCTGCGACAGGCGCGGGCGCGTCTCGATCTCGGCCTGCGGCACCAGGCGCTGCAGCAGCGGGCGGATCGTCTCGGCGCCGAGGAACATCGTCTCGACCAGGCCGCGGGCGTTCAGCAGACGGTCGGTGAAGATGTGGCCGCGATCGGGATCGGCGCAGAGCTGGATCTCGTCCACCGCGACGAATTCGGTGCGGCGGTCGAGCGGCATGGCTTCGACCGTGCAGGCGAACCAGCGCGCCTCGGGCGGGACGATCTTCTCCTCGCCGGTGATGAGCGCGACATGCTTCTCGCCCTTCACCGCGACCATGCGATCGTAATTCTCGCGCGCCAGCAGGCGCAGCGGGAAGCCGATGATGCCGGAGGCATGCGCGAGCATGCGCGTGATGGCGAGGTGCGTCTTGCCGGTGTTGGTCGGGCCGAGAACGGCGCGGACCCGGGCGGGGAACATCTGGCGGTCGGACATCGGAAGGGGGTGCTGCAGCCCGTCGAGAATTGGGGTGACGCGTGACACGCCCGGGCGGGCTTGGCAACCACCGCCCCGCCCAGCGGGCGGGTACGTGATCACGCCGCGCGGGCGGGACCGTGATCGCCGTACGCGGAGGATTGGCGCCGGGGCGCCGCCGGGGCAGCTTGCCGGCGTGTCCCCCGCCGCGCGCCACGCCCTGCCCTATGCGACCCAGTTCTTCGGCTTCGGCGTGCTGCTGCCCTTCCTGCCGGCGGTGCTGGCCGCGCGCGGGCTGGAGGCGGCCGAGGTCGCGATCGTGCTGGCCATCGGCTCCGCCGTCCGGCTGCTGGCCGGGCCGGCCTTCGGGCGCGTGGCGGATGCGCTGGGTGCGCCGCGGGCCGTGCTGGCGGCGGTCTCTGTCGCGGCGGCGCTGGCTGCGCTCGGCTTTCTTTGGGCGGCGGGCTTCGTGCTGCTGCTGCTGGTCCATCTGGTGCTGAGCGCTGCCACGGCGCCGGTGATGCCGCTGACGGATGCGATGACGGTGGCCGCGGCGCGGCGGCACGGCTTCGATTACGGGCGCGTGCGCGCGGCCGGCTCCATCGCCTTCATCGCCGCCGCGCTGCTGGCCGGGCAGGCCGTGGCGGCGTTCGGGCCAAATGCGGCGGCCGCACTGATGGCGGCCGGCTTTGCCGGCACCGCGCTGGTCGCGCTGCTGCTGCCGCGGGCGGAACCACGCCCCGCGGGCCCGGCGGGGCTGGCGGGGTTCTTCGCACCGCTCCGGATCCCGGCCTTTCGCTGGCTGCTGCTGGTCTCGGCGCTCGTGCAGGGCAGCCACGCCTTCTACTACGCCTTCGGCACGCTGCACTGGCAGGCGGCGGGGCTCGGCGAAGGGCTGATCGGCGCGCTCTGGGCGGCCGGCGTGGTGGCGGAGATTGTCCTGTTCGTCTGGGGGCGCGGGGTTGTCGCGCGGCTCGGTCCGATCGGGCTTTGCGTCGTGGCCGGGCTCGCGGGCGTGCTGCGCTGGGGCGCGACGGCGCTGACGACGGACCCGCTGCTGCTGTTCCCGCTGCAACTGCTGCACGCGGCGACCTTCGGCGCGCAGCATCTGGCGACGATGCAGCTGCTGGCGCGCGTGGTGCCGCCGGCGCAGGCGGGCACGGCGCAGGCGCTGCACGCTTCGCTCGGCGCGGGGCTGGCCATCGGCCTGCTGACGCTGGCGAGCGGCCCGCTGTTCAGCGCCGTGGGCGGGGGCGGATATTGGGCGATGGCGGTGCTGTGCGCGCTGGCCGTGCCGGCGAGTGTCGCGCTGGGGCGCGTGGTGAAACGCTAGCTGGGGCGCGCGGCCGTCAGCGCCGCAGCCTCTCCCGCAGGTCGGCGAGATGCGCGAGGCCCGCCAGCGCCAGGCCGAGCGCCACCAGCGACCAATGCGCGCCTGACAGCGCCGCCTGGATGGCCAGCAGGAAGCCTGCGCCGGGCGCCACCATCAGCAGCGCGGCCCGCAGGGGCAGATGCCCGCGCGCGATCAGCACCGTGGCTTCCCCGATCAGCACCAGCAGCACCAGGCCGGTGATCCAGCCCTGTTCGAACAGCGCGGTCATGCGGCTCCTCCTTGGCGGTGGGACGGTTCCAGCACGACGCGGCCCGCGCTAGCATTGAAACAAAACAGCTGGCCTAACCATGATCCAAGCCCTTTTTTACGCCGAAGCGCCAGTCATCGCGGCAGTATCCTGCGCAATCACGGCCGCCTCCGCCGTGCTGGCGCATCTGCTGGTGTTCCGCTCCCGCCTATTCGCGGTCGTGCGCGGGCGCCCGGTCGTGGCCTCCTATTTCAGCGCGACGACGACGCTGTTCACCCTGTTCCTCGCCTTCAGCGCCAGCCATGCCTGGACCAACGATCACGCCGCGCGCGCCGCTGCTGCGGCGGAAAGCGTGGCCGCCGAGCGCCTGCTGACCATCATCACGCGGTTCCACCCCGCGCCTGCCGAAGCGTCGGCGTCGGTGCGCGCCTACATCGCAACCGTGGTGCAGGAGGAATGGGGCACGAACCGTAACCGCGCGGCCTCATCCGCCAGCGCCGCCGCGCTCGATGCGATGGAGGCGATGGTGTGGGATGCGCGCACGCAGCGCCACATCGATACTGCGGTGGCCGATGTGATGCTGCGTTCAGTGGATGCGCTGGAGATGGCGCGGACGAAGCGCCTTGGCCTCGCGGCCGATGTCGGCGACGGCGTGCGCTGGATGCTGCTGCTGCTGTTGAGCTTTCTCGCCTTGCTGAGCATGGCGATGTGCCATGCCGACCGGCCCGAGACCTCGCGGATCGCGGTGGCGGTGCTGGCTTTGGCCGTGGCCTCCGTCATGGCGGTCTCGGCAATGTATGAATCGCCCTATACGGGGCTGCACGCCATCGGTCCGGAGGGGCTGGCGGCCCTGCTGGCCGAAGCCCGCCCGATCGCGCACTGAGGAGGAGGGGGCGCGATCCTCGCGGACCGCGCCCCTGAACCCTCACCCTCACCCTCTCCCGCAAGCGGGAGAGGCTCGGGCGCGTCAGGCCGCCTTCGCCATCCCGCGCAGCACGTAGTGCAGGATGCCGCCGTTGCGGTAGTACTCGACCTCATCGGCGGTATCGACGCGGCAGGTCAGCGTCGTGCGGTGCTGGCTGCCATCCGCGCGCGTGATCACCATCGTCACGTCCATGCGCGGCTTCAGCTCCTCAAGGCCGAGCAGGTCGATCGTCTCCTCGCCAGTGATGCCGAGGCTCTTGCGATCCTCGCCATCCTTGAACACCAGCGGCAGCACGCCCATGCCGACCAGGTTGGAGCGGTGGATGCGCTCGAAGCTCTCGGCGATCACGGCCTTCACGCCCAGCAGGAAGGTGCCCTTCGCCGCCCAGTCGCGGGAAGAGCCGGTGCCGTATTCCTTGCCGCCGAACACCACCAGCGGCACGCCGTCCTTCCGGTACTTCATCGCCACGTCGTAGATCGGCGCGACCTGGCCGGAGGGGTGGTGCTTGCTGATGCCGCCCTCGATGCCCGGCACCATCTCGTTCTTGATGCGGATGTTGGCGAAGGTGCCGCGCATCATGATCTCGTGGTTGCCGCGCCGCGCGCCATAGCTGTTGAAGTCCGCCTGGCGCACCTGGTGCTCGAGCAGGTACTCGCCCGCCGGCGAGGCCTTCTTGATGCTGCCCGCGGGGGAGATGTGGTCGGTGGTGATGCTGTCCGCCAGCACCGCCAGCACGCGCGCGCCCTGCACCGAGGTGATCGGGCCCACATCCATCGTCATGCCCTCGAAATAGGGCGGGTTCTGGACGTAGGTGGAGCCGGAATTCCAACGATAGGTGTCGCTGTCGGCGTCCACGCGGATCGCCTGCCACTGCGCCGGGCCCTTGAACACGTCGCCATAGCGGTCCTGGAACATCTTCCGGGTCAGCACGGCGTGGACGGTGTCGTTCACCTCCTGCTGCGTCGGCCAGATGTCCTTCAGGTACACGGGCTGGCCGTCAGAGCCGGTGCCGAGCGCATCGGTCGTCAGGTTCAGATTCACCGTGCCGGCCAACGCATAGGCAACAACCAGCGGCGGGGAGGCGAGGTAGTTCGCGCGCACATTCTGGTGCACGCGGCCTTCGAAGTTGCGGTTGCCCGACAGCACGGAGGAGACGACGAGCTTGTTGTTCTCCACCGCATCCACGATCGGGTCGGCGAGCGGGCCGGAATTGCCGATGCAGGTCGTGCAGCCATAGCCAACGGTCTGGAAGCCCATCGCGTCCAGCTCCGCCTGCAGGCCGGACTTGGTCAGGTAGTCGGTGACCACCTGGCTGCCGGGCGCGAGCGAGGTCTTCACCCAGGGCTTCGGCTTCAGGCCCTTGGCGCGCGCCTTCTGCGCCACCAGCCCCGCCGCGACCAGCACATAGGGGTTGGAGGTGTTGGTGCAGCTGGTGATCGCCGCGATCACCACATCGCCATGGCCGAGGTCGTAGTTGGCGCCGTCCACCGGCACGCGGAGGTCGGCCTTGTCGCCCGGCACGCCCATCGTGCCGGCCGCGAGGTCCTTCGCGAAGGAGGTCGCGATGTCCGTCAGCTGCACGCGATCCTGCGGGCGCTTCGGCCCGGCCATCGAGGGCACGACGGTCGAGAGGTCGAGTTCGAGCGTGTCGGTGAAGACCGGGTCGGGCGTCGACGCGTCGTGCCACATGCCCTGCGCCTTGCAATAGGCTTCCGTCAGCGCAATGCGGTGCTCGTCGCGGCCCGACAGGCGCAGATAGTCGATCGTCGCCTGGTCCACCGGGAAGAAGCCGCAGGTCGCGCCGTATTCCGGCGCCATGTTGCCGATCGTCGCGCGGTCCGCCAGCGGCAGCTCCGCCAGGCCCGGGCCGAAGAATTCGACGAACTTGCCCACCACGCCCTTCTTGCGCAGCATCTGGGTGACCGTCAGCACGAGGTCGGTCGCAGTGACGCCCTCACGCACCTTGCCGATCAGCTTGAAGCCGATGACGTCGGGGATGAGCATCGCGATGGGCTGGCCGAGCATCGCGGCTTCCGCCTCGATGCCGCCCACACCCCAGCCCAGCACGCCGAGGCCGTTCACCATCGTCGTGTGGCTGTCCGTGCCGTAGCAGCTATCGGGGAAGGCGTAGCTGTCGGGGCCGTCCTGCGACGTCCAGACCACCTGTGCGAGGTATTCCAGGTTCACCTGGTGGCAGATGCCCGTGCCCGGCGGGACGACGCGGAAATTGGCGAAGCCGCTCTGGCCCCAGCGGAGGAATTCATAGCGCTCTCCATTGCGCTCGAACTCGACATCCACGTTCTTCTGCAGCGCGTCCTTGCTGCCGGAGAAATCCACCATCACCGAATGGTCGATAACGAGATCGACGGGCACCAGCGGGTTCACCTTGCGCGGATCGCCGCCGAGCTTCGCCAGCGCGTCGCGCATGGCGGCGAGGTCCACCACGGCGGGCACGCCGGTGAAGTCCTGCAGCAGGATGCGGGCGGGGCGGAAGGGCACTTCCTTCGTGGAGCGGCCATCCTTCACCCATTCGGCGATGGCGCGGGCGTCGTCCACGGTGTAGCTGCGCCCGTCCTCGAAGCGCAGCACGTTTTCGAGCAGCACCTTCAGGCTGAAGGGCAGGCGGGAGACATCGCCGATGCTCTTCGCCGCCTCGGGCAGGCTGAAATAATTGTAGTCCTTGCCGCCGACGCTCAGCGTGCGGCGCGTCTTCAGGCTGTCCTGCCCGATCATGCGCATGGTCCGGGTTCCCCGTGTCCGCCCTCATGGGGCGTTGGTGGGCGCCACGGCCGGATGCTCCCCCTGGCGGGGTGCCTTCCGCCGACCGAAGCGCGATGTAGCCTCTCGCGATCCTGCCGGACCGCACGGCGGACAGCTTTCGCCGTCGCCGCATGCGGCTTAAACCACAAGGCCGTGGGGCAGGCCAGGGGGCGGCCCCCTCGGTATCCGGGCACGGCAGGAGAGGCATGCTGGAAGCGCAGGATCTGGCCTGCTGGCGTGGCGAAAGGGCGGTCTTCGCAGGCCTGTCCTTCAACCTCGCGCCCGGCGGGGCGCTGCTGCTGACGGGCGCGAACGGCGCGGGCAAGTCGTCCCTGCTGCGCCTGCTGGCCGGGCTGATCCCTGCCGCCGAGGGCCGGCTGCTGTGGGATGGGGAGGACGCCTTCGCCGACCGCGTCGCCCATGCCAGGCGGCTGCGCTACCTCTCGCATGCCGATGCGCTGAAGCCCTCGCTCACGGCGCGGGAGAACCTCGATTTCTACGCCAGGCTCTGGGGCGGGGACACGCCGGCGGCGCTCGCGACCGTCGGGCTCGCGGAGCTGGCGGAGCTGCCGGCGCGTGTGCTGTCGTCGGGCCAGAAGCGGCGCCTAGCGCTGGCGCGGCTCGCGCTCGCCCCGGCTGGGCTCTGGCTCCTGGATGAGCCGACGGTCGGGCTGGATGCGGCCAGCGTCGAGCGGCTGGGCACGCTGCTCGCGCGGCATCGCGCGGCGGGGGGGATGGTGCTGGCCGCCACCCACCTGCCCCTGCCCCTGTCAGGTGCCGGGGAGCTCAGGCTGTGAGCGCCTTCAATGCGGTTCTTTGGCGCGAGCTGCGCCTCGCCTTGCGCCACCCGGCGGATACGCTGGCGGCGGTGCTGTTCTTCGTCCTGGTCTGCGCGCTGTTTCCCTTCGGCATCGGCCCCGCGCCGGAGACGCTGGCGCGCATCGCCCCCGGCGCCATGCTCGCCGCAGCGCTGCTGGCGGCACTCCTGCCGCTCGACCGACTGTTCGGCGCGGAGGCCGAGGACGGATCGCTGGAACAACTTCTCCTCAGCGGCCTGCCGCCGGCGCTGCTGGCGCTGGCCAAGGCGCTTGGCCATTGGATCACCACTGGCCTGCCTCTGCTGGCGGCAACCCCGGTGGCCGCGGCCATGCTGAACCTGCCGACCGAGGCCTGGGGTACGGCGATCGTCGCACTCGCGCTCGCCACCGCCGTGCTGTCGCTCTTCGGCACGGCGGGGGCGGCGCTGACGCTCGGCGCGCGGCGCGGGGGCGTGCTGCTGCCGCTGCTGGTGCTGCCGCTGGCGATCCCGGCGGTGATCTTCGGCGCCGCGGCGATCGAGGCCGCGGCGGCCGGCCTCGTCGCGCGGCCTTATCTGTTGCTGCTCGGCGCGGTTCTGGCGGTCGCGGCCCCGATGGCGCCACTGGCCGCCGGGGCAGCGCTGCGCGCGGAGTGACAGCGGGCGTCACGCCGCGGCTTCGCGGGGAGTTCTCAGCGCGTCGTGCGCAGGCTGACCAGCGCGGCGGCGATGCGCGGGCCGCCGACCGGCTTGCGCAGCACGGTGCAGGGACCCGGGCCGAGGGAGGACAGCAACGAATCTTCCTCCTCCTCTGGCTGCCCGGTGAGCAGCAGGCAAGGCAGGCCGGGGCGCCGCTGCCGCGCCGCGCCGATCAGCGACAGCCCGTCCTGGCCGGGCATGGCGAGATCGGTCACCAGCACGTCCACCACCACGCCATCCTCCAGCGCGGCCAGCGCCGTGGCGGCATCGGGCCGCGCCAGCACCTGGCACCCCTCGACCTCCAGCTGCGCCACCAGCGCTTCTCGCACCAGGGGATCGTCGTCCACCACCAGCAGGCTCAGCCCGTGCAGCATTTTGGTGCGCGCGGGCCCTGCTGCCCGCTCATCCGGTGCCGTCGCCTGTTGCGGTAGCCAGAGGCAGGCGGTGGTGCCGCGGCCCGGCGCGCTGTCGAGCGTGAAGGCCCCACCCGATTGCTCCGCCAGGCCACGCACCAGCGGCAGGCCGAGGCCGGTGCCGCGCCCGGGCGGCTTGGTGGTGAAGAAGGGCTCCGTGACGCGTGCCAGTGTCGCGGCATCCATCCCCGTGCCGGTGTCGCGCACGGCGATGCGCAGATAGGCTCCGGGCGCGAGGGCGATGGGCGCGTCGGTGTCATCCGGGCCCAGCTGCCGCAGCTCGGCCGCGAAGGTGAGGGTTCCGCCCTCGGGCATGGCGTCCCGGGCGTTGGTGGCCAGGTTGATCAGCGCGATCTGCACCTGTTCGCGGTCGCCCAGGAAGGGCGGCAGGCTAGGGTCTGCCTCGACGCGGATGGCGATGCGCGGGCCGAGCATCGGTTGCAGCATCTCGCCCAGGCTGAACAGCAGCTCGCGCGGGCGCACCTCCTCGCGCCGCCAATCGGTCCGCCGGGCGAAGGCCAGCAGCCGGCCGGTGATCGCCGCGCCGCGGGCCACCGCCTCGGCCAGCAGCCGCGCGCGGCGGCGGATGGCTGTGCTATCCCCGGCTTCGCGCGCGATGGCGGCGGCAGCGCCGGAGACGGCCTGCAGCACGTTGTTGAAGTCGTGCGCGATGCCGCCGGCCAGCTGGCCGAGCGCTTGCAGCTTCTGGCCCTGGCGCAGATCCGCTTCCATCTGGCGCTGCGCCGTCACGTCGCGCACCACGCCAATCAGGCGCAGCGGCGCGCCGGTGGCCGGGTCGCGTGCGGCGACGATGCCGTGGCACCAATCCCAGGCCCAGCCGCCATCGGGACGGCGCAGCCGCGTTTCCACCGACCAGCCCGGGGCCTGGCCGGAGACGACGGCCTGCCACGCCGCCTCGAAGGCGGGCCGGTCCTCGGGGTGGATCGTGGCGTCGAGATGCCCCCATTCCGGCCCGTCGAGCCGAACCCAGCGTCCGGCTGGCACGTTGGCCCCCCAGATCTCCGCCGCACGGGCGTCGCACCACACGGTGTTCTGCGCGAAGTCGATTTCATAGGTGCCAAGGCCCGCGCCCTCCGCCGCGGCGCGTAGCCGCACCTCGTTCTCGCGCAGCGCCTGCTCGGCCTCCGCCTCGGCGGTGATGTCGCGGACGAGGCTCGTCACCCGTAGAAGCTGGCCGCCGTGCTCGAATGTGGCGCTGCCGCGATCGCTCAGCCAGACGATGCTCCCGTCAGGGCGGCGCCAGCGATAGCGCAGCGCGTAGTCTGGCGCCGCCGGCGACAGGGCTGCGAGCGCGGCGTCCATCGCCGGCCGGTCATCCGGCAGCACAGCAGCGAGATAGGCGCTGCCGCGGCCCTGCGTGGCGCTGTCGGGCGGCAGGCCCAGTATGGCGGCGGCGTGGAAAGAACGGGTGGCCGTGTCGGTGCCCGGTTCATAGGTGACGGCGAAGACGCGCCCGGCTTCGAGCGCCTCGCTCAGCCGTGCCTCGCTGGCGGCAAGCTCAGCGGTGCGGGCCAGGACCCGCGCTTCCAGCGCGAGCTTGGCCTCGGCCAGCCGCCGCTGCGCCCGCAGCACGGCGAGCGCGGTGGCCAGCAGGATCGCCAGGGCCGGCAGGCCAATCGCCAGCTGGCCCGCGATGGCGGCGCGCCAGGCGGCGTGGATTGCAGCGTGCGGGCGCGCCACGACGGCATAGACCGGCCAGCCTTCGATGCCGCGGAAATGCGCGATATGGCGCTGCCCATCCAGCATCGCCTGGCTGTCCGTCAGCATCGCTCCGGTGTGTCCGTCCAGCGCGGCGCGCAACGTCGGATAGATGTGTGCGGGGGCTGCCCAACCGTCGCTCCGTGCCAGCAGCGCGCCATCGGCCCGCAGGAGCAGCGCGCTGTCATGCGGGGCGGCGGCCAGGCGATTGAGGCCGACGGCAAGGTGGTCTGTCCGGACCGACATGCTCACCAGCCCATCGAAGCCGTCCGCGGGCAGGTCGCGGTTGCCGCTTTGGGCGCGGCGGCGTGCGACCATGAAGAAGGGCGTGCCGTCCATCAGGCCAATTTCCAGCCAGCCAACAACCAGGGGTGGCGCGCCCGGGGTGGCCAGCGCCTGGAAGGCTTCCATGCGGGCGACGCTGCCCCGCACTTCATGGGGCGGCATCAGCCGGGCCCCGGTCAGCACGCCGCCCTGCCGGTCCGCGACCACGCCCTTGACCACGCCGGGGATGGTCCCGATCAGCAGCTGCATCTCCTGGTGCAGCCGGGCCTGGTTGGCGCGGATCTCGGCGTCCGACAGGCCACGCAGCAGCGTGTCCATGGCGTCGGCGGCGACTGCGTGCAGGGTCAGCACGCGCTGGCCGTATTCGGCGATGCTCTCGGCGCCGCGGGCCACCTCAGCCGCTGCGCTGTTCCAGGCGGTGCGCCAGGCGATCCAGGCGGAGGCGCCCAGCAGCGCCCCGGGTAGCAGCACGGCCAGAAGTAAAAGCGCGATGGTGGGCGTGCGTAGCGCATGGCGAAGCGCTGCGCCGGGCGGCCCAACGGCGCCTGTTAGTCCGGTCCTTCTACGATGCCTCGGCAGAGCAGCGACATCCTAACCCGTTCGCGCTCTTGTCGGGCGCGCAACAATTTCGGTGGCGTCGCCTAGCACCGCGGCGTCCCCCGCGATGCAACAAATTAAAGTTGTTGTCTGTGCCTCGTGCGAATGTGAGGTTGATCGTAACGATTAATCCGCAGTGGGTTGGCGGCTGTTGTTTTGATAAGGGTCCAGCGGCGTTTCCGCTGCCGATCGGTGCGGCACCGGCCTCCCCTTGGGGCGATGGCTGCGGGCGCTGAAAAAGAAGAGGCCCGCCGCGCGGGGCGCAGGCGGGCCAAGTCAAACAGGGAGGCTTCACGTCTGGGAGACGAAGGGGTTCGGAGAAGACCCGAATGACCCTGAAGCGGCGGTGCCGCCGCAACACGGCCTAATTAATCCCCCGCTCGCTATGCAACATTGGCTAAAACCCGTCACCCGGCATGCGCCATAAGCATGGGTCGGGGTGGAACCGCCCCGATCTTGCCCTATTGTGCGGCGACGCGGTTCGGGGCGGCCAGTTCGGACACCAGGAAGTCGCGGAACACCGCGACGCGCTTCGAATGGCGCAGCTCCTCGGGGTAGACGAAATAGGCCTCGATCCGTGGCGCCTTCAGCTCCGGCAGGACCTGCACCAGCCCGTCCAGCTCATCGCCCATATAGTCCGGCAGCGCCGCCAGCCCGAGGCCCGATCGCACCGCTTCCAGGATACCAGGCAGGGAGTTCATCTCCAGCACCGCGCGGCGCGGCGCGCCGGGGCGGCGACCGGCTTCGGCGAGCCAGTTCACGCTTTCCACCGGCGGACGATACTCGCCATAGACAATCATCCGGTGCGCATCGAGGTCCTCGGCGCGCTGCGGAATGCCGGCGCGCTTCAGATAATCGGGCGAGCCGCAGACCCGCCAGGAAAAGCTGCCAAGGTTGCGCTGGATCAGGTCGGGCTGCCGCGGCGGGTGCATGCGGATCGCCACATCGGCCTCCCGCATCGCCAGATCGAGGTCGGCATCGTCGAGCAGGACGGTGAGTGTCACATCGGGGTGCAGCTGCAGGAAGCGGTGCAGGCGCGGCGCCAGCCAGACGGTGCCGAAGCCCGTGGTGGTGGTCACCTTCAGCCGGCCGGTCGGTTTCTCCCGGCTTTCCGTCAGCAGCGCTTCCGTCATCGCCAGCTTGGCGAAGACCTCCCGCACGGCGCGGTTCAGCGTCTCTCCCTGTTCGGTCAGGATCAGGCCGCGCGCGTGGCGGTGGAACAACGGGACCTGCAGCGCCTCCTCCAGCGCCTGGATCTGGCGCGAGACGGCGGATTGGCTGAGGTTCAGCGTCTCTCCGGCATGAGTGAAGGACCCGGCCTCCGCGACCGCGTGGAAGACACGCAGCTTGTCCCAGTCGAGCGGCATGCCCGCGAAGTCTCCTCCGGTCCCCGAGTCGTCAGGCTGCCATGACACATGGCTGCCTGAACAGATGATTACTGGTCAGCAAAACTCGCCAAAGGCGATCAGGCGGCGGCTTCGGTGTCCGCATGGGCGAGGAATTTCTCTGCCTCCAGCGCGGCCATGCAGCCGGTGCCGGCGGCCGTCACCGCCTGGCGATAGACGCGGTCCTGCACGTCGCCGGCGGCGAAGACGCCGGGGATGGAGGTGCGCGTCGCGCCGGGGGTGGTGACGATGTAGCCCTCTGCGTCCATCTCGATCTGGCCCTTGAACAGCGCAGTCGCGGGGTCGTGGCCGATGGCGACGAAGACGCCATGGATGGGCAATTCGCTGCGTTCGCCGGTCTTCACGTTGCGCAGCGCCAGCGCGCGGGCCACCGGCATGCGGCCCGATGTGTCGGCCAGCACTTCTTCCGCCACGCTGTCCCAGATGACGCTGACATTCGGCTTCGCGAAAAGCCGCTGCTGCAGGATCTTCTCGCTGCGGAGGCTGTCGCGGCGATGCACCAGCGTGACATGGCGCGCCAGGTTCGAGAGGTAGAGCGCTTCTTCCGTCGCGGAGTTGCCGCCGCCGAGCACGGCGACATCCTTGCCGCGGAAGAAGAAGCCATCGCAGGTCGCGCAGGCGGAGACGCCGAAGCCCGACAATTCCTTCTCACCCGGGATGCCGAGCCAGCGGGCCTGCGCGCCGGTGGCGATGACGATGGCATCCGCCACGTAGGTGGTGCCGCTGTCGCCCTGCGCGCGGAAGGGCCGGCGGGCGAGGTCCACGCTGGTGATCACGTCGTGCTCGATCGTGGTGCCGCAATGCGTGGCCTGGGCCTGCATCTGCTCCATCAGCCACGGGCCCTGGATGGCCTCGGCGAAGCCTGGGTAGTTCTCGACCTCGGTGGTGATGGTGAGCTGCCCGCCCGGCTGCATCCCGGCGACGAGAAGCGGCGCAAGGCCGGCGCGCGCGGCATAGATCGCGGCGGTATAGCCAGCGGGACCTGCACCAATTATGAGCAATTTGGTCAAAAGGGTGTCGGCCACGGTTTCGGTGCTTTCCGGTCGAATCGTGCCCCTCATATCGTCCCGCCGAGCGGATCGCTCAACCGTTTCGGCCGTTTTGGATGCGCCGGCAAAGGCAGCTTGATTTTTTTTAATTCGTATCTACTGTGAATTGAATTCAGACGTTGGGATACGCCATGCCTGAGGGACTGACCATGCGACGCGCCACTGGGCCCGACCTGGATGCCGTGGATCGACAGATCCTGGCAGAGCTGCAGGCCGATGGGCGCATGACGAATGTCGAGCTGGCCCGCCGGGTCGGCTTGTCCGCGCCCCCCTGCCTGCGCCGCGTGCGCCGGCTGGAGGAGCAGGGGCTGATTCGCGGCTACCATGCGGATCTCGATCCGCAGGCGCTGGGTTGGCAGATCACCTTCTTCGCCCTGGTCGGGCTGGAGACGCAGAAGGAAGCCGTGCTGTCCGCCTTCGAGCGGATGGTGACCTCCTGGCCGGAGGTGCGGGAGTGCCACATGATCCGGGGCGGCGGCGACTTCCTGTTGCGCCTGGTGGCCCGTGACACGGCGCATGAGAACGCGCTGACCTCGCGCCTGACGGAAGCGCCGCATGTGCTGCGGGTGCAGACCATGCCGACGATCCGCACCGCGCGCGACCTGTCGGGCGTGCCCGTGGACCGCGAGACCGAAGCCGCCTGACCCGCCCGCCGCGCCAGGCGGCGCGGCTGGGGTTGCGCGCTGGATTTGCGCTGGGCGGGTTTCGGACAATTTCGCCGGGTGGTTGTGGCGCGCCGGGGTTTTGGGCGCATTCCCGGGCCGGGGGCGGGTTCTGCGGCCTGCGTTGCGCCCGATTGGTGCCTGCGGCTTTCGGACAAAATCGCACCCCGCGGATGACGCGCCGCCCTTTCGGACAAATCCCCCCACCCACGAGGCGGGGAGCGTTGGGCAGGCGCGGCGGTGACCGTTCGCAACCATCGCGCTCTTATATAGGAATATCCGCCTTTTCGCCATCGCCGCGGCTTTGCCGCGGCGGGATGAGCCCCACTGCCAGGATCAGCGCCAAACCGGGGCCCCCGCGGCAACGCGGCAAGGCGCGCCGCAGGCGCGACGCGCAGCGTTGTCGTGGGGAGCTAAGTGAATGCCCAGCGCAGCGTGCGCGCGAGGCCCTGCGTGCCGGCGCGGACCAGCGGGCCCGGCACGGGCGGAAAGCCATGCAGCCGCCGCGCCCAATCCGGCAGCAGCTCCACCCCCGCCGCGCGCGTCAGCAGATGGAAGGGCTCGAGCGCGCGGTTCGGCGCGGGCTCCTTCAGGATCAGCCGCGCGATCTCTCGCGTGCGCGAATCGACGCGGAGCGCAGGGCGCATGGCGCGGAGCAGCGCCTCGGCCTCTGCCAGGTTGCGGGGCACCGGATCGGCGCCGAGGCCTGAGCCGATTCGCGCCATCTCCGCCACATAGGAATCCTGGTCGGCGCGGGACATGCGGGGTTCGGCGTAGCGGCGCCACCCGGCGAGGAAGCTCGTCACCTCCGTCACATGCACCCAGGCGAGCAGCGCGGGGTCGTTCGCGCGATAGGGCGTGCCGTCCGGCAAGGTGCCTTCGACATGGTCGTGGATGCGGCGGACGCGGGCGATGGCGGCTTCGGCGTCTTCGCGCCCGGCATAGGTGGTGGTGGCGATGAAGCGCGCGGTGCGGCGGAGGCGGCCTGACATGTCGGCGCGGAATTTCGAATGGTCCCAGACGCCGGCGAGCACGCCGGGGTGGAGCATCTGCAGCAGGAGTGCGGCGATGCCGCCGACCATCATGGAGGTGACATCGCCATGCACGCGCCAGGTGACGGAGCGAGGGCCGAAGAGCCCATCGGGCCGCCGCGGCACGGGGCGTTCGCCGCGGGTGCGGTCGTTGAAGAGACCGACAACCTCCGTCGCGATCGCCTGCTTCACCGGCTGCATGAGGCGCGCGATGGGCGAGGCGGGCGCGGCCGCGGCGGGATAGGGCATGGGAGGGAGGTGGGGCGACAGGCGAAGGCGGGCAAGGCGGGAGCGGACGCTAGGCGTGGAGGGGAGAGTGGACGACCCGCGCACCAGCGCCAGCGACGCTCGTCTTTCCTGCTCAGACAGCAGTGGCGGGCGGTAATGCACCGGCCATGCTGTCCAACAACTTCAGCGTCAGTTGCTCTGCCTTGTCCGCCGGCTTCGTCGCGATGCGATAGGCCCTCGCCATTAAATCGGGCGCGACGGGGTGATCCGTCGCATGGATCATGTAGTACATGACCCGACCGCCAAACTCGCTGCTGCGAATCTCATAAGGGCGGACGTCCGCGTAGCCCAGTTCGGTCCGGAGTCTTTCGGAAAACATGATGCCGCGCGCAAGGCCCCGCGCAGCCTGGAAGTCCGTCCAGCCGGAGCCTCCCCACCAGTTATCAATCGTCGTCTTGTCGTTAGTCTCCGCTGCCGCACGGTCCCACCACGCGGCAGGCAGGAAGTAGAACAGCTCGATTTTGTTACCGCTCGACTTGAAGCGCGCCAAGCCGTTCAAAGTTGACCAGCGGCATTGAAAGGTCCGCTGATCAAGCACGCAAAATGTCGCGACGCTATCTGTCACGCCTGCGAGGTCCAGCATGCGGCGCCAATTCGCGTTGAAGTCGCCTTCAAACACCTCGATGGATCGGCCCTTGATCTTCGGCTGTGCCGCCTTCAAGCCGCGAAGCGCGTCCACCTTCGCAGGATCAAGGTCATTCAGCATAAACTGACGCAGCCAAGGCGGCTGGTTGCCCAGTGCCAGCCGGGCGGACCAGCTATCCGGATCAGCGGGGTTCTGCGGCCCAGCAAAGCCATCGATGTAGGCGCCGTGCTTGGTGATGTAGGTGAAGAGCCGCAGGTAGGTCGCAATCAGCTTCGCCTTGTGCTCGGTCCAGACGGGATGGCGCGGGGGCTTCGATCCCTTTGCAGGCGCGGGGAAGCGCGGCAGAGCGCCGAAAAGCGCCGTGGCGAGGTCGCCGTCCTTCGTCATGTCGCGGGTAGCCCGTCCCACGTCCGGCCGTCGAGCTCGCGGCCAGCGGTGGTCTTTGCCATGCGGACAAGCGCGCGCCGCCGCGTTTCGCCCGCCGCTTCCGCGTCGCCATCGCTCGCCGGGGCCCAATTCCCCCATTGCTTAAAATGGAATGGGACGCGCGCCTTCTTGCATTGGTCGCGCAGCGCACGGAACCAAGCGGGGTCCGACTTTCGGGCCTTGCCGCCGCTCTCGCCGCCAGCGATCACCCAGCCAAGTGACTTCCCGAGCCAGGCAGAGAGGTCGAGCGGCCCGAGCAACGGCTCGCACGAGATGAACCTGACACGGGCGGGTACGGATGCGAGGTGCGGCAAGCGGCGTTCTGCCCATAGCTGCGTCTCGGCCGTTGTCCCGAGCCAAACGTTGGCTGGCCACGAATTGCCCCATGGTGCGAGCCGCGCGACGTGCTCAGGCCGCTTCGTCAGTAACAGCCAGTCCAGGCGCGGGGTGTCCTCGATCACTGACCAGAGCCGTACCCGGGCAGCGTCGAGATCCCTGCGGTCCTCGAAAACGTCAGCCATCGAGGCGCAGAATACGCGGCGCCGCGCACCCGCTACGGCGGCCTCTGTGTTCCAGCGGGCCGGCTGCGACCAATGCGCGTCACCGAAGAAGCGACGTTCAGCTCGCGCACCCCAAACTGCGGACCCGACCCGCTTCGACCATGCCTCGGCGTAGCAATGCTGGCAGGCCGGCGAAACTTTCTGACAGCCCCACCAGGGGTTGAAGGTGTGGTGCGTCCACTCGATCCGGCTGTTCTTGCCCATGCTCGCCCTTCGCTACCAGCCGGCTCGCTGCTAACGAGCGCACGCCTGGATTCGGGGCGAAGAATGCCGATGCGGAACAGTCCAATCAAGGAACGTTAAGGTCGACAGGCGTGGGCGCTGAAGCCTTCAGTAGGGCTTCGCTAAGTTCGGCGGCGAGCGAAAGGCCAAGGCGGCTCGAAAACGCCCGCACCCCCCCCGCTTGGCTTCACGGTTCCCCCCACCTCGCCTCTTCGGTAGAAGCCCGCGATGGACAACAGCACGGCCACCAAGCCCTACAGCAAGCTGAAGGGCGATCCCTACCGGGCCTATGAATCCCTGCCCGTCGAGGTGCGCCGCGCCCTGCAGGAGGCGCTG
>JBIKSZ010000366.1:0-2836 GCA_044348345.1 Roseomonas sp. | reverse complement strand
GCGATTCGGGCGGCGTTCACATCCACGCAAACGACGTCGTGGCCGAAATCGGCGAAGCAGGCGCCCGACACGAGGCCCACATAGCCCGATCCGATCATCGCGACGCGCATCAGCCGATCCTTCTTTCAACGCCCGGGCTGGGCAGGGCCCCCTGTGCCCCGGCCGGCGCCTGGCCGGATGCGCGTTTCCTTAGCAGCAAGCGCGCCCCGCGCGAATCCAAGCTTCCGGGACGAGGCCGGCGCCCTGGCCGCTGTTGCCGCCCACCCCGCCGCGCTATAGGCGGGCCTTGCCGCAGGGGTTGCTCGGGCATGGTGTCGGAAGCTGTTACCGCTTGGCTGGCGTGCCGCTGAGGATGGGCCAAGTCCTCGTCACCGGCGCGGCCGGCTTCATCGGCGCGCATCTCTGCCAGGCCCTGCTCGCCCGGGGCGAGCAGGTGATCGGCCTCGACAACCTTAACCCCTATTACGACCCGGCGCTGAAGCGGGCGCGGCTGGCTGCGCTGACCGGCACCGCGCCCCCTGGCGCCTTCGCCTTCCACCAGCTTGATCTGGCCGACCAGGATGCGGTGCTGGGGCTGATGCGGGCCAATCCTGGCATCGACCGCATCGCCCATCTCGGCGCCCAGGCCGGGGTGCGCTGGTCGCTGGAGGCGCCCTTCGCCTACACGGCCGCGAACGTCACCGGCCAGCTGGCAATCCTGGAGGGCATCCGCCGTGCCGAGGGGCGGATCCGCCATGCCGTCTATGCCTCGACCAGCTCGGTCTATGGCAGCCGGACGGACGGCGCCTTCCGGGAGACGGACCGCACCGACCACCCCGCCAGCCTCTACGCCGCGACCAAGGCGGCGGGCGAGCTCATGGCCTCCTGCTACGCCGATCTCTATGGGCTGAGCCTCACGGGGCTGCGCTTCTTCACCGTCTATGGCCCCTGGGGCCGGCCCGACATGGCCTATTGGCTGTTCACCGAGGCGATGCTGCAGGGCCGCCCGATCCGCTTGTTCAACCAGGGCCGGATGCGGCGCGACTTCACCTTCGTGGACGACATCGTCGCCGGCATCCTGGCCGTGCTGGACGCGCCCCCGGCCCAGCCGGCGCACCGGGTCTACAACATCGGCAACAGCCGGCCCGAGGAATTGCTCGACATGGTCGCGATCCTGGAGGAGTTGCTGGGCGTCACCGCCAGGCGCGAGCTGCTGCCGATGCAGCCCGGCGACGTGCCGGCGACCTTTGCCGATGTCGCCGCCATGGAGCGCGATTTCGGCTGGCGGCCGACGACCGATCTCCGCACCGGCCTCACCCGCTTCGTCGGCTGGTGGCGGTCCCATTTCGGTTGAGGCGCGGGCCAGGTCGGCTCCGGCTGGCCCGCCGCTTGCCCGCCTTGGCCGCCGGCCCTAAGCCGGGACACCCGTCGGCCTGACCGCAGAGAGACCACGCCCCCATGACCGCCCCCTCCGCCCCCGTCGAGATCGGTCCGGTGCGGCTGGCCAATCATCTGCCGATCGCGCTGATCGCCGGCCCCTGCCAGATGGAAAGCCGCCAGCATGCGCTGGAGACCGCCGCGGCGCTCAAGGAGATCGCCGCCCGGCGCGGCATCGGGCTGATCTACAAAACCAGCTATGACAAGGCGAACCGCACCTCCGGCAAGGCCGCGCGCGGGGTGGGGATGGCGGCGGCGCTCCCGGTCTTCGCCGAAATCCGGGAAACCCTCGGCCTGCCCACGCTGACGGATGTGCATGAGGCCGACCACTGCGCCCCGGTGGCCGAGGCCGTGGACGTGCTGCAGATCCCGGCCTTCCTTTGCCGCCAGACCGACCTGCTGCTGGCCGCCGCGCGCACGGGCCGGGCGGTGAACGTCAAGAAGGGCCAGTTCCTGGCCCCCTGGGACATGGCGAATGTCGCCGCCAAAGTGACGGAGGCCGGCAATCCGCGCGTGATCCTGACCGAGCGAGGCGCCTCCTTCGGCTACAACACGCTCGTCTCCGACATGCGCGCTTTGCCGATCATGGCGCGCACCGGCCATCCGGTGGTGTTCGACGCCACCCATTCGGTGCAGCAGCCGGGCGGGCAGGGGACCTCCTCCGGCGGGCAGCGCGAATTCGTGGAAACCCTGGCGCGGGCAGCCGTCGCCGTCGGCGTGGCGGGCCTCTTCATCGAGACCCACCAGGACCCGGACAAGGCCCCGTCTGACGGCCCGAACATGGTGCCGCTCGCGCAGTTCGAGGCGCTGATCACGCGGCTCCAGGCCATCGACGCGCTGGTGAAGGGGTTCCCGCTGTCCGATGACTGGAGCGCCGAAAGGCGCGGAGGTCTGAATCGGCCGGCCAACTAACGCGATGAATCCGATTGTTCTCATCCCCGCGCGCCTCGCCGCGACGCGTCTGCCGGACAAGCCGCTGGCCGACATCCACGGCGCGCCGATGATCGTTCATGTCTGGCGCCGCGCCGTCGCCGCCGGCATTGGCGAGGTCGTCGTTGCCACAGACAGCCCGGCCATCGCCGAGGCTGTGACCCGCGCGGGCGGGCGCGTGCAGATGACGCGCACCGACCACCCTTCCGGCTCCGACCGCATCCATGAGGCGGTGGAAGCGCTCGACCCCGCCGGCGCGCATGACGTGGTGGTAAATGTCCAGGGCGACCTGCCGACGATCGAGCCCGCGACGATCCGCGCCGTGCTGGCGCCGATGGCCGAGCCTGCGGTGGACCTCGCCACCCTCGTCGCCCGCATCACGCGGGAGGAGGAGCGCACGGCGTCCCAAGTGGTGAAGATGGTGGGCAGCGAGGCCGCGCCCGGCCACTTCCGCTGCCTTTATTTCACCCGCGCCTCCGCGCCCTGGGGC
>JBIKSZ010000364.1:0-2842 GCA_044348345.1 Roseomonas sp. | reverse complement strand
TGCCTCCGATCGGGTGAAAACCTTATCCAGGTGTCCACCAACCCGGCAGCAGGCCACTCGACAGAGCCTGTGCTTCTGCGGAAACTAACCCAGCAAGCAGACCGCTTCAGCCACCGCGCAGCGCAGCAGGCGAGGAATGCCAACCTCCAATCCCCCGCCAGGGGTGACGCAACAGCAGGAGACTCGCCCCGCGATGCGAGCACGCCGGGCGGGGTTCGGACGGATCTCGCGACCCGACGAGGCCTGGCTTGAACGACTGCCGCGGGAGGCGGCGATCGAGCCTGGCCTGCCGATCCTGGATGCGCACCACCATCTCTGGCGCAAGCCCGACTGGACCTACGGCCTGCCGGAGTTCCAGGCTGACATCGCCTCCGGCCATCAGCTCGTCGGCACGGTGTTCATCGAAGCGCATAGCCAGTGGCATGAGGATGGCCCGGAGGAGTTGCGGCCGGTCGGGGAGACCATGGCGGTGGCGCGCGTGGCCGCTGAGGATCCGCGCGTGGCGACGGGCATCGTCGCCTATGCCGATCTGACGCTCGGCGACCGCGTGGCGCCGGTGCTGGAAGCGCACCGGGCTGCGGCGGGCGGGCGACTATGCGGCATTCGCCAGCAGGCGACCTGGGACGATGACCCGATCATCGGGCATGGCGCGCCATGCCGGGGGCTGCTGCGGCGCGACGACTTCCGCAGCGGTCTCGCGCGGCTCGCGCCACTCGATCTCGTTTTCGACCTGTGGGTGTTCCACCACCAACTGGCAGAAGCTGCGGAACTCGCGCGCGCCTTCCCGCAGCTCCGCTTCGTGCTGGGGCATTGCGGTGGTCCGCTCGGCTATGGCCGGCACGCGGGCCAGCCCGCCGAGATCTTCGCGACCTGGCATGCGGGCATGGCGGAGCTCGCCCGCTGCCCGAATGTGGCGGTGAAGCTCGGCGGTCTGACGATGCGGCTGGCGGCCTTTGACTATGGCGTGATGGACGCGCCGCCGCCATCCGAGGAGCTGGCGCGGCTCTGGGCGCCGGTGATCGAAAGCTGCATCACGCTGTTCGGCGCCGAGCGCTGCATGTTCGAGAGCAACTTCCCCGTCGAGAAGATGGGTGTCGGCTACGGCACGCTGTGGAACGCCTTCAAGCGCATCGCGCAGGGCGCGTCGGAGGCGGAGAAGCGCGCGCTTTTCGCCGGCACGGCGAAGCGCATCTACGGGCTGTGATGGCAGGCGGGAGGGGGCATAACCCCTCTCCCGCCAACGCCGTCAGCCATCGTAGGACCAGCGCGGCAGGATGAAACCGTCCGGCATGGTGACATAGACCAGCCGCACGGCGCGGCCGATGCAGCCATCCTCCGGCATCGCGCCTTCAAGGTTGCTGATCATCGTCACGCCCTCCTCCAGCCGCACCGCAATCGCGTTGTAGGGCGGCGGATAGGCCGGCAGGTAGTGGCGGTGGAACACCACCCAGGAGACGATCTTCCCCCGCCCCGACACAGGCGTCCAAACGAGGTCGCAGGAGAGGCATTTCGGGCAGGACGGCCCGGGCGGATAGAGCCAGGTCGAACAATGCGCACAGCGCTGCAGCTTCATCCCGCCGGCGCGGATGCTCTCCCACATCGGCTTGTCGTAGAGCCCCATCACGGGGCGCGGCGTCGTCGCCTCGGTCGCGTTCATGGCGCTTACACTCCGTAGATAACCGAGAAGCACTTGCCGGCGACGTCGGAGGTGTAGTGGACGTGCCGTGCGCCCTGCACCTGGCGCTCCCCGCATTCGCCGCGAAGCTGGCGCACGCATTCGATCTGGTGCGCCCAGCCCTGCATATAGGTCTCGCTGAGATGCCCACCGCCCGTGTTGGTGGGCAGCTTCCCGCCCGGGCCGATGCGGCTTTCGCGCAGGAACTTCCCGGCCTCGCCGACGCCGCAATAGCCATAGCCTTCCAGGGCAAGCGGGACATGGACGGAGAAGCTGTCATAGACCTGCAGGATGTCCATGTCCTTCGGCCCGAGGCCGGAGACGGCATAGGACTGTGCCGCGGCCGCCTGCTGCGCGGGCAGGTAGAAATCGTCGATCCGCGGCTCGAGGCTGGTGGCCCCGCGATTCAGGTCGAAGCGCCCGACGCCCTCGATGAACACCGGGTTGCGGCAGATCTTCTTGGCCCGCTCCGCCTCCGCGATGATCAGCGCGACGCCGCCATCGTTGATCAGGCAATAGTCGAACAGATGCAGCGGCTCGCATACGTAGCGAGAGGCCATGTAGTCGTCGAGCGTGATGCGCTTGCGCTGGATCGCGTTGGGATTCATCGAGGACCAGCCGCGCTGCGCGACCGAAACCTCGCCCATCTCCCGTTCTGTGAAACCGCGCGCCTGCTTGTAGCTCTGCAGCGTCAGCGCATAGAGCGCACCCTGGGAGGTGAAGCCCCAGGGGGAGTGATAGACGTAGGACAGGAAGGCGTTGCCGCCCATCGCCTCCGGCCCGCCATACTGCGTGCCAACGCTGCGCTGGTCGTTGCCGTAGATCAGGGCGACGACCTCGGCATAGCCGGCCTCGATCGCCATCACCGCCTGCGCGACCGCCAGCACGGCATCCGCCTGGTCGCCCCAGCGGGGATTGATCCCCGCCAACTCGCCCATGCGTTCATAGGCCGTGGTCGGGCCGGCGATCAGTCCATCGATCTCATCGCGGCTGATATTCGCGTCCTTGAGCGCGTTGCGAAACGCAGAGAGGCCATAGCCGAGCGAATCGTCTGGCTGTTCACCGGCGCGGCAGCGCTCCCAGTCGCGGACCCAGTCGGTATGTCCAACGCCGATCACGGCGGCGGCGCGACGGTTGCGCGGGCTCGGGTGACGGCCGCCGAAGGGG
>JBIKSZ010000365.1:0-2842 GCA_044348345.1 Roseomonas sp. | reverse complement strand
CAACTGGCGCTGCCGCGGCGACCTCGACGGCGCCGTGACCCGCCTGATCGCCGTCGAGACGCCCGACCCGCAGACGGTGGTGATGCGCCTCGAACGGCCCTCCGCGCTGTTCCTCACCACGCTCGCCCGCACTGATTGCGGCCAGACAGGCATCTTCCACCGCGACAGCCTGAACGCCGATGGCAGCTGGCGCGCGCCCGTGGGCACCGGCCCCTTCCGCCTCGGCGAATGGCGCCGCAGCCAGTTCATCGAGCTGGAGCGCTTCGCCGAATACGCGCCCCTGCCGGGCGAGCCCGACGGCCTGGCCGGCAACAAGACCGCGCATGCGGCCCGCGTGCGCTTTGTCATCATCCCCGATGACGCCGCCGCGCGTGCGGCCCTGCTGGCCAGCAACATCGACGTGCTGCCCGATGCCCGCGCGCGCGACCTGCGCGACCTGCGCGCGCGGGCGGGCATGAGCGTGCATTCCTCGCCCTCCTTCGACCTGCAGATCCTCTTGATGCAGACGACGGACCCGCTGCTGTCCGACGTGCGGATGCGCCGCGCCATCGCATTGGCCCTCGATGTGCCGGAGTTGGTGCGTGCGGTCACGGAGGGCAGCTCGCGCCCCTCGCGCGCGCCCATCCCGGTGGGCTCGGGCTTCCACACGCCCGCCATGTCCGAGGTGCCGGCGCGCGACCTCGCCGCCGCGCGGCGCCTCGCGCAGGAGGCCGGCTATCGCGGCCAGCCCATCCGCATCGTCACCACACGCCGCTACGAGGCCTTCTACGAGATCGCGGTGCTGGCCCAGGACATGCTGCGCGAGGTCGGCATCAACCTTGAGCTCGAGGTGCTGGAATGGGCCACCCAGCTCCAGCGCTACACCCGCGGCGAATACCAGATGATGGCCTTCGGCTTCTCGGCCCGCCTCGACCCCTCGCTGTCGTTCGAGATGTTCACCGGCCCCAAGGCGACGCAGCCGCGCAAGGCTTGGGACAACCCCGAGGTGCAGGCCATGCTGGAGCAATCCATGCGCGAGACCGACCCCGACCGCCGCCGCGCGACCTTTGAGGCTATGTTCGGCCAGTTGATGCAGGATGTGCCGGTTATCGCGCTGTACTCCTCCGTGACGCATGCCGTCACGCCCGCCCATGTGCAGGGCTATCGCACCTGGGCGGTGGATGCGCCGCGCGCCTGGGGTGTGCGGGTGCGGCGCTGAGGTGCTGGCCTATGTGCTGAAGCGGCTGCTCGTCGCGCTGCCCACCCTGGTGCTGGTGGCGGCGAGCGTCTTCTTCCTGATGCGCCTCATCCCCGGAGACCCGGCGACGGTGATCCTGGGCGATGCGGCGACGGCGGAATCGGTGGCCGATCTGCGCACTGCCTATGGGCTGGACCGGCCTGTGGCCGTGCAGTTCGGGCTCTGGGTGCAGCGGGCGCTCGGCGGCGACCTCGGCCGGTCCATCACCAGTGGCGAGTCGGTGGCGGCCCTCATCCTCGACCGCTTCCAGGTGACGGCCGCCATCGTCTTCGCCTCGGTGGGGATCGCGGTGCTGCTGGCCGTGCCGCTCGGCATGCTCGCAGCCTGGAAGCAGAATTCCTGGGGCGATGTGGCGGCGGTGGCGGCGGCGACCTTCCTGCTCTCCATCCCCTCCTTCTGGCTGGGGCTGATCTTCCTGCTGGTCTTCGGGCTGTGGCTCGGCTGGGTGCCCGTCGTGGGCTACGTCACCTTCGCCGAGGATGTCTGGGGCGCGCTGCACTACATCGCCCTGCCGGTGGTGACGCTGGCGCTGATCGAGACCGGTGTGCTGATCCGCATGGCGCGGGCCTCCACGGTCGAGGTGCTGCGGCTGGACTACATCGCCCATGCCCGCGCCAAGGGCGTGCCCGAATGGCGGGTGCTGGCGCGCCACGCTTTCCCCAATGCCTTCGCGCCGACGCTGACGCTGATCGGCCTCATCATGGGCAGCCTGCTGGGCGGCATCGCCGTCATCGAGACAGTGTTCACTCTGCCCGGCCTTGGCCGGCTGCTGGTCGAGGCCATCTTCGCGCGCGACTATCCGGTGGTGCAGGGCGTGATGCTGTTCATCGCGGTGATCTATGTGGCGGTGAACCTGGTGGTGGACCTGCTCTATCCGGTCTTCGACCCGCGCGTGACGGCGGGCTGAGATGCGGCTGCGCCCCAACCTCCTCATCGGCGGCACGCTCCTGGGCTTCGTCTTCGCGGTGGCGGCCACTGCCCTGGTCTGGACGCCCTATGACCCGGTGCGGACCAATCTGCGCCGGCGCCTGGCGCCGCCTTCCGAGACCTACTGGCTGGGCACCGACGAATTTGGCCGCGACGTCACCTCGCGGCTGATGGAGGGCGCGGTGACCAGCCTCACCGTCGCCGCCTCCACCGTCCTCGTGGCGCTGGCGCTGGGCATGGCCATCGGGCTGGCGGGCGGGTTCCTGCGCGGCTGGACCGACCGCATCCTTGGCACGGTCAACGACACGCTGCTGGCCTTCCCGGGCATCCTGCTCGCGCTGGGTTTGCTCGCGGTGCTCGGCCCCTCGCGCTGGGGCATCGTGCTGGCGCTGGGGCTGGCCTATGCGCCCTCGGTGGCCCGCGTGGTGCGCGGCGCCGTGCTGTCGATCCGCGAGCGGGAATTCGTCGAGGCCTCGCGCGCGCTGGGCAATTCCGAGGGCTACACCCTGCTGCGCCACGTGCTGCCGCACACCGCCGCGCCGGTGACGGTGCTGGCCACCTCGCTCTTCGGCTGGGTGATCCTGTCAGAGAGCGCACTCTCTTTCCTCGGTCTCGGCGTGCCGCCGCCGGCCGCCACCTGGGGCAACATGCTGGCCTCCGCGCGCCCCTTCATGCAGG
>JBIKSZ010000363.1:0-2844 GCA_044348345.1 Roseomonas sp. | reverse complement strand
GCTGCTCGACGCGGTGCTCGCCGCCGATACGGAACGCGCGGCGCTGCTGGCGGAACTGGATGCGGGGCCGGAGGCGCATCGCGCGGCGGAGCTGCATGACCGCCTGATCGCCATCCGCGCCGACGCCGCCCCCGCCCGCGCCGCGGCGATCCTGGCCGGGCTTGGCTTCGACGAGGCGGCGCAGGCCCGGCCGCTCGCCTCCTATTCCGGCGGCTGGCGGATGCGCGTGGCCCTCGCCCGCGCGCTGTTCCTCGAACCCGACCTGCTGCTGCTGGACGAGCCGACCAACCACCTCGACCTCGAAGCCACCATGTGGCTGGAAGGGTGGCTAGCGCGCTTCCCCGGGGCCGCGATTGTCGTCAGCCATGACCGCAACCTGCTCGATCGGTGCGTTGACATCATCGCGCATCTGGATCGCAGCAAGATCGCGACCTACCAGGGCAATTTCGAGCAGTTCGTGCGCCAGAAGACCGAGCGCGCGGCGCAACAGGCGGCGGAAGCGACGAAGATCGCCACCCAGCGCGCGCATATGCAGGCCTTCGTGGACCGCTTCCGCTACAAGGCGTCGAAGGCACGTCAGGCGCAGTCGCGCCTCAAGGCGCTGGCGAAGCTGCCGCCGCTCGATGCGGTGATCGAGGACACGCCGACCCGCTTCGCCTTCCCCGCCCCCGAAGCCCTCTCCCCGCCCGTGCTGGCAATCGAGCGCGCGGAGGTCGGCTATGGCGGGGCGCCGGTGCTGCGCGGGCTCGACCTCCGGCTCGACCAGGATGACCGCATCGCGCTGCTTGGCGCGAATGGGAACGGCAAATCCACCCTGGCGAAGCTGGTCGCCGGCCGCCTGGCCCCAACCCGCGGCGAGGTGCGGCGCGCGAGCCGGCTCAAGGTCGGCTTCTTCGCCCAGCACCAGAGCGAGGAGCTCGACATGGGGGGCACGCCCCTGTCCCACATGCGCGCCGCGCTGCCGCGCGCGACGGACACGCAATGCCGCGCCCATCTCGCGCGGTTCGGCCTGGCCGGCGAGAAGGCGGAGACGGAACTCGGGAAATGCTCGGGTGGGGAGAAGGCGCGGCTGCTGCTGGCGCTTTGCACGCGGGATGCGCCGAACCTGCTGATCCTGGACGAGCCGACGAACCACCTCGACATCGATGCGCGCGAGGCGCTGGTGAAGGCGCTGGCGGAGTTCGAAGGCGCGGTGCTGCTGATCACCCATGACCCGCATCTGGTGGAGCTGGTGGCCGACCGGCTGTGGCTGGTGGCGGATGGCACGGTCCGGTCCTTCGACGGCGACCTCGACGAATACCGCGCGCTGCTGGCCGAGCGGGCACGCGCGGCATCGCGTGGCGAGGCCGCGCCCGCCGGCGGCGCGCGAGCGGAAGCGCGGCGCGAGCGGGCCGAAAGTCGCGTGCAACTCGCGCCCCTTCGCCAGCGGCTGAAGGAGGTCGAGAAGCAGCTGGAGCGGCTGGGGCTTGAGGCGAAGCTGATCGAGAAGCGGCTGGGCGACCCCGACACCTATGCGAAGCGCAAGGCCGAGGACATCGCCTGGGCGACGACGCGCCGCGCGGCCATCGCGAAGGAGACAGCGGCGCTCGAGGAGGAATGGCTGGAGCTGTCGGAGCGGCTCGACGCGGCCTGACACCCGCCTGCCGGCGCCGGCACGGCTGACTTCACGAACCCGCGAGGCCGCTCGCAGAGGCTTCATGCCCGCCGCCTCGGGCGGTAACGCTTCCGTGCCGCGCATCGCGGGGATGGAGGCTCGTTGGTTCCGCATCGCGTCAGCGTGGCGATTTTCGGTCTGGTGCTGCTGTTCGTCGCGGCCCTGATCGGCTTGCGCGTCCACTCGCTCGGGCAGGACCGGGAGAATGCGCTGTCCGGGGCGGATGCGGCCATGCGTTCGCTCGTCCTGGTCGGCGAGCAATATGCCGAGCGCGTCTTCGAGACCTCGGACCTCGTCACCACCCAGGTGATCGCGCGGATCGAGGCAATCGGCGGCGTTGCGGCGGCGCGCGACAATCTGGCGCTGTTCAACTGGCTGCGCGAGGTGTCCGACCGCATGGCCGGCGACTACGTGATGGTGGTGGACGCGGCTGCCCGGCCCGTCATCAGCTCCCACGTCCATCCCGTACCGCATGAGGTGGATCTCTCCGACCGACGCTGGTTCCGTGCCCATGCGGAGGCGGGCCTGGCCACACATGTCGGCAAGGCCCTGCAAAGCCGGATCACCGACGAGATCTTGTTCACCTACTCGCGTGCCCTACGCCGGCCCGACGGCGCGCTGGATGGCGTGGTGCAGGTTGCGGTGCGCACCGGCTTCTTCCAGCACCCGCGTCTCGGGACGGAATTCGGCCGGGGCACGGCCATGGGTCTGTTCGACGCCGAGGGGCGCGTGCTGGCACGTACCGGCCTTTCGCCCGCGCAGCTCGGCGTGCGGCTGCCCGACGAGGTTCTGGCCCGCATCCGCGCCGGGGAGACGGCCGGGACCCTGCGCCAGATCGTCGCCTTCGACGGGCAGGAGCGGATCCTGGCCTTCCGCCAGCTGGCCGATTGGCCTGTGGTGGTGACCGCCAGCATCCCTGTCGCGGAGACGCTGGCGCCCTGGCGGGGCGCGGTGCGCTGGTCGGTGGAGGTGATCGGCGTGGTGGCGGTCTGCCTGCTGCTGCTCTCGCTGGTCGTGATCCGCCTCGCGGGGCGCGAGGCGGAGGCGCGCGCCGCGCTGGCCAAGGCCAACCAAGCGCTGCGCGCGGCGGCGGCCGGGCTCGAGACGCGCGTCGCCGAGCGCACCCGGGACCTCGCGGCGAGCGAGACACGCTTCCGGGTGATCTTCGACAGCACCTTCCAGCTGATGGC
>JBIKSZ010000144.1:0-9509 GCA_044348345.1 Roseomonas sp. | reverse complement strand
GGTCGCCAAGAACATGCTGGTCGGCGCCGACCGCACCATGGCGCGCAAGGTGCGCGAGGCGATCCTGGCGTTGCGCATCGAAGGCGCGATGCCGAAGCAGCGGATCCTGGAGATCTATCTGAACGAGATCTTCCTCGGGCAGCAGGCCTATGGCGTGGCCGCGGCCGCGCAGGGGTACTTCAACAAGTCGCTCGACGAGCTGACCCTGTCCGAGACCGCCTTCCTCGCCGCCCTGCCCAAGGCGCCGAACAACCTCAACCCCGTCCGCTTCCCCGAAACCGCCCGCGCGCGGCGCGACTATGTGCTGACCCGCATGGCCGAGGATGGCTACATTACGCGGGAGGAAGCGGCCGCGGCGCGCGCCGAGCCCATCGTGCCGCGCCCGACGCGCCGGCCCGACATGATCCAGGTCGGCCAGCACTTCACCGAGGAAGTCCGGCGCGAGCTGATCACGCGCTTCGGCGCCGACCAGACGACGATGGGCGGGCTGGTTGTCCGCACCTCGCTCGACCCCGCCCTGCAGGCAGAGACGGAACGCGCGCTTCGCCGCGGGCTGATGGACTATGACCGCCGCCGCGGCGGCTGGCGCGGGCCGGTGGCGCGTATCCCGGCCGGCGCCACCGAATGGTTGCCGGCGCTACAGGCGGTGCCGCGCGTGCCGGGCACGCTGCCGGAATGGCGGCTGGCCGTCGCGCTTGAGGTGCGCGACCGGGAGGCGCGGATGGCTTGGCTCGACCGGCCGGACCCGCGCAGCGCCCCGCAGCCGCGCACCGCGATGCTGCCCTTCGATGAGGTGCAGGGCTGGGCACGGCCGGTGCGGGAGGGGCGGATGGGCCCAGCCCCGCGCCGCATGCAGGATGTGCTGGCGCCAGGCGATGTGGTGCTGGTGGAGACGCTGCCGGCCATCCCGGCCCAAGGCCGCACCCCCGCGCGGCCGGAACGCCTGACGCTGCGGCAGGTGCCCGAGGTGGAAGGCGCCGTCGTCGCGCTCGATCCCAACAATGGGCGCGTGCTGGCGATGGCTGGCGGCTGGTCCTTCGAGAAGTCCTGGTACAACCGCGCGACCCAGGCGATGCGCCAGCCCGGTTCCTCCTTCAAGCCCTTCGTCTATCTGCCGGCGCTGGAGGCCGGGATACCGCCGAACCAGCTGCTGCTGGACGGGCCGGTGGAGATCATGACGCCGCAGGGCCTGTGGCAGCCGGGCAATTACGGCGGCGCTGGCGCCCAGGGCTGGGTGACGATGCGCAGCGCCATGGAGCGCAGCCTCAACATGGTGACCGTCCGCCTCGCCCAGCAGGTGGGGATCCAGACCGTGTCGCAGACGGCGGCGCGCTTTGGCGTCATCCCGAACATGCCGCCCTTCCTGTCCATGTCGCTCGGCGCCGGGGAGACGACGGTGCTACGCCAAGCCACGGCCTATGCGAGCTTCGTCAATGGCGGGCGGCAGGTGGCGCCGACCTTCATCGATACGGTCCAGGACCGCCACGGGCGGGCGATCTGGCGCACCGACCAGCGCCGCTGCGAAGGCTGCGAGGCGACGGCCCCCAGTGCCGGCCCGCCGGAACTGACCGAGGAACGTCGCCAGATCGCCGAGCCCGTCGCTGCCTTCCAGATGGTGAGCCTGCTGCAGGGCGCCGTGCAGCGCGGCACCGGCACGCGGGCCGGCCAGGGGCTGAACCGGCCGGTCGCCGGCAAGACCGGCACGACCGATGAATTCCGCGACAATTGGTTCGTCGGCTTCACCCCCGACCTGGTGGTGGCCGTCTGGGTCGGCTTCGACGACCCGCGCAGCCTGGGCGACCGCGAGACAGGCGGCACCAACGCCGCGCCGATCTTCCGCGACGTGGTCGCCGCCGCGCTCCAGGGCAGCCCGCCCATCCCCTTCCGCGCCCCCCCTGGCACCGCGCTGGTCCGCGTCCAGCTCGAGAACGGGCAGACCATCCTGGAAGCCTTCCGCCCAGGGACAGAGAACGCGGCCCGCCCGCCCAGCGACCCCTTCGTCGGGGGTGCGGCCCCCGCTGGCCTCGACAGCGGTCTGGGCGGGCTCTACTGAGCCGCCCTCATGAGCGCTGAGTCGGACAGGCTGAAGGCCGAAATCGCGGAGAGCATCGCGCTGCTCCGCAACCACCTGGACTGGGACGCGGCCGTGGTGCGGCTCCAGGAGCTGAACGCGCGCGCCGAGGACCCGGACCTCTGGAACAAGGCAGACGAAGCCCAGGCGGTGATGCGGGAGCGCAACCGCCTGGCCGCCCAGGTCGAGGGCGTGCAGAAGCTTGAGCGGAATGTCGCCGACGCGGTGGAGCTGATCGAGCTGGCCGAGGCCGAGGGCGATGCCGATACCGTCGGCGCCGCGATCGCCGACCTCAAGGCCGCCGCAGCAGAGGCCAAGCAGCGCGAGATCGAAAGCCTGCTCTCGGGCGAGGCCGATCCGAATGACTGCTACCTGGAAGTCAATGCCGGCGCTGGCGGCACCGAGGCCCAGGACTGGGCCGAGATGCTGCTGCGGATGTACAGCCGCTGGGCCGAACGCCGCGGCTACAAGGTCACCATGACCGAGCAGTCCGAAGGTGAGCAGGCCGGCATCAAATCCGCCACCATCCAGGTGAGCGGCATCAACGCCTATGGCTGGCTGAAAACCGAGAGCGGCGTGCACCGCCTGGTGCGCATCTCGCCCTTCGATGCGGCGGCGCGGCGGCAGACCTCCTTCGCCTCGGTCTATGTCTATCCGGTGATCGACGACCGCATCGAGATCGAGATCAACCCGGCCGACCTGAAGACCGATACGTTTCGTGCCTCTGGCGCTGGTGGACAGCATGTGAACAAGACCGAATCGGGCGTGCGCTTCACGCATATCCCGACCGGGATCGTCGCGGCCTCCACGCAGGATCGCAGCCAGCATCGCAACCGCGCCATCGCGATGGAGATGCTGAAGGCGCGGCTGTACGAGCTGGAACTGCGCAAGCGCGAAGCGATCACCGCTGCGACCGAGGCCGGCAAGACCGATATCGGCTGGGGCCACCAGATCCGGTCTTATGTGCTGCAGCCCTATCAGATGGTGAAGGACCTGCGGACTGGCGTGGAGAAGGGCAACCCCGACGCCGTGCTGGACGGGGAGCTGGACGAGTTCATGGCCGCCGCGCTGGCGCTGCGCGTGGGTGCCACGCGGTCGGACGCAAGCGCGCAAGCGCAGTAGCCATGACGGATCGCGCGGCGCTGGTGGAAGCGGCCCGCGCGCTCGACGCCGCGGGCTTCATGCCGCAGAAATCGGGCAACCTGTCGCTGCGCACGCAGCGCGGCTTCGTCATAACGCCGTCGGGCCTGCCATATGCGGCGATGACGGAGGCCGAGTTGGTGGACTGCGCGCCGGACGGCACAGCGCTGGGCCAGGGGCGGCCTTCCTCCGAATGGCGCCTGCATGCTGCGATCTTTCGCGCGCGGCCCGATGCGATGGCGGTGGTCCACACGCATTCCCCGCGCGCCACGGCGCTGTCCTGCGCGCGACGGCCGATCCCGCCGATCCACTACATGATCACGCTGGCGGGTGCGGGTGGCCGGCTTGGCATTCCCTGCGCCGCGCATGCGACCTTCGGCACGGAGGCGCTGGCGCAGGCCTGCATCACCGCGCTTGGGGATGAGCTGCGCGCCGTGCTGCTGGCGAATCACGGTGTCGTCGCGCTGGGGGCGACGCTCGCCGGCGCCGTGGCGCTGGCGCGGGAGGTGGAGAACCTCGCCGGCCAGTATCTCGACCTGCTGGCCGCGCGGCTCGATCCAGTCCTGCTGAGCGAGGCGGAACTCGCTGCCGCGGCCGCACAACTGCAGGACTACGGTCGCCCTGCCTGAATGTGAAGAAGGCCCCGCGGATCGCTCCGCGAGGCCTTCCGCATTGCCGGTGGCTTGCGCCGCGGCTTTGCCTAGTGACTCGCCGTCGCAGAGGCGATGGCGATGATCCAGGCGCCCACGGGCGGGGCCGAACTGCAATGAGACACTGGATCACCTCCTTTCAGCTGGTTGCGGATGGCCTGAGAGTGGCGATGTCGCGCCCGCGCCGCAAGGAGAGATTCGCTGGCCGTGCTCAGCCCCGAACCTCCGTCGCGAAGACCTTCTGCGCCACCTGCCAGCGCCCCTCGATCTTCAGCAGCGACAGCAGGTCGGTGAAGAAGCGCGGCGGGATCGCGCAGCGCAGCTTCACCAGCGCCATCTCCGGGCCGACCTGATCGATCGAGAGAATTTCGTCCGCTCGCGCCAGGCCCAGCGCCTTCGGTGACGGGCGATTGCGGACCCAATCGAGCCAGGTATCGCGCGGCATGATCTTCAGCTCGCCCCCGAACCACTGCGTCAGCGCGCTGGTCGGGTGAAAGGCCTGCGCGAGCTTGTCGGCGTCGCCTGCATACAGGCCGTCGAGATAAATCTGCACGACGGCCTCGATGGCCTTGCGGTCCTGCTCCATCGTGGTTCAGCCCTTCGCCTTCGTCCGCAGGACGTGTTTCTGGATCTTGCCCGTGCTGGTCTTCGGCAATTCGTCGAACAGCACCTGCTTCGGCAGCTTGTAGCTGGCCAAATGCTGGCGGCAATGCGCGATCAGCTCGTCGGCCGTCGCGGCCATGCCGGGGCGCAGTTCGATGAAGGCGCAGGGCACCTCGCCCCATTTCGCATCCGGCTTCGCCACCACCGCCGCGACAGCCACCGCGGGATGCTTGTAGAGCGCATCCTCGACCTCGATGGAGGAGATGTTCTCCCCGCCCGAGATGATGATGTCCTTCGAGCGGTCCTTCAGTTGGATGTAGCCATCCGCATAGGTCACGGCGAGGTCGCCAGTGTGGAACCAGCCGCCGGCAAACGCTTTGCGGGTCGCCTCGGGGTCCTTCAGATAGCCCTTCATCACGACATTGCCGCGCATCATCACCTCACCCATCGTCGCGCCATCGGCGGGCAGCGGGGCCATGGTCTCGGGGTCCATCACGGTGAGGCCTTCGAGCGCGATGTAGCGCACGCCCTGGCGCGCCATCAGCGCGGCCTGTTCGGGTGCGGGCTTCGCGTTCCATTCGGCGTGCCATTCGTTCACGACGGACGGTCCGTAGCATTCCGTCAGGCCATAGACATGGCAGACGGCGAAGCCCGCTTCCTTCATCGCGGCCAGCACGGCCTCGGGCGGCGGGGCGCCGGCGACGACGAACTGCACCTGGTGCGGCAGCGCCTTCTTCTCCTGCTCCGGCGTGGCCAGCAGCGCGGACATCACAATCGGCGCGCCGCACATATGCGTCACAGCTTCCTGCGCCATCAGCCGCCACATATCGGCGCCGCGCACCGCGCGGAGACACACATGCGTGCCGGCCTGCGCCGTGACCGTCCAGGGGAAGCACCAGCCATTGCAATGGAACATCGGCAGCGTCCAGAGATAGACGGGATGCTTGCCCATCCCCGCGCTCAGCACATTGCCTATCGACAGCAGCTGCGCACCGCGATGATGATACACCACGCCCTTCGGCCGCCCCGTGGTGCCTGAGGTGTAGTTGAGCGTGATCGCATCCCACTCATCGCCCGGCATCGGCCAGGCCCAGGCCGCATCGCCGCGGGCAAGGAAGGCTTCGTAATCTGTCGCGCCGTCGAGGCGGTTCGCGCGCGCGGCCTCGCTCGCCTCCGGGTCGTCCACCTCGATCACCAGGGGCTTCGCGGCGCATTGTGTCAGCGCCGCGCGCAGCAGCGGCACCAGCTCGCGATCCACGATGACGACCTTCGCCTCGCCATGATCGAGGCAATAGGCGATGGTGCCGGCATCCAACCGCGTGTTGAGCGTGTTTAGCACGCCGCCCGTCATCGGCACGCCGTAATGGCATTCCAGCATGGCGGGCGTGTTTGGCAGCAGCGCGGCCACCGTATCGCCACGGCCGATGCCGGCCTCAGACAGCGCATGCGCCAACTGCACGCAGCGGTTGCGCAGCTCACGATAGCTGCGGCGCAGCGCGCCATGCACCACGGCGATATGGTCCGGATGCACCTGCGCCGCACGTTCCAGGAATAGCAGCGGCGTCAGTGGCTGGTGGTTGGCAGCGACGCGCGGCAGGGCGTCATAGTCGGCGGCGGACATCTAGCGGTCTCTCCAGACGGGCGGGCGCTTGTCCAGGAACGCGCCGATGCCTTCGATCGCGTCCTCGGCCAGCAGGTTGCCGGTCATCACGGCGGCACAGTGTTCATAGGCCTGGTCCAGCGGCAAGCCGCGCTGGCGATGGAAGGCGGCCTTGCCGATGCGCACCGTATGCGCACTGCGCGCGGCGATGTGGGCGGCCAACGCCATCGTTTCTTCCGCAAGGCGCGCAGCCGGCACCACGCGGTTGACGAGGCCGATGCGTTCCGCGTGCTCCGCGCCGATCATCTCGCCCGTCAGCAACATCTCCATCGCGGGCTTTGCCGCCACCGCGCGAGAGAGCGCCACCGCGGGCGTCGAGCAGAACAGGCCGATATCCACCCCCGGGGTGCAGAAGCGCGCCGCGTCCGACGCGACTGCCAGGTCGCAGGTTGCGACCAGCTGGCAGCCGGCCGCCGTCGCCACGCCCTGCACCTGGGCAATGACCGGCTGCGGCAGGGCGACGATGGCCTGCATCACCTGCGCGCAGCGCCGCATCGCGGCCTCGAAGAAGGCGCGGCCGCCATCGGGGTCGGCACGGCGGGCGGTGATCTCACGCAGGTCGTGGCCGGCGCAGAACACCGGCCCCTCGGCCGCCAGGATCACCACGCGCACGCTCGCATCCGCCGCGATCCCGGCCAGCGCATCCGCCAGCGCGCCGAGCATCGCGAAGGACAGCGCATTGCGCGCCGCGGGGCGGTTCAGCGTCAGCGTCGTGATGCCCTGCGCGGTGTCCGCGCGCAGCACCAGTGGCATGTCTGCATCTGGCATCACCGCGCCCCTTCTCCCCGGCGTGACCCTGCGCGCCGCTTCCGTTTTGGCCAAGCATTGTGCCATCGTCCCACCCATGGCGGGAGGTCTCTGGCAGTCCTGGCGCGCGCTGTTCACGGCGGTCCCAGCCGCCTCGCCGCTCGTCGCGGCTGCAGCCCCCCTGCCGGATGGCCCGATGGAGGCCGTGCCCTACGTTGTCTTTGACCTGGAGACGACAGGGCTGCGCCCCAGCGTCGCTGACGACATCGTGCAGATCGGCGCGGTGCGCCTCGAAGGCGGGGTGGAGGCCGGCAGCTTCAACACGCTGGTTGATCCCGGCCGCCCCATCCCGACAGTCAGCACGCGCTACCACGGCATCACCGATGCGATGGTGGCCGGCGCGCCGCGCGCCGCTGAGGCAGTCGCGGCCTTCCGCGACTTTGCCGCCGGCGCCGTGCTGGTCGCGCACAACGCCGCCTTCGACCTGACGGCGCTGGCCGGCGCGGCGGAACGGCACGGCGCGCCCGGCCTGCCCAACCCGGCCCTATGCTCGATGGTCCTGGCGCGCTGGCTCGACCCGCGCGAGCCGGATATCTCGCTCGACGGGTTGTGCGGCCGCGCGGGTCTGGTGATCGAGCATCGCCATCACGCGCTCGGCGATGCGCGGGCGACGGCGGTGCTGTGGATGAGCCTGCTGGCGCGCGCCGCCGCGCGCGGCGTGGACAGCCTGCCCGACCTCGACTTCCGCAGCGCGATGACGGAGCATATCGTCGCGCACGCCCGGCACTTCTGACGCTGGCCTCACCAGAGGCGGCCGGTCAGGTCGGCCGCCGTTGTTTTCGCGAAGCTGCGCACCGCCTTCAGCGCATCCTTCAAGCGCGCACGGACCTCTACCGGCAGGGTCGCGGTGTCCACCAGATTGCCCGGCGGCCGGCCGGCGGCGCGGTCCGCCAGTTGCTGGCGCAGCAGGATATCGAGCAGCAGCGCAAAGGCCGCCTGCAGCCGCGCGGCCTCGTCAGCCGACAACCTGCCCTTCGCCGCGAGGCCGGCAATCCGCGCTGGCGTGGCCGGCTCCGCGACGCCGGCGCGCAGCGCCAGGAGGCGCGCTGCGGCCACCAGCGGCATCAGCCCGTGCAGCTTGAGGTCGGTGCGCTGGCCCGGCCCCGGCTCGTCATCGGCGAAGCCGCCCCAGAAGGTGAGCCCGACGCCGAGGCGTTGGTTCTCCTCGGCCAGCATTGCCGCCCAGGCCGGTTGCGCGGCCAGCAACCCGATCGCCTCCGCCCGCAAGGCCGCGGCCGGTTCGGGATCGCCCCACCCCGCGCGGAGGTCGAGGAAGATGTCCGCGAACAGCAACGCCGCGCCGCTGCGCTTGCGCGCCCAAAGGCTGAGCTGGTGGCGCCACTGGCTGCGCGTCTTCCGCCAGAGCGGGTTCATCGCCATCACGCCCCCCTTGCAGAGCGTGAAGCCGACCTCCGCGAGGCCGAGGCAGAAGCGCTCCGCGACGCGGCGGAACCAGGCGTCCACGCGGTCATGCTCGGCGTCGTCGTAATCGTCCAGGATGAAGCCATTATCCTGGTCGGGCCGCAGCAGGGATTCGCCGCGCCCGAGGCTGCCCAGCAGCAGCAGGGTGAAGGACACGGGCGGCGGCTCCGCCTCCGCGGCCAGCGCGCGCACCAGGATGCGGCGATGCAGATCGGCGTTGATGCCGCTGACCAGCGCCACGACCTCGGTGGCCGGCAGCCCCTCCGCCAGCAGCGCGGCGGCAAGCCCCGCCTGGGCGCGCTTCACCGCGGCATCGTCGCCGGCCAGCGCGTCGAGATGGGGCAGGATCGCGCCAGAGGCGGCCTCCAGCGCCTCGGTCCGATGCAGCATGCCGACGCAGCGTCCCGCGGCGTCCAGCAGCGGCAGGTGACGCAGCCGATGGGCGCGCAACAGCGCCACCGCCTGCCACAGCCCCTGACCCGCCGGGCAGCCAATGACCGGCGCGCTCATCACCGCCGCCAGCGGCGCGTCTGGCGACAGGCGGAAGGTGACGCGGCGGGCGATGTCCTGTTCGGTGAGAATGCCCACAGGCCGTCCCGCCGCATCCACGGCCAGCACGGCGGAGGACCGCGCGGCGGCCATCGCAGCTATGGCCTCTCCCAGGGTCGCCGTGGGCGCGAGGCAGGGCGGCGGCGGTGCGACAGCCGCGCTGGCAGGGCGGAGCAGCGCGGCGGTGGGCAGGGTCTGGTGCATCTGGCGGCGAAGCCTGCCACGTGCTGCCGCAACGTTCCTTGATCCAGGACAAAGAAAAGGCGCCGGGGCGGTGGCCCCGGCGCCTTCCGTTCACACCCGCAGTGTGCGGGTCAGCCCCTCGGGCGACGGTAATCCGCGGCGCTGGCCGAGCCATCCTCGTTGGTCGCGAAGATGTCGCGGTCCTTGGTCTCCGGGATCATGAAGAACCCGATCACGACGGTCGCGAGCGCGATCGTCACCGGGTACCAGAGGCCGAAATACACGTCGCCGGTCTGCGCGATCATCGCGAAGGCGGTGGCCGGCATCAGCCCGCCGAACCAGCCATTGCCGATGTGGTAGGGCAGCGACATGGAGGTGTAGCGGATCCGCGTCGGGAACAGCTCCACCAGGGCGGCGGCGATCG
>JBIKSZ010000362.1:0-2860 GCA_044348345.1 Roseomonas sp. | reverse complement strand
TGCCCTCGACATGGGTGATGTCGCCATCCTCGAAGCAGCGCAGCACATGGACGATGGCGTCCACCTCCCGGATGTTGGCCAGGAACTGATTGCCGAGCCCTTCGCCCTTCGAGGCACCGCGCACGAGGCCGGCGATGTCCACGAATTCCAGGCTGGTCGGCACGATCTTCGCCGACTTGCCGATCTTCGCCAGCACATCCAGCCGGCGATCGGGCACGCCGACGCGGCCGACATTCGGCTCGATCGTGCAGAAGGGATAATTCGCGGCCTGCGCGGCGGCGGTCTGTGTCAGCGCATTGAACAGGGTGGACTTGCCGACGTTGGGCAGGCCCACGATGCCGCAGTTGAAGCCCATGGCGATCGGATCCGGGGGAGAGAGGAAGGCGGCCTCTCTCGCCCATCACCGCAGCCGAGGCAACCCTTCAATCCGCCTGGATGTTGCCCTCGCGCACCACGCGCGCCCAGCGCTCGCGCTCGCTGCGGATCAGCGCGGCATAGGCCTCGGGCGGGCCGCCCTGGGGCGTCGTGCCGCGCTCCGCCAGCTGGCGGCGCAGCTCGGGGTCGGCCAGCGTCGCCTGGAACGCCTGCGCGATGCGCCGCAGCCCGGCATCGGAGAGCGTGCGATGCGCCGACAGGCCGAACCACGCCTCGCTCTCGAACCCCTCCAGCCCGAATTCGGCGCCGAGCTCGGCCAGCGCCGGCACATCCGGCAGCTCCGGCACGCGCTGGCGCGAGGTAACGGCGAGCGCGACCACGCTGCCCGCGCGCACCTGCGGCAGGGCGGTGGGCAGATTGTCCATCAGCGCGTCGATCTCGCCCGAGACGACCGCGGTCATCGCCGGCGCCGCGCCGCGATAGGGCACATGCACCATGCGCAGCCCCGCCAGCTGGCTGACCAGTTCCCCGGTCAGATGGGTGGAGGTGCCGTTGCCGGCCGAGCCGAAGGTGCGCCCCGGATTGGCGCGCGCCGCGCGCAGGAAGCTGCGCACGTCGCGATTGGCGCCGAGCCGCCCCGGATTGGCCAGCCAGACATTCGGCACGGTGACTAGCAGCCCAATCGGGCGGAAATCCGCCTCCGGGTCATAGCGCAGGTCGCGGATCAGCGCCGGCGCGATGGCATTGGACGCGATCTGGGAGAGGAACAGCGCATGGTCATCGCCCTCGCGCACGAAGCGCGTGGCGCCCACCGTCCCACCCGCGCCGGCGACATTCTCCACCACCACGCTCCGCCCGATCCGCTCGCGCATCGCCGCGGCGACCAGGCGCGCGGCGACATCGGTGGTCCCACCCGGCGGGAACGGTACGATCAGCCGCAGGTCGCGCTGCGGCCAGGCCTGGGCGAAGGCGGGTCGCGCCAGCGGCAGCGCAGCGGCCGATGCGGCCGCGAGCGCGGCGCGGCGGGTGAAGCGGATCATGAAGGCTCCCGGTCGGTTATGTTCTCCGACCGAGATAGATGACCGTTATGTTAGTTTCCAGGGGCGCTGATCACCCCGCCTCGGCCAGCCGCGCGCAGAGCTCGGCGGCCAGGGTGGAGGCGGCGATGCGCGCCGCGGCGTCATCAGTGCGGAAATCGAGTGCCGCGGCCCGCAGCATCGGGGCGATGGTCGCGGCCGGCAGGCCGGCGCGCTTCGCGGCCTCGGCGATGCGCGGCGCAAGCTCCGCCGCCGATTGCTGAGCGCCCAGCATCGCGGCGGCATCAAGCGCCAGCGCGGCGCGGAGCGCCGCCTCCCCGCCGGCATGCTGGGCCAGCCGCGCGCGGCGCACATCGCCCGCGCCATCGGGGCCGGGCTGGGTGGCGGCGCGGAGCGCGGCGGCGGCCTCGGCCAGCGCCTGCGCCTCCCGCACCAGCCCCGCGGCCAGGGCGGCGGCGCCATTGGCGAAATCCTCCGGCCCCGGGCCGTGGCCCATATCGCCGAAGCTATCCTCGAAGATGCTCTCGCCCATCGCTCAGGCCTCCTGCGTCAGCAGCGCGACGCGCGTCATGAAGTCCTCGGCCTTGCCCGCGGCCAGCAGCGGCGCGGCATCGGCCAGCGCATCCAGCAGTGGGTCGAGCCAGGTCTCCGACTTGGCGAAATTGCCGAGCACATGGCCCGTCACGCGGTCCTTGTGGCCGGGATGCCCGATGCCGAGGCGCACGCGGCCGAAATCGGGCGTGCCGAGCGCGCGCTGCATGTCGCGCAGGCCATTATGGCCCGCGGTGCCGCCACCCCTCTTCACCCGCACCTTGGCGGGCGCGAGGTCGAGTTCGTCATGGAAGGCCCAGATCGATGCGGGCGCGATCTTGTGGAACCCGGCGGCCTGCTGCACCGCATCGCCGGAGGCGTTCATGTAGGTCAGCGGCTTCAGCGCCAGCACCTTGGTGCCGCCGATGCTGCCTTCGGCGACCTCGCCCCGAAAACGCTTGCGCCACGGCGAGAAGCCGTGGCGCTGCGCAATCACGTCGAGCGCCATGAAGCCGATATTGTGCCGCTGCTTCGCGTGCTCGGAACCGGGATTGCCCAGCCCGACCCACAGCAGCACGACACCGGCCCCCTGGTGCCGTCGTTACTTCTTCTTCGCGGGCGCGGCGGGCTTCGCCGCGGCCGGCGCCGCACCACCCTTCGCGGGTGCGCCCTTGCCCTTGCCCTTCGCGGGCTCGGGCGCGGCAGCCACCGGGGCGGCTTCCGCCTCGACCGTCGGGGCGGCGATGGACGCCACCATGAAGTCGCGGCCGACGATGCCCGGACGCGCGCCGAAATGGTCCTTGATCGAGGACCAGCGAAGGTTCTCGCCGATCTTGGCATTCGCCAGGTCGATCTCGAACTTCTCCGGCACCTTGTCCGGCTCGGCCAGTACTTCGACGTCACGGCGAACGACGTTC
>JBIKSZ010000012.1:0-29681 GCA_044348345.1 Roseomonas sp. | reverse complement strand
CGCTCGGCGGCTCGCTCAGCAACACGATCTGGCCGTCGCGTATCGGGGTGGCCAGGGCGAGAAGCCGCCGCCCGCGGGCGGGGGCCAGAGCGATCAGGCGGCGATGGTGGAGTTCAGAGAGCCATCCTGGATCAGCCAGGATGCTGCGCAGCTGCTGCTCCGCTGCAACGCCCTGGGCGTGCATCAGGCGCCCTGAGACGTCGAACAGGGCGACTCCGACAATATGGGCCGCGTCCGTGCTCACGCGTTTTGTGTCCTCCCCGAAAACATGGTGAACCGGTGTGTCCTGTAAAGCAACAGCCAGACGGTGCGCGTCGGCGGCCCCTCCTCTGGCACGTGCCTTGCAAACTCCCGTCGAGGAGGACGCCCATGTCGCAGCCCGCCGACACGCATTCCGCGCCCCTGCCGCTCGATGGATTGCCCCCAGCGCCGGCAGGGCGGTTCAACCTGCTCGATGGCGTGCGCGTGCTGGATCTCACCAGCAGCATCGCTGGGCCCTATGCGGCGATGCTGCTCGGTGACCTCGGCGCTGATGTCGTGAAGGTCGAGCGGCCCGGCGGCGACGACGCGCGCGCCTGGGGGCCGCCCTTCCTGCATGGCGAGAGCCTCTGGTTCCTTTCGGTCAACCGCAACAAGCGATCGGTCGTGCTGGACACCGCAACCGAGGAGGGCGCGGCCACCCTGCGTGAGCTGATCGCGAAGGCCGACGTCCTGCTGGTCAGCCAGCCGCCGCGCGTGCTGCGCAAGCTGGGCCTGGACGCCGCCAGCACACGGACGATTCGCCCGGACCTGATCCATGTCGCCATCACCGGCTTCGGGCTGGATGGCGCACGAGCGGATAACACCTGCTACGACCTGATCGCCGAAGGCCATTCCGGCGTGATGGACCTCACCGGCCTGCCGGGTAGCGAGGCGCAGAAGGTTGGCGCGCCTGCCGCCGACATGCTCGCCGGGCAGGACGCCGCGATGGCGACGATCGCCGCCCTGTTTGCGCGTGGCCGCAGCGGAGAGGGGCGCAGCATCGACATCTCGCTGGTCGAGAGCATGACGCGTTTTCTGTCCTGCCGGATCGTGCCCTATCTCGGCTCGGGCGAAGTCCCACGGCGGTCCGGCGGGCGCGACAGCGTCATCGCGATCTACCAGGCCTTCGAGACGGCGGATGAGCCGATCACGCTCGGCCTCGGCAACGATGCGATCTGGCTGCGCTTCTGGGAGGCGGTCGGGCAGCCGGACTACGGCGCCGATCCACGCTTCGCGACCAATCAGGGCCGGCGCGCGCATCGCGCGACCATCGCGACAGAGATCCAGAAGCTGCTGCGTAGCCGGCCGCGGGCGCAGTGGCTTGCCGTGCTGAATGCGGCGCGGATCCCAGCGGGGCCGATCAACCGAGTGGACGAGGTTTCGGCAGATCCAGCACTGCACCAGCGCGGGCTGCTCTACAATCTCGACACGCCCGATGGCCTGGTGCCGCAGGTCGGCACCGGCATCCGTATCGACGGCATGGCGAATGGCGCCCGGCGGCCGCCGCCGCATCTCGGCGCCGATACGGAGACGGTGGTACGCGAGTGGCTCGGGGCCTGTGCGGCGGAGTAGGAGGCGAGGTAACCGGACCACGGCCTGGGGCGCGGCATCAGCCGCCGCGCCCGTTTAGGCGGAGGCCCGCCTGGAGCGGGCCGCCAGGGTCACGCCATCCCGAGGGGCGTGTCAGGCAACCCGCAGCAGTCGCCGGCGACCACCACCGCCCTGTTCGAGAGCGGCCAACCCGGCCCCGGCGCCCTCGAAGGGATGGATCGCGGCGATCTGGGGCTTCAGGAAGCCCTCTGCATGCAGGCGCAACAGGGCACGCCAGGCTTCGACAACCTTCGCAGGCTGGCGCTCGCGGTAGTCGGACCATTGCAGGCCCATGACGGCGATGTTCTTCACCAGCAGATAGTTGGCGCGGATGGAGGGAATGCCACCACCGGCAAAGCCGACCACAACCAGGCGGCCGCCCCATGCCGTGCAGCGCAAAGCGGCCTCCGTCGCCTCGCCGCCGATTGGGTCCACCACCACATCGACCGCGCCGCCGACCTTAGCGAGATCGGCCCGCAACGTCTCGCGCAGATCAGGGCGGTCGAGCCGCAGGACGTGATGCGCGCCGGCCTCTGCCGCCAGTTGCGCGCCGGCTTCGTTACGGACGGCGGCAACCACGCGCGACGCACCAAGGCCACGCGCGATCCCGATGGCGGCGAGGCCGACTGCGCCGGACCCGCCGAGAACGAGCACGCTCTCCTCCGCCGCCAGCCTGGCGCGTTCGGTCAGCGCGAACCAAGCCGTCTGTGCGGCGAGGCCCATCGCCGCGGCCGCTTCGGGCGGAACGCTGTCGGGCACCGGCGCCAGCACCGCGGCCGAGGCGAGCGCCTGCTCCGCAAAGGCGCCTCGCTCCATCGCCGCGATGACGCGCGTGCCGACCGGTGGCCCGTCCGTGTCGGGGCCCAGCGCGACGACGCGACCCACCGCCGTCTTGCCCGGGATGAAGGGCAGCGGCGGCACGACCTGGTACTTGCCAGCGACCACCAGCAGGTCCGGGTAGTTGAGCTCGGCCACCTCGACAGCGATCACCGCCTGGCCTGGGCCGGGCACGGGATCGGGCCATTCGCGCGTGACGATCTGTTCGGGCCCACCGAAGGCCTCGACGGTGGCGGCCCTCATGCACGGCCTCCCAGTGCCGGCGAAGCGGCGTCATGCGGGCCGGCGCGGAGCGAGGGCGCAAGCGGCGTCGGCAGGGCGGGCAGGGTGGCACCGTTCTCGTTGCGCAGCACGCGGTCGAACAGGCCGCGGTTGCGGAAATGCGGATCGGCCAACGCTTCCTCCACGGTTGCGACGATACAGCAGCAGCAATCCGCCTTCGCGAACACAGCGCGCCAATGGGAGGAGGGCTGCGAGGCGATGATGGCGGCGACGCGCGCGGCCGTGCCGGCGGGATCGCGGTCATCGTCCCACCATTCCGGCTCGAGCCCGATGGCGGCGCGGAAGCTTTCCCAGAATTTCTGTTCGAGCGGCGCGGCGGCGACCAAGCGCCCGTCGGCGGCAGCGTAGAGCCGGTAGCGCGGCGTTCCGCCGGTGACGAGGTCGCCGCCGTTCATCGGCCACTGCCCCGCCACCAATCCGTTGCCGATCGCCCAGTACAGGAACGGGAAGACGTTGTCCGCCATGGCGATGTCGAGCTGCGCGCCCTTGCCCGTGATGCCGCGGCGGATCAGGGCGAGCAGGATGTTCATCACGGCTGGGTAGGCGCCGCCGGCGATATCGGCGATCAGCGCCGGCGGCACCACGGGCCGCTGTGCGTCGCCATGCGAAAGCGAAAGAAGCCCGCTCTCCGCCAAGTAGTTCAGGTCATGTCCTGCAGCATCGCGCTTCGGCCCGGTCTGGCCATAGCCGGTGATGGAGCAGGTGATGATTCGCGGGTTGACCGCGGACATCGCGGCGTGGCCCAGACCGAGCCGGTCCATCACGCCGGGCCGGAACTGCTCCATCACCACATCGGCGCGCGCGATGAGCGGATCCAGCACGGCGCGGGAGGCCGGGTCCTTCAGGTCCAGCGCCAGGCTTGTCTTGCCGCGGTTCAGCAGCGCGAAGTTGACGCTGTCCGCACCCCAGCGGGGCTCATAGCTCCGCATCTCGTCGCCACGGCCGGGGCGCTCGATCTTGATGACCTCGGCGCCGGCCTCGGCCAGGATCAGCGTTGCCAGCGGCCCGGGCAGCAGCGTCGAGAAGTCGAGGACGAGCAGCCCGTCCAGCGGCCCGCTCATGCGCCTTTCGCCTTGCGCCGCGCCGCGACGACAGAGCGCCGCGCCGGGGCGTAGCCTGGCGTGCCGAAGGCTTCGAACAGCGCGGCCGAGGCCTCGTGGTGATGGTGCAGCCCGCCACGCAGCAGGCGTTCGATGGGCCCGTCAGGATAGCCAAGACCGAGCTTGCAGGTCAGGTCCATGTCGGGCTGGGTTGCCAGGCCCTCGTCCAGGAAGCGCAGCGCAGCATTGTATTTCGGCCGCAAAAGGCGATCGAGGATGCGCCCGGGTTGATCGGTGCAGACCGCAATGGTCAGCCCCGCAGCTTCGAACACCGCGCGCGCCGCGCCGATCGCCTCTGGCTTCGTGTTCTTCTGGACAACCAGTTCAACGAGCGCCGAGGGCGGGTCGTCGCCGTTGCGCCAGCGCGCGAAGCCAAGGACGTTGGATCCTTCCTCGCCATTCGTCTCGCCCGTGTGCTCACCGAGGCTCCCGTGATGAAGCTCGACCAGTACGGCCGCATGGGTGCTGTCCGCCGGGACGCTGCCGCCGCTCAGCACCACGAGCACATCGCCGGTCGCGGCAGCGCCTGCCAGGAAGGCATCGCTAGCAGGAAAGGAGCGGGATGGGCCGCCGGTTACCGCGTAGCTGGTCATGCGCCGAACATCCCAGGCTTGCCGTAGTCGAAGAAGCCGCGACCGGACTTCCGGCCGAGCCGCCCCGCTGCCACCATGCGCCGCAGCAGCGGTGGCGCCGCGGCGCGGGGATCGAGCGTGACGGGGTAGAAGGCCTCGCAGAGGCGGATCTGCGTATCCAGGCCAATCAGGTCGATCAACTCGAACGGCCCCATCTTGTAGCCGAGGCCTGCCTTGATCGCGCGATCGATATCGGCCGGCTCCGCGACGCCGGCCTCGACCAGGCGGATCGCGTCGTTGTTGAAGGGCACGAGCAGGGCGTTGAGGATGAAGCCGGGCTTGTCCTGCGTGCGCACAGGCTGCTGGCCCGCGGCGCGTGTCCAATCCCAAGCTGTCTGGAACACGTCGTCGGAGGTGTTCACGCCCGGCGACATCTCGATCAGCTTCATCAGCTGCGCCGGCAGGCAGAAATGCATGCCGACCACGCGATCCTCTCGCCCGCAGCCCGATGCGATCTCGGTGATCGAGAGCGTCGAGGTGTTGGACGCGATGATGGCGTGCTCCGGCAGGATCGGGTGCAGCGCCTTCAGCAAGGCCTGCTTGACCGAGAGCTCCTCGAACACCGCCTCGATCACGAGGTCGCAGCCGGCCAGTCCTTCGAGTTCGGTGGTGTCGCTGAAGCGCGCCATGACGGCGTCGCGCTCCTCGGCGGTCATCTTGCCGCGCTCGACGGACTTGCCGAAGAAGCCCGCGGTGTCCCGTAGCGAGCGGGCCAGCCCCGCCGCGCTGACATCCTGGCGCACCACATCGAAGCCAGCGCGCGCGGCCACGATGGCGATGCCTGCGCCCATGGTGCCGCCAGCGCCGCAGACGCCAACCTTCCGAATTGCAGTCGGGCGGATCGTGCTCATCGTGCCGCGAAGCTCCGTCCGATCAACTGGCGATGGATCTGGTTGGTGCCTTCCCAGATCTGGGTGATCTTCGCGTCGCGCATCAGCCGCTCCACGCGGTGGTCGCGACAATAGCCATAGCCGCCGAACATCTGCACCGCCTCCGTCGTCATCTTCATCGCGAGGTCGGTGGCGCGCAGCTTCAGCATGCTGGCCTCGATCCCGATTTCCATCTCGCCGCCATCGAATAACGCCGCGACGTGATCCAGCCAGGCCTCGACCATGGCCAGCTCCGTCGCGAGGTCGGCCAGCAGGAACTGGTTGCCCTGGAAATCGATGATGCGCTTTCCCGACTGCTTCCGGTCGTTCATGTAGCCGACCATGTCGGTGAAGGCAGCGCGCGCGATGCCCAGCGCATGCGCCGCAACGGAAGGCCGGGACTTGTTGAGCGAGGAGAGCAGGATCTTCAGCCCCTCGCCGGGCTGCCCGATCAGGTTCGCCCGCGGCACGCGCACGCCATCGAAGGCGAGCGTCGCGGTGGACGCTGCCCGGTGGCCCATCTTGTCCTCGAGCCGCACGACGGAGAGCCCCGGCGTACCCTTCTCCATGATCAGCACGGAGATCGCAGCCTTCGGATCCGCGATGCCATCCCACTTGCCGAAGACCAGCAGAAGGTCGGCGACATCGCCATTCGAGATGAAGATCTTTCCGCCGTCGACGATGATGTCGTCGCCATCGGGCCGGAAGCGCGTCTTCATGCCCGTCGCGTCGGACCCTGCGGAGGGCTCGGTGATGGCCAGTGCGCCCAGCCCGCCTTCGGCGATGCGCGGCAGCAGCCGCGCCTTCTGCTCTGGCGTGCCGAGGTCGATCAGCGGCTTCAGGCCGTGAAAGGTCGTGGCATAGACGATGCCAGTCGATGCGCAGGCCGCCGAGATCTCCTGCACGACCTCCAGGTAGAGCCGATAGGACATCGGCGCACCGCCATGCTCCTCCGGCACGAAGAGGCCATTCAGACCGAGTGCGTTGATGGCCTGGATGTTCGCCCAGGGAAACTGGTGGGAGGCGTCGAGCTCCGCGGCGCGAGGCGCGATCTCCTCCGCGCAGAGTCGCCGGACCTGGTCCAGGACAAGCTGCTCATCTTCGGTGAAGCGGCGGCGGGCGGCGAGACGGTCGAAGACGCGCATCAGTGATTCATTCCCTTGCCACCATCCACGGCATCGGTCTTGCCTCGTTCATCACGTGCCCGGTCCCGCGGCAGAGCGAGCGGCACCGCCATTGCGACTGCGATTCCCTCGCGCATGATCCGCATGGTTCAGCGGTCCTTGAAGACGGGCTTCCGCTTCTCGACGAAGGCGGCCATGCCTTCCTCGGCGTCCTCCAGACGATAGGCGAGGGTGGACAGCTCCGCCTCCGCCGCGAGCCCCTCGGCCAGCGGCGTGGTCGCGGCGCGCGCGACGGCGGCGCGCGCGAAGGCCATGACGGGCAGGCTGTGGCTCGTGAACCGCGCTGTGCAGGCCAGGCCGGCCTCAACTGGATCGCCCTCGACGATCTCGGTGACCAGGCCAATGCGTAACGCTTCCTCGGCCAGCACGGTGCGGCCGGTCAGGATGATGTCCAATGCGCGGGCCGGCCCGACGACGCGCGGCAGGCGCTGCGTGCCGCCATAGCCCGGGATCAGGCCAAGCTTGACCTCCGGCAGACCCATCTTCGCATTCGGCGAGCAGAGCCGGATGGAGCAGGCCAGCGCCAGCTCCAGCCCACCGCCGAAGGCAAAGCCGTTGATCACCGCGACAGACGGCATCGGCAGCGCGTCGAGTTTCGCGAAGACGGCCTGGCCGAGCTCCGCCCCGCGCTTTTGCGCCATCAGGTCGCGGCTGCGGAGTTCTGGGATATCGGCGCCGGCGCAGAAGGCCTTGGGCCCCGCGCCGGTGACGATGAGCGCGCGGGCATCCGATCCTCCGACTTCATCGAGGCGTGAGCCAAGCTCGCGCAGGATGTCGAAGGACAGCGCGTTCAGAGCCTCCGGCCGATCCAATGTCAGGATCGCGCAGGCATCGCGCCGCTCCAGCCGCACCACCATCACGCGGTCTCCTTCGGGCGGGCGCGTATGGCTTGTACCTGCAGATCGCCGCGGGCGACCATGGCGGTCAGCTCGCGCTTCAGCACCTTGCCGCTCGCGGTCAGTGGGAGGGCATCGAGGCGCAAAAAGCGCTCCGGCATGTCGTAGATGGACAGGCCCTCGGCCATCAGGTGATCCAGCAGCTCTGACGGATCCGCATCCCCGATGATGGCCAGGCAGACGCGCTCACCAAGCCGCGGGTCGGGGACAGCGAAGGCCGCAGCGCGTGCCACGCCCGGATGGCGAACCGCCAGTGCCTCGATCTTTGCGGGGTGGATGTTGTGCCCACCACGGATGATCAGGTCCTTGGAGCGACCGACGATGGAGAGATTGCCGGCCTCGTCCAGCACGCCGAGATCGCCCGACAAGAACCAGCCGGTGCTGTTGAAGGAGCCCTCGGTCGCGACCTGGTTCCCGAAATAGCCGAGCATCAGCGCGGCACCGCGGCCGCCGATCTCGCCGATCTCCCCGGGTTTCACGCGACGGTCGCGGTCCGCGGGGTCGAAGATGGCGACTTCATAGCTGCGCCCACCGCGGCCGCAGGTGGCCACGATAACATCGGTCGGGTCGTCCGGATGCGTGTACTGATGCGAGGAATTCTCCGTCATCCCGTACACATTCTGCGGCTTGATGCCCTGCTTGACGAAGGCCTCGGCCAGCGCCGGCGCAATAGGTGCGCCCGCCATGTAGAAGACCTTCACGGCGCCGAGCCGGCTCATGCCCTGCCCCCGCTGCTCCGCAAGGATGTCGAGCGCATGGGTCGGCACGCCCATCACATAGGTGGCGCCCGTCTCCACCAGCCAGTCGAGCCGCGTGCGGCCGGCCGGCGGATCATCGAGCGCCAGCAGGCCGCCCGCGACCAGCCATTGCGCGACAGCGACCCAGGCAATGTGGTGCGACACTGGCGACAGCGTCAGGATCACGCTGTTCGGCCCATGGCCCCAGTCGCGCACGAGATCGCGCGCATTCGCCATCAGCGTGTTGTCCGAATGCATCACGCATTTCGGTGCGCCAGTCGTGCCGGAGGTGAAGGCAAGGTAGGAGACGATGTCGGGATCATGGGCCGCCGTGCCGACCGCCGCGCCCGGCTGCGGGAAGCTCTCCGACGTCCAGACCGCGCGCAGGCTGCCGACGCCGCCGAAGCGCGCGACGGGGTCGGCCACGCGGTCGGCGCCCCAGCCCGGCTCGGTCAGCAGCAGCTTCGAGTCCAACACACTGACCAGCCCGGCGATCTCGTCGGCTGTGTAGGTGCGGTGCAGGGAGGGGTTGCAGGCCAGCCCTTCGCGCGAGCAGGCGAGGTAGAGGACGATGGCCTCGAGCCGGTTCGGCATCCAGAGCGAGACGCGGTCTCCCGGCGAGAGGCCGAGCGCACGCATCGCCGCCGCTGCGCCGTCCACCCAGGACAGCAACTCGCGCCAGGTGAGGCTCCGCCGTCCGTCACGCGCGCAGGGCGCTCCCGGCCGGGCCGTGGCATGCGCCATCAGGCGGCCGTACAGCGTCTCCGCCCGCCACAAGCCTGCGTCGTAATAGGCGCGGCCGGAGGCCGGGTGATGCAGCGTGAGGAAGCGCGCGCTCATGGCGTCAGTGCCCGAATTTCTCGGGGTCCGGCTTGCGCTTCGCCGCGAAGGCCTCGCGCAGCTCGTGGCTTTCATCCGTTTCAAGGTAGGCGCGAAGCAGCAGGTCGTGCGCCATGCGCGACAGGCCGGCGACGCCGCCGTGCCTGGCGTTGAAGGCCGCCTTCACGCTGGCCAAGGCGAAGGACCCGCGCTCGGCGATCTCGTTGGCCCATTGCAGCGTGGCCGTCCGCAGATCGGCATCCGGCACGACCTTGTTGATCAGGCCCATCGAAAGCGCGTCTCGCGCGCTGATCTTGGGATTGTGGAACCAGATTTCCTTCGCGCGCTTCTTCCCGACCAGATCCTCAAGGTACCAGGTGCCGTAGCCCGCATCGAAACTGCCCATCATCGGGCCGACCTGCCGGAAGACCGCGCTTTCCTTCGCAATGGTGACGTCGCAGACCATCTGCAGCACATTGCCGCCACCGACCGCGAAGCCGTTGACGCTGGCGATGACCGGCTTCTGGCACTTCTCGATCGCCTCATACATCTCAAGCGTCGGCAGAACGCCGGCATAGAGGGTGGTATCCTCCATCCCATCCTTGCGGCCGCCGATGCAGAAGAATTTGTCGCCGGCGCCGGTCAGCACCAGCACGCGCGTCCGTGTCTCCCGCCGCGCGCCCTCGATGCAGTCGCGCAGCTCGTGGCAGGTGATGGCGGTGAACATGTTGCCGTCATCTGGGCGATTCAGGGTGATGATGCCGACCGGGCCTTCCTCGGCATAGGTGATCGTCTCGTACTGCACGCCATTCCTCCGGCCCGCCGGGCGAGCTGTCCAAGTGCCGTGCGGCGGGGCCGCCGCTGGCTTTGCGGATCAGGTATCAAGTTGCGTGTATCAAGTTCCGTGCCAGCCACCACGCCGTCCGCCATGTGTGAAGGCTCGGCCCGGCCCGCCCCTTGCATCGCACCCCGCATGAGCATCGATAGCCCGGCGGTCCTTCTTGTCCAGAACGGCGTTGCCCCAGGACGCGAGGACAGCTTCGACGCGTGGTACCTGGCGGACCACATGCCGGATCGGGTCGCGACACCCGGTTTCCGCCGCGCCCGCCGCTGGCGCGCGATCGAAGGCGGGCCGCGCGATCTCAGCCTCTATGAACTCGACGGGCTGGAGACGCTGACCTCGCCCGCCTACTGCGCCCGTCTCGCCGACCCTACGGCGGGTACGCGCCAGCATATGGATGCCTTCGTCGGCATGATCCGGTCCGCCTGCAGGGTGGAGCACGCCGCGGGCTTTGCCGATGGCGGCTTCGCCGCTCTGCTGCCCTTCGCAGCGGTGCCGCCGCCAGCGCTGCTCGCCGCCCCTGGCTGGCAGCCCGATCCTGGAACGGGCGTTGTCGCCCGCGCCCTCCTCTCCGCCGATCCGGGAACGAGCCGGACCGACACGGTGGAAAGCCGGATGCGCACCGTGCCGGACCGCCACATCACCGCGGCGGCCTGGATCGAGGCGGCGAGCGCGGAGCAGGCCGCGGCGGCGCTGCAGGCTGTGCGCGCCGCATACGGCGCGGCCGGGCTGGCAACCGGTTCGGCGGTGTTGCTGCGCCTCGTCGCGGCGTTTCAACAGAAGCCCCGCTGACACGCCGACGTCACCAACCAGACAGCGTGTCCTCATTTGTCCTTGCGTGTCCACGACGAGGACACCGCACAAGAGCCAACTCGATGCGCGGTCGCCCACCGGCACGTTCCCCTGAGCGGGGACGACCTGCCGGTGAGCGGCGCACCAAGGTTCAGCTCCGCAGGCCCAGGAACTCCATCGCGTTCGCGCCCATCACCCGGTCGAAGGTCTCTGGTGCGAGCGGGAGCGTCCTGAACCATTCCGCGTAACCCTTCACGGGGCAGAAGGGGAAGGAACTCGCGTAGATGAAGCGATCACGCAAGAAACCGTTGGCTGCGCGCAGGTAGTCCTCCATGCCCGGCATGTTCACGAGATACATGTCGGGCGAGAGGTAGAGATTGGGCCGCCGGAAGGCCACGTGCAGGATTTCGCGCACCCAGGGCCATCCCCCGTGCGAGGAGCAGATCCGAAGCTTCGGGAAATCGGCAAGCACGCGATCCAGAGCGGTCGGCACGGAATAGCCGATGTCAGGGCCGGCGTTCCCCCCCGTCATCATGATCACGGGCGCATCGATATCCTCGCAATGCGCGTAGATCGGGTAGAGGCGCCGGTCATCGGCCAGCATCGCCTCCGCATAGGCGCCGGGCTCGATGTTCACGGCCTTGAACCCGTCCGCCAGGGCCGCGTCGATGTCGGCCACAGCCTTGCGCCGGTCCGTCACGTCAACCGAGGCGACGGGGAGGAAGCGGCCCGGATGGGCGTCGCAGAATGCGCGCACCGTCGCATTGGCGACCGAGCCGAGGAAGCCGGAATTCCGGCCGACGACCACGCCGATATCGATGCCGGCGGCGTTCATTTCCTCGATCAGCAGCTCGACCGATTGCGAAACCGCTGCCGGCGAAGGCTCGAGCCCGAGCTGTCGGGTGAAGCGATCGCGGCGCTCCGGCATGGCGTACATGGCCATGCCGAGGAAGTCGCGGAATGGCGGGCGGATACGGAAGTCGATCACGGGCATGGACGGTGTCTCCTGACAGCGCAGGGTGATGGGCAAGCTTCGTGCCGCGTCTCGGCGGCGGGATGTCGGCGGTCCCTTCGCCTGGCCGCCGCGTCGATCAGGGCTCGCGCCCGTCGGTCGCCAGTGCCGCGCGCATCTGCTGGCGCATGAAGGCAAGGCCGCCGGCAACATAGCCGCCGTCGATCGCGATCTCCGCCCCGCTGACATAGGCGGCCGCGTCGCTCAGGAGGAACAGCACAAGCTCTGCGCTTTCCTCGGGCGTGCCCGGCCTGCCGAGCGGCACCGCCCTGCGTGCCGCTTCGACCCGCTCGGGCGAGCTGCCGCTGAAGAAGCTCGTCCCCGTGATCTGCCCGGGGTGGATCGAATTCACGCGGATGCCGTCGGGTGCGAGTTCGACCGCGGCCGTCTTCGTCAGGCCACGCAGCCCCCATTTGCTTGCCGTGTAGGCCGGGTCCTCATGTGCGGTGAGGCCGGCCGTCGAGGACACGTTGACGATCGATCCGCCGCCGGCGTCGCGCATGGCAGGCGCGGCGTGCTTGATCCCGAGCAGCGCGCTCGTGAGGTTGACGTCGAGGACGCGGCGCCAGTCGTCGAGCGTGATGTCCGCGATGCGTCGGCGGCTGATCGTGCCCGCGTTGTTCACAAGCCCGTGCAGCGCGCCGAATGTCGCGACTGCCCGCCCGACCGCTTCGGCCCATCCGGCTTCGTCCGACACGTCGTGCCGTAACGCGATGGCGTCGCCGCCGCAGGCGCGAATCCGCTCGGCCACGTGCTCGGCTGCGCCATCGGCGACGTCGGTGACGACAAGACGCGCTCCCTCAGAAGCGAACAAGCCCGCGGCTGCCGCGCCCTGGCCCGCGCCAGCGCCGGTGACGAGGATAACCTTCCCTGCAAGCCGGCCCATCTCAGAACCCGACGAAGCCGCGCGGCAACGGCATGCCGGCGAGGCGGACGAAGACCAGCCAGGATCCGGCGGTGGTGAGCAGGCTCCCCGCGAGGGTCGAGCGCCAGCTCCGCCCGGCCAAGGCAAAGGCGATCAGGCAGAACAGGAAGGTCGCGAGCGTGTAGCCCGCGACGTCAAGCAGCGCGGCATAAACGAGCAGCGCGCCCGTGAAGGTCACGGCAGTGCTTGGCGGCCACAGGTGAAACGGAGCGGAATCCTGTTCGGGCGCGTCCGATCGCACCAGCCCCAGCACCAGTGCGACACCGGTCGCCGCCAGGATGACCCCGAGCAGGATCAGGTACCGGTCGGGCCCGAGTTCGTCGAAGAACTGGTACTCGCGCTCGGCGCCGAGCCGCCAGCCGTCATGGATCCACAACGCACCGATCGCAGCAAGCAGGAGGCCGAAGATCCGCTCAGCCATGGCCGGCAACTCCTTGCGCATCGGTGGCGAGAGGGTCGTTGGCGGCGGCGTTGCGCCCTGCGATCCGACCCGAGACGAAGGCCCAGGCGAGGTGATGGCCGTGGCCCTCAAGAAGCAGCCCGCCCTGGCCGTTGGACCCCGCCGCGTAGAGGCCCGGGATCGGCGCGCCGCCAGCGAGCACGCGCAGGCTGGTGTCGACCCGCAGCCCGCCATCCGTGAAGACGACATAGCTGCGCACCGGCCCGAGCGCGACGAAGGACGGCTGCTCCAGCGGGGGGCGTGACCCGCCCGCGCCACGGGCGCGCGCCTCGGCGTTGTAGGCCTGCAAGGTCGCGGTGAAGGTCTCGGGATCCACGCCCATGGAGCGGGCAAGCGCAGCCGGATCGGCCGCCTCGTGGAAGATATCCCGGCGATTACGGCGGTAATCGTCGAGATAGGCGTAAGCGACGCCCGGCGCGGTGGACACGTAGTATGGCCAGGCCGAGAACTTGGCCGCGACCGCCCCGTCCATGACGATGTAGGCGAGACCGCCTGGCCGGTGCGGCACGGCGTAGCCGGGCCGGTCGAGCTCGTCCGTGAAACGGCGGCCGTCGCGGTCGACCAGGATCGCGCCTTCGCGGAAGAGCTCGGTCGCGGGCCCGAGCGCCGTTGTCAGGAAGGCCATGGCGAAAGGCCGCACCACGCGCTCCGGCAAGCGCTCGAACCCCCAGCGCATCACGGTGCCAAGGGCCCTCGACGGCGGCAGGCGGCGGATGAGGCCGCCTCCAGGCGGGGGCACGAAACGCATCACCGGGCCGCGGACGATATCGCCGTTCACGAGCTCCGCGCCATGGGAGAGGGCGAGCCCGAAGCCGTCGCCGGTGGCGGTCGGATTGACCGGCTCGAGCGCCGCGACCTCGGGGGCGGCGAAGCGCTCCTTCATCTCCGTGCCCGCGCTGTAGTCGCCCGCGGCAAGCACCACGCCGCGCCGCGCGCCAATGGTGGCGGGCACGCCGGCACGGCGATAGGCGACCCCGATGATGCGCCCCCCGCGCTCGATGAGGTGCTGGGCCCGTGCGTCGCAGCGGATCTCCACCCCGAGCCGCCGGCAGTGGCGGCCGAGCGCGTGCGGGAAGGCGCGTGAGTTCGGCAGGACGTTGTGCATGCGCGGCACCCGGTGCGGCGGCTCCACATTCGGCCCGACGAAGACCAACCCCAGGCTCTCGAGCCATTCGAAGGTGGTTGGAGTCTCGTCGACCAGGATGCGCCGCAGCTCGCGATTATCCCGGTTGGCGTGGCGGCCCGCCAGGAGCTCGAGATCCTCGAAATGCGCCTCGGGCGAGTCCTCGATGCCGCGCGCCCGCTGATGCGTCGTGCGGGTGGCGGAGATCGAGCCGACCGACCAGGCCGTACTGCCGCCGAGCGCGCCGTTCTTCTCCAGCAGCACAACGCGCGCACCCGCGGCCGCCGCTTCGCTCGCCGCGGCCAGTCCCGCACCGCCGCCACCGACCACGACGATGTCGGCCCACTCCTCGATCTGGTCCCCCGGCGAAGTCGTTCGGTCCGTGCGCATGAGGGGATCGGAACGCAAGGCACATGCCAGGGCAGGTCGGCGCCCAGCCCGCGGCGCATTGTCCTTCCCGGATACACTTGCGCCGTCCGTGTCGCCCGCGACGACACGCGGCGCATGGCGTGGGCGTTCTCTCCGCGGATGGCGCCGGACATGGCACGGCGGTTGCACGATGGGCCCGACAGCCGGCCAGGAAAAAGCCGCGTCGAGGAACGCCCTATGTCGATCGCATACGTTGTCCGCTGCAATTTCGAAGACGCCGAGCACGAGACGCGCTGGAACGACTGGTACAGCGGTCCGAAGCTGCGCAACATGCTGGAGAAGCCGCTGTTCCTGACCGGGCAGCGCTTCCGCCTCATCGCCGGCCAGGGGCGCGACTACCTGGCCTTCTGGACGCTTCAATCTGCGGCCGCGCTCGAGACGCCGGAGTATCGGAGCGACTGGGGCTTCTACGAATGGCGTCCTTACATCGGCGCCTGGAACCGGGACCTATTCGCGGCTGAGCACGGCAAGGTCAGCGCCCCGGTGGTCGGCCCCGGCGAGTGTCTCCGCCTTGTCTCCTTCGAAGGGTTGGACGAGGCCGCCGCATCGCATGCGCGCCGGGAGATCGATGCCGCAAGGCCGGGCACGACCTGGCTACGCGCCGACGGCATTGACCGGGCGACACCCTTCCTTGGCGTCTCGGTCGAGCGCGAGGCCACGCCGGGACGCGTACCCGACGGGACCGTCGAGGGCTTCTACCGGCCGATTTCCGAACTCGCCCGGACGCTCGCCCCCGCGGCTTCCTGAGAGATGGATCCCAATCTCCTCACCGGTCTTGCCGCGGCGCTGACGCCGACGAACATGCTGTTCGCGCTGATCGGCTGCCTGCTTGGCACGCTGGTTGGGATCCTGCCGGGCCTTGGTCCGGCCTCTGCCATGGCCATCCTGCTGCCCTCGGCGATCTATCTGCCGCCGGAAGGCGCGATCATCATCATGGCCGGCATCTACTACGGTGCGATGTATGGCGGATCGACCACCGCGATCCTGACCAACGTGCCGGGCGAGGTCTCCTCCATCGTCACCGCCCAGGATGGCTATCCGATGACCCGGCAGGGCCGAGCCGGGCAGGCGCTGGCCATCGCCGCGATCGGCTCCTTCATGGCCGGCATTTTCGGGACCCTCGCGATCGCGGTGATCGGGCCGCGCATCGCCGACCTCGCGCTGCGCTTTGGGCCCGCGGAATACTTCGCGCTCGTGCTGTTCAGCATGACGGCGCTGATCAGCTTCGCCGGACCTTCCGTCCTGAAGGGCCTGGCCATCGCTGCACTGGGCATGGCGCTCGCCGCAGTCGGAACGGACCCGCTCACAGGCACCCAGCGCATCACCTTCGGCACGATCGAGATGACGAAGGGGCTCGACATCGTCCCGGTTCTCATCGGCCTGTTCGGCATCGCCGAGATGCTCGTCGTGATGCAGGGCGCCGCGGCGCGCAGCTTCACGGGACGACTTGGTTCGTGGTTGTCCATGCTGCCGCGGGGCATCGAGCTTGCGCGTGGGCTCGCGGCCTCGGTCCGCGGCACGGTCACCGGCTTCGTCATGGGCCTCCTGCCCGGCATGCTGCCAGCCTTGACGGCGTATCTGGCCTACGATGTCGAGCGCCGGATCGCCAAGCGCCCGGAGGAATTCGGCAAGGGGCGGATCGAGGGCGTCGCCGCACCCGAGGCGGCGAACAATGCCACGGCCATGGCTGGCTTCATCCCGCTGCTCTCGCTCGGCATTCCGACCAGCCCGGCGCTTGCCATCGTGCTCGGCACGCTGTTGATCAACGGGCTGACGCCGGGGCCGATGCTGTTCCAACAGCAGGGCACCTTCGTTTGGACGATCATCGCCAGCATGCTGCTCGCGAACGCCATGCTGCTGGTGCTCAACCTGCCGCTCATCGGCCTGTGGGCGCGCCTCAGCGTTGTACCGTACAGCATTCTCGGCCCGATCGTGTTGGCGATCTGCATCGTCGGCGCCTACGCCCCGCGCAACACGCTGTTCGATGTCTGGGTCGCGATTGCCTTCGGCGTCGTCGGCTACGTGATGCGCCGCCTGAACCTGCCGATCGCGCCGCTCGTGCTCGGCTTCCTGCTGGGGCCGCTGCTTGAGCAGTCGCTGCGTCAGTCGCTATCGCTGTCGGCGGGCAACCTGTTCTTCGTGCAGGACAAGCCGATCGCACTCGTCCTGACGATCGCCGCCGCGCTCGTGCTCGCCGGGACGCTCTACTTCAAGCGGCGGTCCAAGGCGGTGAAGTCGCTCATCAGGGACAGCACCAACGAGACCTGAGCGCGCGAAGTTCGGGAAACGACAGGGAAGGGAGAACGATATGCGACGTTTGCTGATCATGGGCCTTGGTGGGCTCGCCATCGCCGCCGCCGCGCCGGCCTGGGCGCAGGAGTGGCGCCCGACCCGCCCGGTCGAGATCGTCGTGCCCTTCGCCGCGGGTGGGTCCACGGACCTCGGCATGCGGGTGATCGCGCCCGCGCTCGAGGCGCGCTGGGGCGTGCCCGTCCGCGTCGTGAACAAGCCCGGCGGCAACACGGTTCCGGCCGTCAACGAGGTGCGCAATGCCGCGCCGGACGGCCACACCATGCTCGCCGACGGCCCGCCCTCGAGCTCGATGCTCGACACTGCCGTGCGCAACCTGCCGTTCCGCGTGCAGGACCGCACCTTCGTGTCCATCGCGGCCTATACCCCGATGAAGTTCGTCGTGCCGGCCGATTCGCCCTTCCGCACGCTGCAGGATGCGGCAGACGCCGCCCGCCGCGATCCCGGCAGCTTCACCTGGACGTCGCTCGGCGGCGCGGGCGCGCAGGACATGGCAAACCGCCAGTTCTTCCGCGCCATCGGCGTGGACGTGATGCGGACGCGGCCGCTGCAGCTGCGCGGTGGCTCTGAGGCCATCACGATGACGGCGGGCGGCCATGTCCGCATGGGCGTGGGGTCCTATGCTTCGATCACCGCCCCGCTCCAGGCCGGCCGGCTGCGCGTTCTCGCTGTCGCCTCTCCGGAACGCTGGCCGACGCTGCCCGACACGCCGACGGCGCGCGAGGCGGGCTTCCCGACGATCGAGACGCTCTACTGGATCGGCTTCTCCGGCCCGCCCGGCCTGCCGGCCGAGATCGCTGCGGCCTATGACCGCGCGACCCGCGAGGTCGTCGCCGACGCGCAGGTGCGCGAAGGGCTGCTGCGCGTCGGGCTCCTGCCGCTCTACGCCAACCAGGCGCAGATGCTCGAACGCGTCGCGCGCGAGCGCGAGGAAACCCAGCAGCTCTGGGCACGCCAGTAACGGCAGCGCCGGGCGCGCGGCGCCCGGCGCTTCCACCTTTCCGGAGGTCTTGATGAAGCTCTACGGGTCGCAGACCTCACCCTACGTCCGGAAGGTACGGGTGGTCGCCGCCGAACGCGCGATTCTGGTCGACTTCACCGTGGAAGACCCGTGGCAGGACGGTGCCCGGCTCCATGCCATGAACCCTATCGGCAAGGTGCCCGTGCTCGAGCTCGACGATGGGCAGATTCTTTTCGATTCGCTGCTACTCATCGAGTATCTGGATGCGAAAGCACCGGGCCCTCGTCTACTGCCGGCGGAGGGCGATGCGCGCTGGACCGCGCTGCGCGGACACGCCCTGGCCCATGCGATCATCGACGCGGCCGTGACGCGCCTTCTTGAGACACGCCGGCCCGAGTCCTTCCGGATGCCCGACCGCATGGCGCGCGAGGAAGCGAGGCTCGGCCGCCTCCTGGACCGCGCCGAGATCGAGCTTGGCGACGGCGATCCTGGCCAGCCGAGCCTCGTCGAGCTGATGCTCGGCGTCGCTCTCCAATATCTCGATTTCCGCCACCCGCATGGCTGGCGCACGCAGCGGCCGCGCCTCGCTGCACTCGCAGCGCGGCTCGCCTCCCGGCCCTCCTTCCGTGACACCCAGCCACCCGGCTTCAAGCCCGTGGAGACCTGACCGTGGCGACGCACCTCTACCTCGTCCAGCTCGCCATCCCCGCCGCGCTCGAGGACGAGTTCAACCGCCTCTATGACGAGGGCTACGTTCCCGCGCTGCAACAGGTGCCGGGGGTCGGCGCCTGCGCGCGCTACAGGCTCGAATGGGCCGACACGCCCGACATGCCCGAATTCCTGACCACCTACGAGGTCACGGATCCGGAGGTGCCGAAATCCGCGGCGTGGCGGCAGGCCTCGATCGATTGCGGCTGGGCCGAGCGCATCAGGCCCCACCTCACCGTCCGGCGGCACGGGATGTTCCGGCGGCTTGCCTGATCGCTCACGCGGCCAGCGACTGGCGCAGCGCGGCGGCGTGCTCGGCCGCGGCAAGGCCGAAGACCCCAGCCTTGCAAAGACCTCCGAGGTAGACGGCGTCTTCGCCGCCTTCGATGCCCCCGGTGGTCGAGCCGGCGGCGTAGAGCCCTTCGATGGGCTCGCCACCCGGCCGCAGGACGCGGGCGTCGGCGTCGATCAGCAGGCCGCCCATCGTGTAGGTGATCCCGGCGCAGACCGGGATGGCATAGAAGGGTGGCGTTGCGATCGGGAAGGCCCGGTGCCGGCCGACGCTGCGCGGCGGCGAGAGCGCGCCCGGGTTGCCGTTCGCCAGCGCGGCGTTGTGCGCCGCGACCGTCGCAGCGAGACCTTCCGCGGAGAGCCCGGCGAGCGACGCGAGCTCTTCAAGGCTGCCGGCCTGGTGAATGGTGGCGCCAGCGCGCGCGACCTGCGGATTGGCCGGTATCCTGGCTGAGCGTCCAGGCCCCTGCCAGATCGTCTCGTCGAAGACGACCATCGCCGACAGGGGATCCGCGAGCGCCGCGACGCTGTTCGCGCAGGACACGCCGCTGCGTCCCTCATCGGTGAAGCGCCGCCCGTCGGGGCCAACGAGCACACCTGCGAGCGCGAGCGCGTCAAGCTCGGGATAGGGCCAGACGCGGTCATTCACCATGGCGTCGCGCGCGAGAAGGTGGCCGTAGAAACGGTCGCGCCGGCTTACCGCGGCGCCGGCTGCCATCGCCATGCGCAGGCCGTCCCCGGTGCCGCTGCCCGCATTGCGCTGCTTGACGCGCTCAGGGGCCGGGGAGATGCCCTCGCGCATCAGGCCCTGATCAGCCTGGTAGCCGCCGTCGCAGAGCGCGACGGCCCGGGCGCGCAGCACGATCTCGCCTTTCGCACCCACCGCCACGACGCCCGCGCACCGACCGTGCTCCATCAGCAGGTCACGCGCCCTCGTCCCCTGGAGGAAGACGCCGCCTGCGGCAACGAAGCGCCTGCGCATCGCGCGGAGAAGCGCGTCCGGCCCGCGCCAGCGCCAGGCCATCCCGGCCACAAGCGGGCGAGGCGGCGCGAGCATGTGGTTCTGCCAGGCGGGCCCAGGCCGGATGTAGTGCGCGCCGTGTCGCGCGAGCCACCTGACCAGAACGCGGCCCTTATGGGCGAGCGTGGCGGCGAGCGTGGGGTCGATCTCCCCGCTGGTCGCCGCGAGAATCGCATCGTGCAGCGCCTCGGGTGGCTCGGCGACGTCGCGATAGGCGATGTGGATGATCCCGCCGGACCAGCGCGTATTGCAGGGGTAGTGCTCGCCCTCGCCCTTCTCGAGCACCGTGACCGAAAGCCCAAGCTCGCGGCCGCGCAAGGCAGCGGTCAGCCCGGCAAGGCCGGCGCCGACCACGACAAGATCAGATGTTCCATGCATCGCGAGGGCCCCATGGCCGGAGATGAAGGCCGCAGATGCCGGAACCATGCCAGACCGGCCTGGCCGATGCGAGCAGGGCATCAGATGGGGAGTGTGTCCTCGACGAGGACAGAGATGCTCGCGACGAGGACGGATCGCTCGCGCAGCCGGCGCAAAGCAAGCGGCACCGCGCATGGCACGGTGGTTGCGAGTGGGCGAGTGATGACCAGTCACAGCAGCGAGTTCCAGGCCGGCAGCCTGGGTCGGGAGGCGAGTGTGGGCGCCTCCAAATCCTCCACCCCGGAGCGGTCCAACGTGCGCGCATTCCAGGAATTCGATGTCGTTGTCGTCGGCGGTGGTGGCAGTGGCCTCGCTGCAGCGATCGAGGCTGCAAGCCTCGGGCGCTCGGTCTGCCTCATTGAGAAGGCCGAGCGGCTTGGCGGCACCACCGGCCGTTCTGTCGGCTCGATCGCCGCGAGCAATACCCCGCACCAGCGCAGCAAGGGCATCAAGGACAGCCCCGCGGACCATTTCGATGATTTCCGGCAGTTCAACGCCACGCTCAATCTGCCGCAGAACGAGACGCTGGCGCGCATGCTGGTGGAAAACGTGCCGGAGACGATGCGCTGGCTGATGTCCATGGGCATCGAGTTCTACGGGCCGATGAACGAGCTGCCGCACCGCAAGCCGCGCATGCACAACGTGCTGCCCGACTCGCGCGCCTACATCTTCCACCTTGAGCGCGCCGCCCGGCGGCTCGGTGTGACGGTGATGACGGCCGCGCCCGCGCGCGAGCTCGTCCAGACGGATGGCCGCGTCACCGGCGTTGTGGTCGATGCCCGAGAGGGCGCGGTGGAGCTGCGCGCGCGGGGTGCTGTCGTACTGGCCTGCGGGGATTACAGCGCGAGCAGGGAGCTGCGCGCCCGCCATATCTCAAAGGCGATCGCATCGGTATCGCCTGTGAACCCGCACAACACGGGCGACGGCCATTCCATGGTACGCGCGCTCGGCGGCCGCATCATCAATGGCCACCTGCACCTCGCCGGCATCCGGTTCCAGGCCCCGCCCCCGAAGCTGATCGGCAAGATTCCGCCCTATCCGATCGTGACCCGCTTCATGCGCTGGGCGCTGGATAACCTGCCCGGCGCGATTCTCCGCCCGTTTGTCATCAGCTTCCTGACAACGATCCTCGTGCCATCGCCCAAGCTGTTCAAGAACGGCGCGATCCTGATCAACAAGAATGGCGAACGGTTCACCGACGAGCTGTCCGACCCGGTCGAAGACATGGCGCGGCAGCCGGACCAGCTCGCCTACATCGTGCTCGACGGCAAGCTCGTCGAGAAGTTCACCGGCTGGCCCTACTATGTCTCGACCGCGCCCGGGGTGGCCTATGCCTCCATCAGCGACTACCGGAGGACGCGCAAGGACATCTTCCGTGAGGCGGCAACCCTGCCCGAACTCGCCGCCAAGCTCGGCGTGCCCGCCGCCACGCTCGAAGCAGCAGTCGCACAGCATAACGCGAAGCTCGGCCGGCCGCGCTCGGCGGAGGACGAGCGGAAGCCGCTCGACCGTGGCCCCTACGTCGCCCTCGGGCCGGTGCGCTACTGGGTCAACTTCACCGATGGCGGCATTGCGGTTGACGATCGCCTCCGGGTGCTCGGCGAGGACGACGTGCCCTTGGAAGGCCTCTACGCCGCGGGGCTGACCGGCATGGGCGGCGTTCTTCTGGAAGGCCATGGCCACCATCTCGGCTGGGCCTTCACCTCTGGCCGCATCGCGGGCCGGCACGCCGCTTACGAAGTCGTCTCGGCCGATCTCCCCGAAGCGGCGCAGTACTGAAGGAGTCCGCCTTTGATCCAGGTCGATGAGCCGCCCCGATATCCCGCCCTTCTGCTGCTGATCAGATGGGGCGGGGCGTTTACCGCGCTCGTCGCGGCTCTGCCTGTGGCGGCGGCGATCCTCGGCTGGATGGGCGGCGCGAGCGCCTGGTGGCTGCTAGCCGGTCTTGCGGCATCGCCGATCACAGGGCTCGTTGCCGCGACCTATGTCGAGATGGCGCGGATCGTCTCCGACACCTTGATGCCGCGCTGAGCCGAAGCTCCCGAAGCAGCCCGTGCGGAACCGAAGCGCGGGATTTCATGCGTGGACATGGCGCGCTGAGGACGGCGGAGCGTTCGATGGCCATGGTGGGTGGTCAGCGACGAGCAGGTCTCCCGGACCGGCGTACCCTGCCCACCATCGCCGCCTGAAACCACGCCGTGCGGGTGGCACTGGCCTTGGTGTCCACCGACCAGGGCGAGCAGATCCGACCAGCTACCCGTCAGGAAGCTGCCTGTCTAAGGAGCTTGGTGCAGAGTTAGAACCCTGCTGGACATCGTTAGTCCACCAGCGCGCCGTCAGCCGTTATCCTCAGTTTGTTCGAACGTTCGGTCCGGTTGGGCCCGGGAGGGCAGCGCCCTGCCCGCCCGCCCTCATTCGTCCCGAGCGCCCGACGGCTGGCCCTCATGGCTTTCGCTGCCCGCGCGCCAGCGATGGGTGGAGGCGCCGAAGGCGACCAGCGTGCCGGCCTCGTCGAAGACCTCCGTGCGGCAGAAGAAGATGTTGCGCCCGCGCGTCATCACGCGGCCTTCCGCGACGATCTGCCCCTTCGACACCTGCCCCGTGAAGCGGCAATCGAGGTCGAGCGTGACGGCGCGGCGGATGTTGCCGGGCACGGAGCACCACAGGCCCGCATAGGCCGCCGCCTGGTCGATCAGCGACAGCATCACCCCGCCATGCACGATGCCGGAGCGGTTGCCGTGCTGCGGCCCGACCGCACAGGCGACGCGGGCGAAGCCGTCGCGCCACTCGATCAGGCGCAGGCCCAGCAGGTCGTGGAAGGCGGCGGGGTGGGGGTCGAGCGGCGTGTCGGTCATGCCTCGCCCCTGCCGCGCCGCGGCGCCCTGGTCAAGCCGTTGCACACGCCACGCCACGGCCGCATCTGGCATTGGCAGGAGGCAGGCGATGGCGGGTGCGTATCCGGACCGGGTGGAGATCGACGCAGCGGGCGATGTCGCGCTGTCCGCCGAGGCTGCGGCCAGCCTGCTCGGCATCCCGCTCGACGCCTTCCTGGCCGATCTGCGCGCCGGCGCTGTCTATTCGGTGGTGGAGCGCGGGGAGGGCGAGGATGCCGGCCGGCTGCGGCTGACGCTGCGCCGCCGCGCCACGGAACGCGTGCTGGTGGTGGAGGCCGCGACGGGCCGCGTGATCGAAGCGCGCTGAGCGCGCGTCAGATGCTGAGCGCCTGCAGCGATTCCTCCAGCTCCTGAAAGCTCGGCATGGAATGGCTGGGCACGATCTTGCGCCCCGTCTCGACCGCAACCTGCGGCGCATTGCCATGCAGATGCGCGACGAGCACGGCGCGGATCACCTCGAAGTACTTCGCTTCCTCCTCCACCACGCTCTTCAGCCGCGCAGCCAGCGGCCCCATCAGCCCATAGGCCAGCAGCACGCCGAGGAAGGTGCCGACCAACGCACCGCCGATCATCTTGCCGAGCACGGCCGGCGGCTGATCGATCGAGCCCATCGTCTTGATCACGCCGAGCACGGCGGCAACGATGCCGAGCGCGGGCAGCGCATCCGCGATGTTCTGCATCGCATGCGACGGGTGAAGCTCCTCCTCCTTCATCTTCTTCAGCTCCCGCGCCATCACATCCTCGATCTGATGCGGATCATCGGCGTTCATGCCGATCATGCGCAGATAGTCGCAGATCATGGTGACAGCGTGGTGGTCGGCCGCGATCTTCGGGAAGGTGCTGAACATCGCGCTCTCTTGCGGCCGCTCGATATGCGCTTCCAGCGCCATCGCGCCCTTCTGCTGCGCCAGCCGCACGAAGGCGTAGAGCAGCGACAGAAGCTCGACATACTCCTTCTTATGGTAGCGCGGGCCCTTGAGGATCTTCCCGAAGCCGCCGAGCGTGTGCTTCACGTCGTGCATGCTGTTGGCCATGATGAAGGCGCCGATGGCCGCGCCGCCGATCATCATCATCTCGAAGGGCAGCGCGGCCAGGATGATGCCGAATTTGCCACCGGCAATCAGATAGCCGCCGAAGACCATGACCAGCAGGAAGACGAAGCCAGCGATCGCGGTCATGGCGTCTGCGGGGCTTCGCGCAGCAGGGTGATGGCGACGCGCCGATTGGCCGCTGCATTGGGCTGGTCCGGCAGCAGCAGCTGGCGTTCCGCATAGCCCGCGACAGAGCGGATCCGGCTCTCCGGCAGGCCGGCATCGGCCAGCAGCCGGCGCGTGGCATTGGCGCGGTCCGCCGAGAGATCCCAGTTCGATCGGTCGGTGCCACCGCGGAAGGGCGTGGCGTCGGTGTGGCCGGTGATCGTGACCGGGTTCGGCATGCGCTGCGCCACCTGCGCGACGCGCGCGATCAGGGCGCGCGCGCGGTCATTCGGCGCGGCGCCGCCGAGTGCGAACATCGGCTGGCGGTCGGCATCCAGAAGCTGGATGCGCAGCCCCTCCGGCGCCTGTTCGATCAGCAACTGCCGGCCGAGATCGGCCAACGCGGGGTCGGCCGCGATGGCGCGGCGCAGCTCCTCCGCCGCGCGTTCGAAGGCCGCGCGTTCCCGCCTGGCATGTTCGGCGCGCAGCTCGGCATCCGAGAGGTTCCGCGCGTCGCTCCCCTGGCCCGCCGCTTCGCCATTGCCGGCGGCAGGATGCTCCGCGCGGCGTGCGCGCGGATCCTGGTCCCCGGGCGGCGCATCGGCGCGGGCGGTGCGCACGCGGCGCGGGTCGTTCTCCTCGTCCTCGCCCTCCGGCGCGTCGCGGAAGACGACCGGGCGTGCGGCCGTCTCGCTGTCATCCTCGGTCTCGACATCGGTCAGCACCGGCAGCCGGCTGCGCTGCACGGTGACGGCGCCGGCATCCTGGGTCATGGGCGAGGAGCTGTGCGGCGTGGCGCCGCCGAAAGGGGCGCCAGTGCCGGATTGGGCGCGGCCCATCACATTGCTGGGCGCGAAGAAATCCGCGATGCCCTGGCGCTGCTCCTCGGTCGTCGCATTCAGCAGCCACATCAGCAGGAAGAAAGCCATCATTGCCGTGACGAAGTCGGCATAGGCCACCTTCCAGGCACCGCCATGGTGCCCGTGCCCGCCTTCCTCGATCCGCTTCAGGACGATCGTTGCCCCGTCCTTGCGACCCCGTGCCATCGCCGCTCCTTCGCTGCGGCAGATGACGGGGTGAGGGTTAAAGCGCTCCTTACGCGCGCGGTTTGGCGGGCGGGCGGGCCGTGCCGGGCGCTGCCTCGAACCGCCAGGGCGCGGCGCTGTCCTCATTGGGGTCGAGCGTCAGCCGGTGCTCGAGCGGCGGGAAGGCGCGGGACCGGCAATCGGCGCGGTCGCAGAGCCGGCAGGACAGGCCAATGCCGACGGCCGCTGTGGCAATCTCGATTCCATCGGCATAGGCGATCTCCGCCGCGCGGCCGATGTCGCAGCCCATCGCCACCACATGCATCGGCGCAGGTTCGCCCCAGCGCGTGGTCGGCGCGGCAATGGCGCGCGCGAAGGTCAGGAAGGTCGCGCCATCCGGCAATTGCGCGACCTGGACCTGTGTTTCCCCGGGATGGGCGAAGGCGCGGTGGACGATCCATTTCGGGCAAGACCCGCCGAAGCGCGCAAAGGGGAAGCCGGCAGCGGAGAAGCGCTTATCCACATTGCCCGCCGGGTCCACGCGCAGGAAGAAGAAGGGCACGCCGCGCAAGGCGCCATTCTCCCCCGGCCGCTGCAACGTGGAGAGGCGATGCGCCGCTTGTTCGAAGCTGACGCCGAAGCGCGCAGCCAGCGCCTCCACCTCGTGCCGCAATTCGCGCGCGGCACCGAGGAAGGGCAGGTAGGGCATCAGCAGCGCCGCGGCCGCGTAGTTCAAAAGGCCGAGCCGGATCAGCGCCGCGGCATCGGCCGTGGAGGGCTCGGCCGGAGCCACCACCGCCTCCACCGCATCCCGCGCTTCCAGCAGCATCAGCTGGAACGCCATCTGGAATCCGCGGCTTTCGCGCGGCAGCGATTCCGAGAGATCAAGCCGGCGCAGCTGCGGGTCGTAGCGACGCAGCGCGCTGTCCAGCTTGCCGACCGCAACGGTCACGCCATGGGTGCGCCGCAGCCGCTCGGCGATGGCGTGGTTCATCTCTGCGGGGCTCGCGCGCAGCTCCGCGCCGATGCGCTCGGCGATGGCTTCGAGCGCGGGGAAGTGGTTGGCGTGGTCGTGGAAGAAATCACGCGCTTCTTCGGTCGGCAGCAGCATGCGCCGGCCGGTCGGCAGCGCGATGCCGGAGGCATCCTCCTTCGCGACGCGCCAGGCGCGGTAGAGCGCCAGCATCGCGCGTGCGGCATTCGGCGCGGATGCGGCGAGCGTCGCCACCTCGTTCTCCGGCACCTCATCCAGCCCGAGCAGCGGGTCCGCCAGAACCTCGCGCAGCCCGGCCTCGACCTGCCGCTCTCGGTTGCCCGACAGGGCGGGGAGATCCACCGCCAAGTTCTCCCCCAGCTTGATCAGCAGGCTGGCGGTGACGCTGCGCTGGTCGTGCTCGATCAGGTTCAGATAGCTCGCGGAGATTCCCAGCCGCGCGGCAAGCGCCTGCTGCGTCAGTCCGCGCTCCATGCGGAGCCGCCGGATGGTGCGGCCGATCAGGGGGCGCGCCATGTGCGTTCCTTTACAAAATGCGACGGCAACTCTGTGAAAACAGCGACTGCCTTGCCGCGCGAACCCCAGGATTCCCGCTGAACTTCGGCGATGCAATGTGAATTATTGACGGGCGCTGCGAACAACTCCGCGGCGGCAGGAGCCGAGCATGACCCGTCCGACCACCTCCCCGCTTTTCGCCCCCGATGGCGGCGCCGGCTTCGGCGGCGCGCCCATGCCGGGCCGCTTCGACGGCATCCGCCGCGACTACACGCCCGCCGATGTCGCCAGGCTCGCCGGGTCCTTCCGCGTGCAGCACACCCTGGCCGATCGGGGCGCGCGGCGCCTCTGGCAGCTGCTGAAGACCGAGCCCTTCGTGAACACGCTGGGCGCGCTCACCGGCATGCAGGCGGTGCAGCAGGTGAAGGCGGGGCTGAAGGCGATCTACCTTTCCGGCTGGCAGGTCGCGGCGGACGCGAACACCGGCGGGGAGATGTATCCGGACCAGTCGCTGTATCCCGTGGACAGCGTCCCGAACGTGGTGCGCCGCATCAACAACGCGCTGCGCCGCTGCGACCAGATCGCGGTGCAGGAAGGGAAAGGCGACGCGACGCATTACATGGCGCCGATCGTCGCCGATGCCGAAGCCGGCTTCGGCGGCGCGCTGAACGCCTATGAGCTGATGCGCCACATGATCGAGGCAGGTGCGGCCGGCGTCCACTTAGAGGACCAGCTGAGCTCGGAGAAGAAATGCGGCCATCTCGGCGGCAAGGTGCTGGTGCCGATCCAGCAGCATATCCGCACGCTGAACGCCGCGCGGCTCGCGGCCGATGTGGAGGGCGTGCCCACCGTGCTGCTCTGCCGCACCGATGCGGAAAGCGCGCAGCTGCTGACCGCCGATGTGGATGAACGCGACCGCCCCTTCCTGACCGAGGAGCGCACGCCAGAAGGTTTTCGCCGCATCAAGCCGGGTGCCGGCAAGGCCTACGCCATCGCGCGCAGCCTGGCCTATGCGCCCTATGCCGACCTGCTGTGGTGGGAGACGTCGGACCCCGACCTGCAGGATGCGCGCGACTTCGCGGAAGCGATCCAGCGCGAATTCCCGGGCAAGATGCTCGCCTATAACTGCTCGCCCAGCTTCAACTGGCAGCGGAAGATGGGCGTGGAGGCCGCGACCGCGTTCCAGCGTGAGCTCGGCGCGATGGGCTACAAGTTCCAGTTCGTGACGCTCGCCGGCTTCCACAGCCTGAACCTGTCCATGTTCAAGCTGGCCCGCGGCTACGCCGAGCGCGGCATGGGCGCCTATTCCGAACTGCAACAGGCCGAATTCGCCGAGGAGCAGAACGGCTTCACCGCCATCCGCCATCAGCGCGAGGTCGGTGTTGGCTATTTCGACGCGGTCGCCACCGCGGCCTCCGGCGGCACGGCGAGCACCACGGCGCTCGCGACCAGCACGGAAGCCGCGCAGTTCCACGACCACGCGCCGGCGCATTGACCAGCCAATCCGATATCTCGGGAAAGGGATCGAACCATGAGCCACGACCAGCACGATGACGGCCTGGTGCATTCGCATGGCTGGGCCACGGAGCCGCCGCCCTCGGTCGGCGAGCTGCTCCGGCCCGCCGCGATGCGCGTCGCGACGACGCGGGCGCCGGAGGCCGGCCATGATGACGGCCTGGTGCATCACCACGGCTGGGCCTGCGGCCAGCGCGGCGCCTCGGGCTTCGCCAGCTGATCCGCACGCTGGTGTGATGCCGCGCGGCGGCCCGGTCCTGCCGGGCCGCCCGCGTCTTGCGGTGCATCAAGGACGCAGCGCCGCGACGGGCCCATGCCGCGTCCCATGCGACCGGCAAGGAGGCAGTGCCATGGCAACCCGCTACTCGCGCCTCAGCATCGCGCTGCATTGGACGATGGCGCTGGCCATCGGCGCGGCCTGGCTGATCGGGCAGGTGATGGAGGATATGCCGCGCGGGCCCGACAAGGCTTTCGCGCTCGGCAGCCATGCGCTGGTCGGGCTCGCGGTCGCGGCGCTGCTGCTGCCGCGCCTGCTGGCGCGGTTCATAGGCCCGGTGCCCGAGGATGCCGGCCAGCCGGCCTGGGAACGGCGGCTGGCCGGCGCGGCGCATCTGCTGCTGTACCTGCTGATGCTGGCGGTGCCGCTCACGGGGCTTGCCATCGCCATGTCGGGCCGGGCGCCGATGCCGGTGCTGGGCCTGTTCGAGATCCCGCCGCTGCTCAGCAGCCTTGGCCTGCGCAAGACCCTTGAGGGCGCGCATGAGGTGATGGCGAACCTGCTGGTCGGCGCCGTCGCGCTGCATGTGGCGGCCACGCTGTGGCACGCGCTGGTGCGGCATGACGGCGTCGCGGCGCGGATGCTGCCGCGCTGAAGGTCAGGCGGCCGATAGCGCCTCGGCGAAGACCGCCGGGTCCACATTGCCGCCGCTGATCACGACGCCGACGGTCTTCCCCTTCGCATCCACCTTGCCTGCCAGCACAGCGGCCAGCGCGACGGCGCCGCCGGGCTCGGCGACGATCTTCAGATGCTCGAAGGCGAAGCGCATCGCCCGGAACACCTCGGCGCGCGTCACCACCACGCCGCCCGCAAGACGCGGCTGGTTCACCGCGAAGGTGATCGCGCCCGGCCGCATGGACAGCAGCGCGTCGCAGATCGTCTCGCCCGCGCCGTCATTGGCGATGCGCGCCCCGGCCTCCAGGCTGCGCTTCGTGTCGTCCCAGCCTTCCGGCTCCACGGCGAAGATGCGCGTCGCGGGCGATGCGCCCTCGGCCGCCAGCGCGCAGCCGGCGATCAGCCCACCGCCG